>CAYRFU010000050.1:0-26814 GCA_964423525.1 uncultured Burkholderiales bacterium | reverse complement strand
GCTCAACCAAAGGAAAGAAAGCAGTGACGGTCGTCGCTGATTGTCAACACGCCCAGCGCACAGGGTGACCCTAGCTCTCGCCGAAAAGATGTCCTAGGTGGCCGACGACAAGCCCATAGAAGGTGACATTCTCAAAGAGATCGAGACGGTCTTTACGGAACTCGATGAGTTTCTCGATTCGGATCCTTTCGCAGATGTCCAGCTATCGTCTAGCGAGGAAGTCGTTTTCGGACCGCCTCTACCGCCTTCCTATCCCGAAGAGCCTCCCAAAACTCCAACGCCGGAGCCGGCCGAGCCCCCCCCGTCACCCGAGGCGACGACCGAGCCCTCACCGGAGGAACCACCGCAGCAAGAGCTAGCCGAGAAAGAGGAGGCTTCCTCCGAGCCCCCTCCCAATCCTGACGAGACCATGGTCATCAAAACGATGGAACCACCGGGACGTGGGCTGGATACGAACTTGGCAGAAATCCTGGGCGGGACGAAACCCTCGAAGTCCTCCACCTCAGAAACTGAACTCTCGGTTCCCGAGGCCAAGGTAGACGACGAGTTGGCTAAAATTCTGAAGACCCCGTCGAATAAGCCTAAGAAATCCGTGGGAGAAGGGCTGGGAGCCCTGGAGCAAGCCCTGGCGGCCTCTCAATCTGGGGGCCTGAGTCAAGCCCAGCAGCAGCGTTCGCGGGTGGCCATGGGATTTTTGGCTAACATTCCTATGGTAGAGCGGGCTCTGGTGGCTTACGTCCTGAAAACCGGAGAGTTGAGGGCCGCAGCTGTGGGGGGGATGGAAGGCGACTACCTCAAGTTGGTTTCCCAACGCTTGATTCGAAGAACTCTGGCCGACGGCAAGCCGCTGATGTTGGTGGATGCTCAAAAAGATCCCCGGTTTTCGGCCGACGCCACCATCCAGGGGATGGGGATCCGTTCCGTCCTCTGCGTTCCTTTTAACGACCTGAAATCGGGTTTGAAAGGGGTTCTCTATGCCGACAATCGGCACCAGCCGGCAGCCTTTACCTATGGCCATCTTTCTGACGCCACCGAGTTCGCCGAGGTCCTTTCCACTCAGGCCGATCTATCTCAGTTCGCTCCGGCCGCGGTGGCCACCGAACAAGCCGACATCCAGGCACCGGTCGAAGCGGCATCGCTTCAAATCTACGCTGCCTTCGCAGCCGTGATTGTGGTGGCCATCCTGCTTTTGGCGATGGCCCATTCTATCCAGACGAACGAGGTCCGTTCCGTTCAGCAGGCGGTCGAGACCGCTCCTCCCGACCTCAGCAGGCGTCCTTACGGCTTGGCCCGAGAGTTTCTGGAGCAGCTGGCTGAGGGTCGGGTCGAGTCGGCTCGCTCCCTGCTTTCAAGCCGGGCTCAAAGGCGCCTTCAGGTGACTGATTTGGAAAAGTTGGCGCGTTCCTGGAATCTGTCCGAGGGGTCCGCACCTCAGGTGCTTCAGGAAAGGGTGACAGGGAGCAAAGCCCTGGTTAAGGTGGGTCGCCCGGGAGACGAGCCTGGCCAACACCGGAGCTGGACCTTTATCAAAGAAGACGGCTGGAAGCTTGACCAACTCGAAACAGATCGACGTTAGCGCCGATTTTCCGTTTTTTGAAACGCTACGGTGGCACCGGTTTGGTCCCAGTGACCCGACGGCCCGTTGTGTCGACGGTGTTTTCGAGAAAGCGGTTTGGACTCCGCAAGGAGCGGGCGTTCTCCGTCTCGTCCACGAGAGTGGTAGGGTCACGGCCACCGGGTTGGGTGAGGGAGGGGCGCTTCTGGTTGATTGGTCCGAAAGGGTTCTCGGTCTAGGCGATGATTTGGGCGATTTTCATCCTGGAAAATTGGCGGAACGATGCCGACGGTGGCCTACTCTTCGTCTCAGTCGGGCCCCCTGGTTGTCTCAGACCCTTATCACTTTGGTGCTGCAACAACGGGTGGCCTGGGATGAGGCGGCCAACAGCTACAGGCGTTTGGTGATGGGCTACGGAGAGTCGGCTCCTGAGGGCGCCTCGGTGCTCCTGCCCCCTTCACCCAAGACCCTCAAAGGCCTAGGCGGAGGGGAGTTCGGAAGTCTTGGAGTCGAGCGCAAAAGAGCTTCCGTCGTTCAAGAACTCGGCTGGGTCGGGTCGAGGTTGGACAAGAAGGTGACCCTGCCCCGGGAGGAGCTACGTCGGCTCTTACTGGGCCTGCGCGGCGTCGGTCCCTGGACTTGTGATTTCACGCTGGGGTTTTGTCTTGGTTGGCCCGATGTGGTGCCTCTAGGTGACTACGACCTCCCGAACTCAGTGGCTTTCGCTCTGGCTGGTGAAGAGCGAGCCGACGACCAGCGGATGCTGGAGCTGTTGGAGCCTTACCGGCCTCACCGTTTCCGGGTCATTCGTTTGATTATGGATGCTGGCATTCAGTCCCCTCGGCGCGGTCCCAAGCTGGCCCGAAGTCAGGCCCTCGGTCATCGACGACGGCGACGCTCCACGTAGGAAGCCTCCTGGTCGGGGCCGAAGACACCTCTATGGCGAAGCGTAAGGGGTTGACGCGGTCGAAAGCTCGCGAAAGGGTCGCCGAGCTTGAAGAGAGCATCCGTCAGCGTCAAACTCGACTGGAGCAGGTTCTGGCTCGGATTTCGAGGGTGGATGAGCCCGATCCGAAACTGTTGGAGTTCCAATCGAAGCTAGAACGAAAGCAAGAGGTTGAGCGTTCCCAGATGGTCAAGCTCCAGTCGTTACTTTCAGCCGGGGTGCGCCGCCAGTCCCAAGAGTCTGAGCCCGAGAGTCACTCCGACGAGACGAACCTCGCCGTCGAGTCCCTCAAACAGGCCGTCGAAGAACTGAAGAGAGAGTTTGGCTCGCTGCGGTCAGCCCTCAATCAGATCGACACCGGCGAGAAATACGCCAGTCAGGTGAGTGACCTCGACCGGCGTATGAAATATCACGAGGAGGCTTTCGCCGCTCTCAGCGAACTGGTGGCCGAACTTGACGAGGCCCATCAGAAGGGCCGCCAGCAAGTTCGCAAATTGGGACGAGCCCTAGAGGAGCGAGACGACCGCTTCGAAACTCTGCGAGAGGCTGTCGAGGAGAGCGTCCTGGCCACCATGGACCTGGCCGAACGAGTCGACGAGATGGAGGAGGGCGCCCCCTCCAACCAGGCCAGCGGTGCCTCAGGCATGGCCGAGCAGGCCTGGAATCGCTTGGCTGAATTGGAGTCTCAGATCGAGGAACTCAATCTCAAGCATTCGCGCGAGTTTGCCTCCCTCGAAGCTCTGTGGGTGCGCTCTCAGGAAGAGCTGCCGGCGGTCACAGAGGACTCACCCGACGACTTGTCGGAGCGGATGCTGAACCTGGAAGAGAGACTCTTGAAGCTCCAGGGCGAGCCGCTGTTCGTCTACACTGAGGACGAACTCCCGCTCGCTCAAGAGGACCTCTTTGAGGGCGGAATTCAGCTCCCCGCCTGAATCCGAAGGAGTACCTTTCCGCTCGTGGAAGCGCTGCTACCATGAAGGCAGTCGTCATGGGCGGGGGGCAGGGCTCTCGACTGAGGCCGCTCACCTGTAACCTGCCGAAACCCCTCGTCCCGGTTTGCAACAAACCCGTGATGGAATATACCGTGGAGTTGCTTAAGCGCCATGGGGTCAACACCCTATTGGTCACACTCCATTACCTGGCTGACGAGATCACGTCCTACTTTGGGCACGGGGCCGACTGGGGCTTGAAGATGCTTTACTCCATCGAAGACGAACCGCTGGGGACAGCGGGAAGCGTGAAGAAGGTTGAAGAGTATCTGACAGAGTCGTTTTTGGTCATCAGCGGAGACGCCCTCACTGACTTTGACTTGACCGAGGCCGTCGATTTCCATCGCGAGAAGAAGGCTGCTGCCACGATTGTTTTGACCCGGGTGGATAATCCCCTCAAGTTTGGAATGGTGATCACCGATAGCGAATCCCGGGTGGAGCGTTTTCTCGAGAAGCCCAGCTGGGGAGAGGTGTTTTCTGATACCATCAACACGGGAATCTATGTGCTGGAACCCTCCGTTCTCCAGATGATGGAGCCGGGCAAGCAAGTCGATTTTTCCAAAGACCTTTTCCCCCGAATGTTGGAAGAGGGGATGCCGATCTACGGCTACGTCACCGAGGGTTACTGGTGCGACATCGGCAGCCTCGAGCAATACCACCAGGCCAACCGCGATGTTCTGATGGGGCGGGTCAACCATTCGCCTCCTGGTGAGCAGATTCGCGACGGGGTCTGGGTAGGAAAGGAAACTCGGATCCATCCCGGCGCCCACGTGGAGAGTCCCGTCGTCATCGGCAGTAACTGTCGCATTCGAGAGAACTCCAGGGTTCTGGAAGGGACCGTGGTAGGGGATAACTGCATCGTCGAGGAGGGAGCTACCCTTCATCGCGATATTCTTTGGGATAATACCTTTATCGGCCGCAATGTTCGCAGTCAGGGCGCCACCATTTGCCGCCGGGTGACTTTGAAAAGCCATGTTCAACTCGGTGAAGGGGTCGTTCTCGGCGACAAGGTCTTCGTAGGGGAAGGAGCCCTCCTTCAGCCCCAGGTCAAGGTTTGGCCCGACAAGAATATCGAGCCGAGCGCCACCGTCTCGTTGAGTCTTATCTGGGGTAACAAGTGGCCCAGTTCCCTTTTTGTCGAAGGTGGCATCACCGGTCTTGGCAATATTGAGGTGACCTCCGAGTTCGCTTTGAAGTTGGGGGCCGCCTATGGAGCCAGTCTCGAGAAGGGGTCGGTGGTGGTGGTCAGTCGCGACTCTCATCCGGCTTCTCGTTTGACCAGTCGTGCGATTATTTGTGGACTGGTCTCAGTGGGGATCAATGTCCGCGACCTGCGAGTCACACCCAGCCCCATCAGTCGGGCCACCTTAGCCAACTCTGTGGCCGTGGGAGGAATTCATTCCCGAGTGGCCCGTGAAGATACCCGTTCCCTCCAGGTCGAGGTTTTTGACCACAGAGGCATCAACATCGGCAAAGTCACCCAGCGTAAGATCGAGAACAACTTTTTCCGGGAAGAGTTCCGTCGTACGACCATGGATGAGGTGGGGGTGATCGATTTTCCGGCCCGAACGTTGGATCAGTTTATCGACGCTTTCTCCTCTCACCTTTCCACCGAGTTAGTCCGGCAAGCGGGATTCAAAGTCGTCATCGACTACAGTTTTGGCAACGGAGCGGTCGCTTTGCCCTCCATCTTGGGAAAGCTCGGTTGTGAAACGGTCAGCCTGAACGCACACCTGGAGCCGTTGAAAGCCAGAGAGCAGCTCCGATTCCGGGGTCGGGCTTTGCAACAACTGTCTGACATTGTAACCACCCTGAAAGCGGACCTGGGGGTCTTGTTCGACGTTGATGCCGAGAGGATGTCGGTGGTCGACGAAACGGGCGAGATCATCGAAGGTCCTCGTTTGCTGGCTCTGATGACCCTTTTGGTTTTCCGGCAGGCGACCAACCCTCTGGTCGCTGTCCCGGTTTCGGCTCCCTCGGTGTTGGAGAAGTTGGCCTCTCAAGAGAACGGAAAATTGATCTGGACCAGCACCGACAACCGTTCCCTCACCCACACCGCCAATCTTGGCAAAGAGAAGATCGCGATGGCCGGAAATCCCAGCGGCAGCATCTGCTTCCCCTCCTTCTCGCCAGGTTTTGACGCCATGTTCGCTTTTGCTCGTTTGCTCCAGATGATGGCCACCGAGAAACTTCCGCTCTCGGAGATGGTCCAGTGGATCCCAGCCTTTCACCTGGCCCAAACTTCCCTCCCCTGTAGCTACCAGCAGAAAGGTCGCATCATGCGGGGACTGATAGAAAGTTCGCGCAATCAGCCCACCCAAATGATCGACGGTCTCAAAGTGTTTGTGCCGGGGGGATGGTGGTTGGTCGTGCCGGCTCAGAACAAGCCGGCCCTCAACATCGCTGCCGAAGGGGAGACGCCCGCGCAAGCCCGAGAATTGTGCAGTTCGAGCGTAGAGAGAATCGAGCACCTCAAGGAGAGCCCAGGGCCCCGTCAGGCTGACCCGGGCGCGGTTGATTATCTTGAGCGGCCCTACGACCAGCTCCCTGAAGACCGCGCCTTTCATTTCTGGACGCCGGGTCGCTACCTGGGAGTTCGGGCCCGTTCTTACAATGAGTTTCTCGACACTCTCCACTACATCGAGACTGCTTCCGTGAAATACCATTTCGATCGGGGCGACTTCAGCAACTGGGTGGAATATGAACTGAACGACCAGTGGATGGCTGAGCGCATCCGTCAACTGAAAACCGAAACCGGCGAAGAGCTTCGGGCTGAACTCCTCCAACTGCTGACCACCCTCCCTGCCACTCCTACTTCCGAAACTCCGGCCGGTAGTTAACAACTCCTTTACCAACTGATTCGGGCGAAACGATAAAACCTCCCAGGAGGAGGGTAAGTGATGCGCGTTTCCAGTCTTGCAGCAACAACCACTAGCCCGTCCATCCGAACAGCTCCCACCACCAAACAGTCCAATAGCCATCAGGTCGACTCCGTCGAAATCCGCTCGAGCGGGCGGCTCAGCGCCAATCCGCTCTTTGCTCAAGGCGCGGCCTACGATGAGTTCGCCTTAACGTCCGCCAACGTGGACTTCGCCCAACAGCAGTTTGGTCTTGACGACGCCCTGGTCGAGATGGTGAGAAATCCTCGCGAAGAGGTGGCCCTCTCGGTGGTTTATCACAACACCGACTCTGGGCTCCAGGTGGATGCCTACCGGGCAGCTGTGGTGTCGGCGCCCGGTTCGACCTTCAGCGTCTACAAAGCCGTCGCACCCGATTTCGATCCCGCTCCGATCTACCGTAATGAGCTGTTTACACCGCTTCCCTCGGGCGGATTTTTCGGTTCCACTATCACTAGTAAAGAAGTGGCCGTTCCCGAGTTCGCTGATCAAGCCCTCAAGGAGCTTCTTCGCAGTAACGAGTTCGAGCCTAAGCGGGAGACTTCCATCGGCGAGTTAGGCTATAGTCAACAACTTAAGGATTACTTTGGCCTGAGTGACGAGATGGGGCTGGAAATGTACCAGCTTCGCGAGAAGTCGTTTACGGAACGGTTTCAGGTCTTTCTTGACTTGCTCCGCGATGACCCCGAGTACCGAGTTCTCAAAGCTGGAGATGTGTTAGGAGACGTAGGAGCCGCTGTTTTGCTCGGTGTCATAACGCCCAAGCTTTGGGAGCAGGGGGCTGCTTACGGTATCGCCGGGACGATCTCCTCAATAGGGAATATCGGAAGCCCTCTGGTGGGCATCCTGGGTGAGAGCTTCCTGGGGAGCGTGGTCGACCAGGCTCGCAACTCCGAAAGGCCGATGGAGAGCCTCAAGCAGGTCTCTCTTTACACGGCCGGCCTGAGCACGGTCACGGCAGCCTGCTACTTTGGCCTCCACCCCGAAGTGATCGGGGCTCTTCCCCTCAATCCCGGTCACGCCTTTCTCGGCCTTTACGCAACCTCTGTTCTCTCCAGCGGAATCTCGGGGGTGATGTCGGGCAAGGCGAATCTTGCCATTCACGATCAGATTATCAACAAAGGCCCCAACAGCACTCCCGAGTATAGCAAGAATTTCTTTCAGATCATGGGAGTCGAGGCTTCCCTGAGTCGGGCCATTTACCTGGGCAGCTATACCGCTACCGTGGCGGCTGCTTCGGCCTTTCCTCAGGTGACCATCGGGATGGCTGGAGTAGGAGCAGCCCTTTGGGCAGGCAGCAATTTTCTTTTCCCTCTCTATCGCGATAAACCCGAGATGGAAGTCACTGTCGAAGGTGGCGCCTACGTCCATCGGGGTAATAGCTATGTCTTTGATAGCGGGTGGGAAGTCGAATTTGATGGCCCGGGCGCTCGCCTGGTTCAACAAGATTCGAGCCACTTCTCCATCTCTTTTGAGGAGGGGGAGATGCGCATCAAAAACCCGGAGGCCGTCTCCACCCGCCGGCGTCGACGCTGGAAAGACTATCTGCCCAAGTTTCTCAAGCCGGAATTCCTGGGGGAAAAAGAAAACTGGCGTCTCGATGACGGTCAGGAACAAGTCGAGATCTCTCGCTACGGCCACTCTCCCTATCGGCTCGAGACCCTCTCAGAACACGAGTTTTTGTTGACGGCCCAACCGGAAGACGAAAAAGCTAAAGATCACCACTAGAACACCGAAATAGAGCGGCAGCGCCGAGAAGCTGTCGACAATGCCGCTGTTTTCGGGGAGGGTGGTCAGGTATCCGGTATAGAGGAGATTGATGCCTCCGTAGGCGAGATTCAGGGCCAAGCCTTTGAAGGACAGGACGGTGGCTCGCTTCTCGGAGGGAACGAGGCGATTGAGAAAGTGGCTGGCGAAGAACCCTAGGGCGGTCATAGCTACTCCCAGGAGACCTACGAAAATGGCGCCATAGTAGGGGATAGCCAGAGTCAGCCCGACCAGAGCTATTCCGATCAAAGAGACCACCAAGAAGAAGATCTTGGCCGGTGTGCTGTGCTCGGCGAGCCAACGGGCTGGCTTGCCTACAGTCATTCCGACCCCCGCGAAAAGAGCGCTCAACACACCCAGCCAGGCTTCACTGAATCCGATAGCGTGGTAGTATTCACTTGAGAGGGTCAAGACGAGACGGATAACGTGGTCCAGTAACACGACGGCCCCGATGACCACCAGAACTGTCCGGCTCGAGAGGATGAATCTCCCCGCCTGAGCCACCTGGCTAAAGGCCTGACCAAAGTGAGCTTTCTCTCCCTCGAGAGGGTCCCGTTCTAGCTGCCAGGCCGAAACGGTAGCCACCAAAGAGCTTGCCAGGGTCAGCCAGATGGGAAGTTTGAGGACGTCTTCGCGAGTCACCTGGAGCCCCAGGTGGGCTAGGACATTAGGGTCGTAGACGGCCGCACCCACTAGCATGGCCACAAAAAAAGAGGCGGATCCGGCCAGGGTCAACCGTTCTAGAACCTGAGGCCACTCATCTTCTCTCCCTAGTTTCGACAAGCAATCGTAGGTGAGGGCTTCATCGGCTCCGCTGGCCAGGGCTTCAGCAGCCCCGCTAAAGATTCGGTTCAAGGCAAATAAGAGAAGGACCATCTCGGTGCGGCCCGGCGGGGCCAGAAGAATCACAACCATTTCAAGAACCATCAAGATGGAAGCGGCTATCACCAAAGCTCTTCGGCCGACCAGGTCGGCCAGGGCCCCTGAGGGAACTTCTAGGGTCACGATGGTGATGGCCCACAACAGGTTGAGAAGAGCGAAATGCTCCAGCGTCAAGCCAAAGTCTAGAAAGAGCAGAGCGAAAATCGGATAATAGAAGCGGGTCTGAAAGGCGACCCGAAACCAGACGAAACTCCGAACCGTTCGGAGTTGTAGCGGCCCCAAACTATTCTTCGGCTCGCTGGCCGTAGTAGAGAACGACTCCGTCGATTCCCGGGGTGGTGTCTACAAAGAGGGTTCCGGTATAGTTTTGCTCTCGGTCGGGCTCGAGGGTGTCAGCGAAGTCGACAGCGAAGATTCCGTTGCCCTCGGCCTCGAAACGGTAGAGTCTCGGCTCGCTCTGAGCCCAATCGGCTACCTCGTCGAGGACTTCTTCTAGAGCCGAGCCGACCAGGGGGTTGACTTCCCCGAACTTGTCGAACTCTTGGGTGGGATTTTCGTCGCCTTTTCTTTCGGCCAGATTGGCTCGGCAGAGCAACTCGGCGGCGTATTCGATTTTCTTCTCGACGGGGTCATCGGCCACGGTGTCGAGTTCCCTAGAATCCACAGCCAGCGCCTCTTCTACGGCGCTCGGCTCCTGGCGGGTCCTGGCGGCGATGAACTGGACGAAGCCGGGGCGGTGGTGCTCTGGTGCTGCGATGTTCATGGCAGACTCAACCTATCGGGTCACCCTGAAACTATCGTGAAAAAAACCTAAAAGCCGCCCGGATTCTCGACTTCCATTTTGATGGAAAGATAGCGCTCTTGACCCAGTAAGTCGACTGGGGTCTTGCCAGCTTTGTTCTTGGTGCTAGGATCGGCTTCCCGGGCGATGAAGCGTTTGAGGATCTCGGATTGCTTGTGGTATTTGCCGGCCGCGAGTTTACCCTGGACCCCCGTGCCTTTCTGGAACGTCTTGGTGGCGATCCGAGCTTTCTCAGTGGCTCCTTCGACCGGAGCTGTGTCACCCTCCAGGGCAGCCGGTTGGGCGGCCAGGTGAAAAGGGGTGTTGCCGTCCTGGTCGACTCCGTCGAGTTTGGCCCCTCGTCCCAGGAGAAAGCTGACCGCCTCCAAATCGCAGCCGTTAGCAGCAATATGCAGCGGGGTGGTGCCATCGGGGGCTTGAGAGTTGACCCAGTCGGGGTGCTCGTCTAGCATTTTGGGGTAGAGATGGGAGTGACGTTGCTTGAGAGCCTGGTGAAATTCAGCCCCCTCGAAAGACGGTCCGCTGCAGCCAACCAACAAAAGGGACACAATCAGTAAGAGCCTTTTCATCAGGAAAGCTTAGCGGACTTTTGCTCCTTGACCTTCCAGAAAGTCGCTCACCTTCTCCCACTCACCTAACCGATTCCGACGGCACCAATAGAGAGGAGTGTTGGCCCCTTTGTCTTTACTGTTGATTCTGGCCCCTTGGCCGACTAGCAGTTTGACCAGTCTGAGACGTCCCGTTGCAGCGGCTTGATGGAGCGGTGTGAAACCCCGTTGGTCGCCTCTGTCCGGGTCAGCTCCCGCCTGTAGAAGAATATCGCAGGTTCTGAGGTGGTTACGGTCACCGGCCAGGTAGAGGGGCGTCTCACCCCGTGAGTTTTTTCGATCCGGGTCGGAGCCGGCTTCTAGGAGAGCCTGGGTGACGGTTGGTGTGCCCCGGTAGGCAGCTGCGTGAAGTGGGGTGTTGCCTCGGCCAGTCACGGAGTTGGGATCGGCGCCTTGAGCGAGGAGCACTTCAACCACTTCGAGTCGGGCCAGGTGACTGGCTTGATAAAGGGGAGTCAGGTTATCGTAGAGATGACTCTCAAGCCATTCTGGATGCCTTCTCAGAAGACTTTGAGTCTTGTCTGCGTCCCCCGCCTGAACGGCTTGGAAGAACTCTACCCGCGGTTGGGCGAATACCTGGGTGACTAAAAGGCAAAACAGTAAAGCCGTCGTTCTCATTCTCCGCACTTCTGAATCGGGTGGCCTATGCCCTCGCTCGCGAAGGAGTCGGGCCGAGTTTGGGTTAAACCTTGTTCTATGATTGAAGGTTTGCAACAGATGGACACGGCCGAACTCCAGACCCTCGGAAGGCTGGCCGGACTCGACCAGAAGGCTCTCGATGGAGAACACGACCAACTCGTCGGGCGACTTTTGGCCTGGATGGGGGAGGTTGTCGGATGTCGCGGGCGTCAGCCTGAAGAGATCGAGCGCTCCGTGATCACCTGGTTTGCCGAGCGATTCGACATCGAGACCGAAGGGGCCTCAGTGGACCGTCTCGAGGGGCAGATTCGGCGGGTCATCGCGGAAGAGTCGAGTGAAGAGCTCTTGCCCTTCTGGGAAGTTGGCTGCGCCATGGCTTTCATCGGTCCGCAAGAGGCAGTGGCCCCCAAGTTAGAGCTGATGGAGACGGCGGCTTCGCGACTGGTGCCCTCTCAATCGGCCCGCTCTCGAATGAAGGAATTGTGGACCTCTCGGTATCAGGAGCAGCAAGACCCGGAACAACTCTTGGCCGATTTGGCCGACGATATCGCCCGCCTGAAAAAGCAACCGGACTTGCTGGAGCCTACCCTGGTTTTGGGGTTGGTCGTCGCTTTGGCCGATGGGCGCTTCGGTGTTGAAGAGGAACAGTTCTACGAACGGCTGGCTAGCGAGCTTGGGCTTTCTCACATCCAGCACGAGGCCATCAAGAAACGGGTGAACGGAATCTACTGGGAGTCGCTTCGAGAGGTCGGACCGAAACGCCGCAGCGACCAAAAAGAGAGTCAAACCGAAGCCAAACTGCGGGCTTTGATGGCCGCTCATAAGACTCTCGAGACCTCGGGCATCACGGAATCCCTGAAGGAAGAGGTCTCTAGCGGCTTTCTGGCCCAGCTTCACCGCACCATCAAAGAAGACCCCGCCTTTCGCAAGGGGATGAATTCTTGGAACCGAACTCCGCTGATGTGGCCTATCGGTTTTGCCGCCGGGATGTCTCTCTACTTTCGTCATCGGCTTCGGGCTGACGACCACCCCAATTTGATTAGAATCGCCTACCTGGCCATCTGCCGTCAACACCTAACGGCCTCTCCGGCCGGAGCTGAGCTCGATACCAGTTCGATCGGTGGAGCTGAAGAGCATGACTTCGAGGTGGGCAAAGCTCTTCGAGAGGCTGCCCTCAGTCCCGACGATAAGAAAACCGTCCGTCCCATTAAGCTGAACTAGTTTGGATTTCTGTTAACAGAAAAGAAACTTGCCTTCCCGCTGTTTTAGAGTATTTTCAGCGCGGAGGTTGCAGTGTATCCAGCTTACGGCTATCGTGATCCATACTTATCTTACCCTGCCGGTCCTTACGCTTCCCCGGCTGCTAACATTTCTCCCTATTACGAAGCCCAACCCACCCACGATTTCAACCAGCCTACCGAGCAGTATTTTCCCAGTCACCGAGCCCCTTTCGGGGGCGAGTTTTCCGGCAGCCCCCTCTGGACTAGTCCACCGCCCTTCACGCCCAACTCTGGACCAAACTTTGCCAGTCCTCCGCCTTCTCGGTTTGGCGGCTCTCCTCCGCCTCCCCGCTTTGGTGGTTCGACGCCGCCGTCAAATTTGGGAAGTCCTTCAGGGCCTAGCGGCCCTGGCTCGCCGACCGGCGGGGACTACCAACAGAAGTGGGCTGAAACCTTAAGGCAGTTGCGGGAGAACAGGCGAAGGATCGTGAGCCAGGTGGCCCAACGCCGGGCCCAGATCTTGAACGACCATTCGTCCAAGATTAGCGACTTGCTTCGCGGCGGACATCTGGTGTAGCAACCAAAAAGGCCCCGGCAGATGGCCGGGGCTTTCTGGCGTTGGTCGTCTGAAACTGTTAGGCTGCGGTCAAGATTTGCTCCCTCAGGTCGTCTTTCTGGACCAGGGTTACACAACTTAACTCCTCAACCAAGACGGCCACCGCGCGGTCGAGCATGAATTGCTCTCGAGTCGTCAGGGTCTTGCGCTGGGACAGACTGAGTAGTCCTGCGATCAGGTCGCAGTGGTGGTAGACATCGCCGGTTCTGATCAGTTCTTCGCAGGCTCTGCGACGCCGATTGGCGTCGAGAGACCAGCCGACGTTGGAAGTCTTGAGGCGGTCAAAAACCGCGTCGACTTGTTCGCGCTCGATCAAGCGTCGCACGGGCGAACTATCGAGCTTCTCGGGATTAAGTTTGAATTCGAAGTTGGATCCGTCAGCTTCGGTGAATTCGACACTCGAGAGCTTCACTGGTTTACCCAGGATCTCCATTTCTTCGGTTCGCACGACGCGACCGACTCCGAATGTTGAATGTACGACCATCTCGCCTTCTTTGAGCATGGCATCCTCCGTTTTTTCGTTTTTTACACGTGTGGTTTTGCGTAATGTGCAACGAAGGTCTGAAAGTTCTCTGAAACGGCTTCTGGTGGGTCGCGCGCAAACCCCGTATTTTGGGGCTTCAAGCACCATGTTTTCGTTAACGGCTTGTTAACAATCGGAAATTTCGCCGGCAACCGACAGGGAGGGTCTAAGAGTGTTTTCAGGATGGCGCTCTAGTCTCGGCCAGTCCACAAGAAAAGGAGGCATCATGGTTTTAGGAAAGTTGATGCCATCTCACTTGTCGCCCCACGGGGATGCGCGCGTCGCTAGCTCCCCGACTTCCACGCCCAAGGAGACTTACACCCAAGAAGCCGAGGACCGAAAGTTGGCTCGGGATTACCATCGGAACTTGCGCCGGTCTCGGGGCTGCTATCACTAGTGGGGCTGTGGCTGCCGCTATGGCCGACCCGAAAGGTGGAGCTCTACTAGGCGTCTTCGGTGGCGCTCTGCTAGGAGCAGCGGGACTCTTTGCTCTAGGTAGACTGGCCGAAATCGGCTACGGCATTCCCAAAGTGAATTCCGACGCCGCCGGTGGACCGCTGAGTATGGTAGGGATGTTCGGGGGCGGCATCGGAGGCGCCATCGCCGGAGGGGCAGGAGCTCATAGCCTCGGGTTAGCCCTGTCCAGTGGAGCGAGTTTGGTGCCGGTGGCCGCCGTAGGGGCGGGCATCGGTTTTGGGATAGGCTGGGCCGCCGATCGTCTGCTGTCGCGCGAGAAGTAGGGCCGGGCTTTGGCTGAGCCTACGACCAGTTAAATGTATTTCTTGAACTCATCGTTCTGGTATTTCCGCCAGTAGTCATGGACTTTTTCCTTGAGAACTGGTAGCAAGAAGAAAGCTCCGATGATATTGGGAAAGGCACAGCTCAGAATCATCATGTCGGAGAAATCCAGCACGGCTCCTAGTTTGACGGAGGCGCCCACAATGATGCTGAATAAGAACATGCCCTGGAAAACCCGCAGGCTGGGCTCACCGAACAGGAACGTCCACCCTTTCTCTCCGTAGTAGTACCAAGAGATCATCGTGCTGTAGCTGAAAAGAAAGACGACCAGGCAAAGGATGTATTTGAAACCGGCGATTTTTGAGGTGAAGGCACGCGAAGTCAAAGAGGCTCCACTCTCTTTTTTTGCGAGTTCTTTCTCTGCGGCCACGACGGCTGCCGCGTTCGCTTCAGATTGATCAGCTGCGTGGGCGTCTTTGGCCTCGGCCAGCACGACCTGGGCTGCACGATAGTCGTGATAGATCGTGTTCTCAGGCAACGTGATGAGCAGCACCAGGGCCGTCATCGAGCAGACCAAGATGGTGTCGATAAAAGGGCCGATCATGGCGACCATCCCTTCGCGGATCGGTTCATCGGTCTTGGCCGCTGAGTGGGCGATGGCAGCCGAACCGACGCCAGCCTCGTTGCTGAAGGCAGCCCTTCGCAGGCCGATCACCATCACGCCCAAAACGCCTCCGTGTAGCGATTGGTAAAGGCTGTCAGGAGAGAAAGCACTGGTGACGATCCCAGCTATGATGGCCGGGAGCTGTCCGAGGTTAGAGAGAATGATGAAAAGCGAGGCTCCGATATAGATAGCCACCATAAGGGGCACGACTTTGGAAGTGGCTGCCCCGATCCGCTCGATGCCGCCAACGATGACCGCCCCCACCAGAAAGACTAGCACCAATCCGTAGACGGGAGCGGCGCTTTGAGGAAGTGCAAAGGTGGTTTGCAGCATTTCGAACGACTGGTTGGCTTGGAACATATTGCCACCCCCGAACGAGCCTCCAATAATGAAGACGGCGTAGACGGTGGCCAGAAAAGCCCCAAACGGGGCCATTCCTCGTTCGGCCAGACCGATCTTTAAATAATACATCGGGCCGCCACTGACACTGCCGTCTTCGTTGACTTGACGGTAGAGCATCGCCAGGCAGGCCGACACAAATTTGGCGGTCATCCCAAACAGTGCGATCAAAATCATCCATAGCAGTGCCCCTGGACCCCCCTGAGAGATGGCCACCGCCACGCCTGCGATGTTTCCCAGCCCGATGGTGGCCGAAAGGGCCGAGGTGAGGGCCTGAAAGTGGCTGATCTGCCCTTCGTCTTCTGGGTTGTCGTAGACCCCCCGAATGACATCGATGGAGTGTTTGAAACCCCGGATGTTGATGAATCCGAAATAGAATGTAAAGGTGACGGCTCCGAAGATGAGCACTAGCACGATCAGGGGGAACGGGCCGATCTGAAAAAACAAGACCAGTTTCATCAGGTCGACCAGAGGCGCAAAGACTTTGTCCAGTGCTTGGGTGACATCGAGTGCCATATACGTCATGGGGGACCCCCTCGGGAAATGCAGCCTGCCCTTTCTGGAGGCTTTACCGGAATCCTCTGCTCGAGGAGACCTGAGAGGGCGAAGAAGCTTTGGAAGCCAGTAGGGTATCCTGACTCGAACCAGAAGTTCTTCATATGGGATTCTTGCTGTTGACTTTAGTGGGGGTCACTGTGACCATTTCCCTGTTCGTTCATATGAGCAGAGACTCTTGAGTTCGAACCCCTAGGGTTGGAACTGGGTCACAAATTCGAGAACTCGGTCTTGGGCCGCTTCCTCCAGCTGAGGATAAAGAGGTAGCCGGATAAGTCGTTCCCAAATCGAGTCAGCCACCGGGCAGTCGCCAGGCCCGTAGCCGAACTTGTGGGCCATCCCTGACAGGTGGAGCGGTTGGTAGTGGGAGGACACTCCCACCTTGGCCAGGCGCGACTCGGTCAACATTCGGGTGGCCGCTTCCGCCATCGGAAGGAGCAGGTAGAAGAGGTGATAGTTATTGACATCACCCTCGACCGGCTTTTGCAGTTCGACATCCTGAGAGGCTGCCCAGCTTCCCAGTTCGCGCTGGTAGCGCTGCCAGACCCTTTGCCGACCGGCAAAAATCGCGTCTCGACTCTCGAGCTGCGAGTAGAGAAGAGCCGACAACAGGTCGGAAATCACGTAACTTGAACCCAGGTCGCGCCAGGTATACTTGTCGATCTCACCTCGTTGGAAGCGTCGACGGTCGGTGCCTTTCTCGCGAATGATCTCCGCTCGTTCCACCAACTCGGGGTCGTTGATCTGGAGAGCTCCGCCTTCGCCGCAACTAAAATTCTTGGTGGCATGGAAACTGTAGGCCGATAAGCTCCCGAAGGAGCCCATCAGACGGCCTTGGTAGGTCCCAAAGATGCTGTGGGCGGCGTCTTCGACTATCGGAATCGATCCGGCCACTTGGCAAATCGTATCCATCTCGCAGGACACGCCTGCATAGTGGACCGGAATGATCGCTTTGGTGCGGGGTGTGATCGAGCGTTCGAGTAGTTTCTCGTCGAGATTTAAGGTGTCCGGGCGGATATCGATTAGCACCGGCCGGGCTCCTCGTAGCACGAAAGCGTTGACGGTGGAGACGAAGGTGAACGTGGGAGCGATCACCTCGTCTCCAGGTTGGATGTCGAGCAACAGAGCGGCTAGCTCCAGGGCGTGAGTGCAAGACGTGGTCATCAGCACCCGAGGGGCCTCCAGCCACTCTTCGAGCTGCTTTTCAACCTTCTTGGTGAAAGGTCCGCAGCCCGAGAGATGACTGTCTTCTAGAGCCTGGCTCACCCTCTCCGCCTCGGTGGGACTGTGATAGGGTCGGTGGAAAGGGATGTTGCGCAACGTGTTCATCAAGCCTAGACTCCGACTAGCTGCCTTCTGGTCCCTGCGGGAAAGGCGGAAAGTCCGGGATAGACGGCCACGTTCCCGAGGAAGTCCTCGATTCGCAGCAGTTGGTTGTATTTGGCAGTGCGGTCAGAGCGACACAGAGAACCGGTCTTGATCTGCCCGGCATTGGTAGCCACGGCCAGGTCGGCGATGAAGCTATCCTCGGTTTCCCCTGACCGGTGACTGATGACCGAGGTGAAACCGGCTCGGGTGGCCGTTCGAATGCAGTCCAGAGTCTCGGTCAAGGTGCCGATCTGGTTGACCTTAACCAGGATCGAATTGGCGCATCTTTCGTCGATTCCGCGTTTGAGGCGCTCGGTGTTGGTGACGAACAGATCGTCACCCACCAACTGGACCTGGCCTCCCAGGGCCGAGGTCAGTTTCTTCCAGCCTTCCCAGTCGTCTTCGGCAACCCCGTCTTCGATGCTGATGATGGGATACTTCTTGATCCACTCCTGGTAAAGGCTGACCATGTCGTCGCCGGAGCGAACCGAGCCATCACTTTTGTCAAAGACATAGGAGCCGTCTTTGTAGAATTCGGTGGCGGCCACATCGAGAGCGAGGAAGATATCTTCACCGGGTTTGTAACCGGCTTTCTCGATCGCCTCCATGATGACTTCCAAAGCTTCTTCGTTTGACTTCAGGTTGGGGGCAAAGCCGCCTTCGTCGCCGACGCCTGTCGCCAACTTACGGCCTTTGAGAACGTTTTTGAGATGATGGAAGGTTTCGGCTCCCATTCGGAGGGCCTCCGAGAACCGCTCGGCTTTGGCGGGGACAATCATGAACTCCTGAACGTCGACGTTGTTGTCGGCGTGCTGGCCGCCGTTGACGATGTTCATCATCGGCACCGGAAGTTGGTGGGCGAAAGGTCCACCCAGGTAGCTGAATAGGTGAAGGTCGAGGTGGTCAGCAGCTGCTCGGGCCACCGCCAGCGAGACTCCAAGAATGGCATTGGCGCCGAGGTGGGCTTTATTCTCGGTTCCGTCCATTTCGAGCATCATCGTGTCGACATCCATCTGGTCCAGGGCCGAAAATCCCAGCAGTTCCGGACCGATGGTCTCGCGCACATTCTCGACCGCTTTCTCGACCGATTTTCCGAGATAGCGGGCTTGATTACCGTCTCTGAGTTCGACCGCCTCGTGAGCGCCGGTGGAAGCCCCCGAAGGCACGGCTGCCCGACCGGTAGCACCAGAATCGAGAGCGACTTCCACCTCGATGGTGGGGTTGCCGCGAGAGTCGAGAATTTGGCGGGCCTCCAGGGCCACAATATAGCTCATAGTTCCTCCAAAAAAACTGTGTTCCGAAATCGGGCCGTCGCTTCTGCGGGTTCTGAGTCGATCCCTGGAAGGAGCGAGGCTCCTGGCCCGAAAGGGGAGCCCCATGCTCGATCCCTATTCCCAGACTTTTCAGCAACTCACACCTTTTCAGCAGCTGGTCGAGGTAATGAAGGCTTTGCGGGCCCCTGACGGCTGCCCCTGGGACCGTGAGCAAGACCACCACAGCCTCACCCGTTTCCTTCAGGAGGAGGCTTGTGAGGTGCTCGACGCTATCGAAAGGGGCCAGGACGGTGCTTTATGCGAGGAGCTTGGGGACTTGTTGCTTCAGATCGTCTTTCACTCTCAAATTGCCAGCGAGGAGCACCGGTTTTCAGTGGACGACGTTTGCCGAGGAGTGGTGAATAAGATGGTGCGACGGCATCCCCATGTCTTCGCAGCCGAGAAGCTAGCCACGGCCAAAGCGGTGAAGCAGCGCTGGGAGGCTCTAAAGAAGGCTGAAAAGAAAGAACGGACGTCGCTGATGGACGGCCTGCCGCGACAGATGTCGGCGGTGCTGACAGCCAGTCGCATCCAGGGCCGGGCAGCTGAGGTCGGCTTTGAGTGGCCCGATACTCAATCGGCGCTGGCCAAAGTGAAAGAAGAGCTAGCCGAACTGGAAGAGGCTTTGGCTCAAGGCCACCATCAGGCCGAAGAGTTAGGGGATCTGCTCTTTGCGGTAACCAGTCTGGCGCGGGCCGCTCAGGTTGAGCCGGAAGCCGCTTTGAGGGCCACTTGTAGCAAGTTTACGCGACGTTTTCGAGCTCTCGAGAAACGGTTGGGTGACCGGTTGGGTCAGGTCGAGCGCTCCGAGTTGGGCGCGGTCTGGGAGCAGGTCCAGTCCGAATAGCAGGGGCGCTTTGGGGCCTAACAGAAAGCCGTTAGCAATGCTGCGATTGTTCACCAAAGTGGCTCTTGCCGGGCTGACAGGGGCGGTTTTGGGTGGCCTGCTGGCCGGAATTGTCTCGATCACTGGCGAGGCCGGTCTGGCTTTGGGGGGTCAAGCAGCCCTGGCCAGTTTGTTGGTGTGCTTTCTCACCATAGGGTTGTGCCGAACCCTTTTTGGTTTTCTCTTTCGTGGTATCCGTTCCAACTCGACCAGCACACTGGCCGGTTTGGTCTTAGGAGGAGTCGGGCTGCTCTGGTGGTTTCCCAGTCAGGGTGCCGACCCCTACATCCTGGCTGTCGGTGCAGGCGTCGGAGGCATTTCGATCAATGTCTTGGCGTTCTTGCGCTTACCTCGCCGCAGCAGCAGTCGGGGCAAATTGGCCCAGGCCGCAGTCGAGAAGGCGCGCCAGGTGGCTGAAAAGGGAAGTCCTACGGAAGCGGCGCTAGCCTACACTGAGGCCTTTCAGCTGGCTGAAAATCTGCTCGGTTCTCGACATCCCGTCACCCTCGAGGCCGTCATCGGACTCGCCGAATCCCGACTGGCGGCTGGCGCCAACGAGCAGGCTAGAACCCTTTTGAGCGAGATTGAAGCTTCGGTGGAAGAGCTCTTCGGCGACCCATCCGACCTACTTGCGGCCGTGCTGGAGGGGCTCGGGCGCGTCAGCCAGGGAGAGCAAGCCGTGGTGAACTTGGAACGGGCCATCTCCATTCGAGAGAAGCTTGACGACCCTGCCCGTACGGCCGAGGCGATCTGCCGGTTGGCTCAGGTTCTGCTAGCTCAAGAACGGCAACAAGAGGCTCTCGAGAAGTTTTCTGCTGCCGAGCAGATCGGCGAGCCACCGGCCGAGTGCTGGTTGGAGTGGGGGGTAGCTCTCAAGCAGGCGGGTCGAGCTCAGGAGGCCGCCGAGAAACTGCGCCGGGTTTCCAAGTCACCCGGTCTCAACGACCGTCTCAAAGCTCGAGCTTATCTCCATTTGGCCGAGGTCGAGAGCAAGAAAGCGACAGGCCACTACCTGAAAGCCCTCAAACTTCTCCAGTTTGGTGATGAGGAGTTCGACCAGGCCTTTCTTGGCCACGCTCGTTGCCAGGAGGGGAGCGCTTTGGAGGTCTTTCTTTTGGAGGTGCTCGAAGGCAAGATTCCTGAAGTGGAGGAGTGGGCCACCTACCAGGGGCCGGAGGGGTGGACTCCACTTCATTGGGCCGCTGCTCGGGGTCACCTCGAGGTGGTGAACTGGCTCCTCGAGCGAGGGGCTCGTCCAGCCGACGGACGGATCGCCCCTCTCCATCTTGCTTGCGTGGGCAAACATGTCGAGGTGGCCACTCGCCTGGTTGAGACCGGGGCCGATCTCGAGACTCGCGACTCCTACCACTTGCGTTCGCCACTCTTTTTTGCGGTCATGGCTCGTCAACTGGAGTTGGTTCGTCTGTTGGCCGACGAGGGGGCCGATGTTGATACGGAAGACGGGTTCGGCCAACGGCCGGTTCATTATGCAGCTTTCTCCGGTCAGCCCGAGGTGATCGAGCTGTTGGGACAGTTGGGTGCTGACCTTGACGCTGCCGACGACAAAACCGGTCAGACAGCCCTCCACGTGGCCGTGGCCCGCAATCGTCCGGAGTGTGTGAGGGCACTGCTCAAACTCGGGGTGGATGTGTTGGTTCGCGAAAAACAGGCTGGCTGGACTCCCCTCGAGATGGCTCGGCAAACCGGTCAAAGCGAGCTGGTTTCTCTCCTGGAGTCTGCGTGAGAACCCTTCGCGACCCGGGGTTAGTACTGCGAGAGATTTTCGGTTTTCCTGGTTACCGAGGTAGCCAGGGGGAGATTGTCCAGTGCTTGCTTGACGGCCGCGATTGTCTAGTCCTCATGCCGACCGGAGGAGGCAAGTCGCTTTGCTATCAGCTCCCCAGTGTGGTGGCTGAGGGAACAGGAATTGTCATTTCCCCTTTGATCGCCCTGATGGACGACCAGGTGGGATCGCTTCTTCAGATGGGGGTGAAAGCGGCCAGTCTCCATTCGGGCTTGGAGTGGGAAGAGGTCAAGACGATCGAGCGTCGCTATGGCGAGGGCGACCTAGACCTTCTTTATGTTTCGCCAGAACGGGCTTTAACGGCCCGATTCAACGGCCTACTGCAAAGCCGTCAGCCGGCGCTGTTTGCCATCGATGAGGCGCACTGTGTCTCTCAATGGGGCCACGATTTTCGGCCTGAGTATCTCCAGTTACCGGCCCTCTGCGATCACTATCCTGCCGTTCCTCGCATCGCTCTCACAGCGACGGCCGACGAACCGACCAGACACGATATCTTAGAACGGCTACGCCTGCGGACCCCTGAGCTTTTTGTGGCCGGGTTTGACCGTCCCAACATTTTTTATCAGGCTGTGGTCAAGGCTTCGGCCGTGAACCAACTCACCCGTTTTCTCAAACGAGAACACGACGGCGACTCGGGTATCATCTACGCCCAGACTCGAGCTCGCGTGGATAAGATCGCCGCCAAGCTTAATCAGCTCGGCTTTACGGCCGTGGCTTATCACGCCGGTATGGAGAAGTCCGATCGTCAGGCCAGCCAGGAACGATTCCTGCGCGAGGAAGGCTTGATCGTGGTGGCTACGGTGGCCTTCGGGATGGGGATCGACAAGTCCAACGTTCGCTTCGTTTGTCACCTCGATATGCCGAAAAGCCTGGAAGCTTATTACCAGGAGACGGGTCGGGCCGGCCGGGATGGCCTGGCCGCTAACGCTTGGATGGCTTACGGTTTGGCCGATGTCATCGGCTTGCGCCAACTGATGGCCCAAAGCCAGGCCAGCGAGCGCCAACGGCGCATCGAGCGTCACAAGCTAGATTCGATGCTCGGCTATTGCGAAACGACGGAGTGTCGCCGAGCTGTTCTGCTGCGCTATTTTGGCGAAGAGCCTGAGAATCGATGTGGGGCCTGCGACAACTGCCTCGAACCTCCTCCCCGGTGGCAGGCCACCGTGCCCGCCCAGAAGCTCCTTTCTTGTGTTTATCGGACCGGTCAACGATTTGGAGCGCGCTACTTAGTCGACGTTTTGATGGGTAAAAGCGATGAGCGGATCGAGAGCAACGGGCACTCCAAGCTTTCCACCTTCGGCATCGGCCAGGAACTCGGAGTGGGCGAATGGATGTCGGTCACTCGTCAGCTGGTGGCAGCTGGCTTTCTCACCGTCGACCTGGAAGGGTATGGCGGCCTGGTCCTCACTCCCGAGTCCCGACCCGTGCTGAAAGGGGACCAAGAGGTTTGGTTAAGGCGCGACCCCAAACCTGCCAAGTCGTCGCCGAAGCAGAAGAAGGGCCAGGTGGTGTTTGCTCAGCCCCAGCAGAGCGAGCTTTGGAACCAGCTGCGCCAGAAGCGGCTTGAGTTGGCCCGGGAGCAGGGCGTGCCCCCTTATGTCATCTTCCACGATAGCACCCTTCAAGCCATGGTGCTCGACCAGCCGACCACTTTGGGGGAGTTCGGCCAGCTTCCCGGTGTTGGCAAGACCAAGTTGGAACGTTACGGTCAGGCCTTCTTAGAGGTGCTCAGCGAGACCGACACTCCGGGCTCCTAACTGTCGACCGTCGACTGGTCTTGAGCCAGGTGGTCTCGAATCTGGCGAGCGAGTTTCTCAGTCCCCCGGTAAGGGAGCACCAGAGCTCGATTCTTAGGCAGCCGCTCCACTCCGTCGGCGGTCCACACCATGAGCATCCCTACGTCTTCTTCGTCTTGGTAGATCGAGTCGCGACGTTTAGGCTCGACCTTGCGAACCTTCTCGAGAGGAATCTCTCGCGAGGGCCCGGTCGTCTCCTCTAGAACCATCACGTCGGCGCCGATCGAGATGCTAGCTCGCCCCCGCTGATGGCTGAACAAGAGCTTGACCAGGCCTATCGAAAGGAACAACATCACCAAAGCGGCGTAAAAGCTGTAGGAACTCCAACGGGTGGCGCTCACCACCAGCAGTGTGGCTAAAGGTAGCCCGAGCCAACAAACCAGGGGGCCCCAGTTAAAGAGGTTCAAGGGCAGTTCGAATTCCAGCTCGAATCGCTCCATCCGCGTGACTTCGGCCTTTTTGGGAAAGCGGCCTTCCGCCAGGTGCGGTTGAGGCCAGTCTGGTATCCCCTAGGATGCAACCTCAACTGGGGAGTCGAGCCCTCTTTCCTGCTCTCGACTGTCACGCCTATCTTAGCCACTGCGGGATCTCCCCCTGGTCAGAGCCCGTTCGTGAGGCTCTCGAGCAGGCCGCCGCCACCTTCGCTGGTAGGGGCGTCGGGGCTTTTCCTCTCTGGAACGACGACCGGTTGGCCCTTCGGGAGGAACTGGCCCTACTGGTCGGTTCCCGAAGCGACCGGATCGCTTTGGTTCCCAACGTGACCGCGGCCGCCGTGGCCGTAGCCAACTGCTATCGATTTCGACCCGGCGACCGGGTGATGCTGTTCCGGGGAGAGTTTCCGGCCAATGTGACCCCCTGGTTAGCGGCTGCTCGGAGTCGTGGCCTGAAAGTCGTCTGGGGAGAGGTCGAAGACTATCGCCGGGAGTTCGGCTTGGAGCGCCTCGAACAAGCTCTTCGAGAAGGTCTTCGTCTGGTGGCCGTCAGTCTGGTCCAGTTTCAAACGGGTCTGCGAATGCCGATCGAGGAGATGGCTCGGCTCTGTCGTCGTTACGGCACTCGGCTTTACGTCGACGGGATTCAGGCCGCCGGAGCTATGCCGATTCGGGCTGACGAATGGGGAGTTGACTTTTTGGCCGTCGGGAGCCATAAGTGGCTGATGGGTCCCGAGGCTTGCGGGTTTGTCCATGTCAGCCCTGAAGTGGTCGGGGAGCTTGAGCCTCGTCTGGTAGGTTGGCTCAGTCATCAAGACCCGGTCGCCTTTCTTTTCGAAGGACCCGGCAAGCTGGATTACCAAAAGCCGTTCAGGCCGGCCCCTGAGTTTCTCGAATCGGGTTCTCTCAACGCTCTGGGATACGCTGGGTTGAGAGCTTCTGTTCGGCTTTTGCTGGAGCTGGGCCCGGCCCGAATTTCGAGCATATCCAAGCTTATCACGACCGGCTTGAGAAGTCTTTGGTTGAGCTGGGGCTGACCAGTCTTCGTCACCCTAGATGGCGCTCGCCGATTCTCTCCTTCCGGGGCTGTGTTGCCGAGAGAGTGGCTCCCGAGCTGACCCAGCGGGGTTTCGTCGTGACCGCTCCCGACGGGATTTTACGGTTTGGTCCCCATTGGCCGAACTCGTTGGATGAGGTGGAGCCGTTGACGACTTGCTTGCGGGAACTTTTAAACTAGCAAGCCCAGGAACTGTTGGAGTTCTGGGGTTGAGTGGGCTGTTCGCTCAATTTTTGGAGGTGATGCCAGCGATCAAAGGCGCGCTGGTCGGGGTTGTCGTTTCGTTGGAAACAGATGCCGACTAGATAGCGACCTGAGAAATCGTCAGCCGGTTTTCTCCACACCGCTCGCCCTCCAACCGTCACCATTCGACCCTGGAGTTTGAAAGTGAGGTGGACGTTCTCCTCCGGTTCGATTTCCTCACCGGTCACAATGCTGGCGCCCCCTTCGCCGACCGAGTAGGCAACACTGCGAGTGAAAGTCTTGGCAGCGCATCGATACCAGGTTGGCAACGTCCTTTTGACGCGCACCGAGCGTCGGCGCTCAGAGGAGGTTTCGGTGTCAACTCGCATAGTCAGAACCCTTCGTGAAGTCTTAACACAATTGTAACGAAGAGGTCTGAAAAAATTTTGAAACGTTAACGTTTGTCCTGGATAGACGTTGCGTCTATCCAGGACAGGCTCAATTTGCCTTCAGACGCAGGCGGGAACTTCGAGGCAGTCCGATTCGAGCAGCTCCGCCAGCGTTCGCATGTAAAGCGTCACGTCGTGACGTTGATTTTTGCGCAAGTGACGTCGCTCGGGCAGGTGCTCAAGCACTCGACGGTCACTTAGGTTCTCCAACCTTATGACGTCCTCGTGATCGAAGCCGAAGCGTTCCAGAGTGTGAAATAGGTCGTCGACTTTGGCCCCGGTGCCTTCACAGTAGTCGCGGGCGTGTTCGCTCCACTCGTCCAGTTCGTGGTCGATAGAAGCCACGATGTCTGAGTCCGACATCGCGGTCAGCGTTTGAACCAGGTGGCCGCAGTTACAGCGACCCATATGGCCCCATTCGTATCGAGCGCCGCCGTCGAGTCTTTCGGCCGTCTGGCGCAGGGCTCTGATCAGTTCGGGTTTACATTTGGCCATGAATCCTCCTATAAACCCCCCAACGCCGTTATTTTAGGCTTTTCGACTCGGTCTGTCCAGTCGTTCAAAATGTCATTCTGAGAGGGGCACCCAGGAATGGAAAAATGGGTCGATAGGGAATAGGCGACAGAGAAATACATCACCTGAGAGACAGGAGAGACTATGGCTTCTTCATCCGAACCGATGACCCTCGACGAGCAAGTGGCGGCGCTCAGAGAGGAGAATCGCAGCTTACGGGAACAGTTGGATGGCCCCGACTTGACAGCTTTCGAGCAAAATCGTTCCCTCAAGCGCGAAAAGAAGAAGCTTCAAGACGATGTGCGCAGACTCACCTCGGAGTGTGTCCAGCTCACTTTTCAAACTCGCGAGCTTGAGGCCAAGCTTCACGAGGGCGAAGCAAAATTGGAAGAGCGCGACACTCAAGTTCGAGAGGCTCAGGCCAGCCTGGAGCAGCTCGAAGCCCGCTTACAAGAACTGGAAAGCGAACTCTCCAAAGCCCGCGACCAGGGTATCCATCTCAGTCAAGAATTGGATGCCATCAGAGTCACCAGGGCTGAAGTCGTTCAAAAGCTAGAACAGAAAGACCAACAACTCGAGCAGAGTCAGGGCGAGATAGGAACGCTCAAGCAAAAACTCGACGAGATGAAAGAGCAGTTCCTGAGTTCTGAGATGATGGCCATCGAGGAGGAAGAGAGCCTCGGCCAGCCGGGGCAGGCCTTCCAACACCTCACCGAGGAACTCGAGAAACTGCTGGGTTACCCCGGAAGAACTTTGGTGGAGCAGGTTTTCTCTCTTTGCCGCGCCGACGCCACCACCACCGACCCCAAGCAGTTGGAAGACGTTTTCGAGGCTCTCCAAGATACGGCCAGCAAACTGGTCCGCAGTGAGGAGCAGGAGAAGGAACTGGCAGACGTTCTCACTCGAGTTTGGAGCTCTCTGGGAGTAGCCGGACCCTCTCGAGACGGACAAGCCTCCGTGGCGGTGCCGGAAGCGGAACCGACTGTAGAAGAAGACCCGCTCCAAGAAGAGTCCGAGGTAGCCGCTGAGCCTTTACCTGAATCGCTGGAAGAGACTGAGCCAGAGGTGGTTGAATCCCCTCAAGAACGACCAGAAGTCCCGGTCGAGCCAGAACCTGTTCCTGAGCCGATGACTGAGATGGAGCCTGTTGCGGCTCTGGAACCTGACCCGATTGTGGCCGAAGAGCCCGCTCCAACCGAGTTCGACGAGCCCGG
>CAYRFU010000049.1:11431-27014 GCA_964423525.1 uncultured Burkholderiales bacterium | reverse complement strand
TCCCGTCAGGATCCCGTGGCGGAAAGGACTTTTGAGGCCGAATGGTCGACCACTGACCGCACCGGCCCAACCATCCCCGCGGGCACCTGGCTGAATTTTCAAGACCTCGGTCAGTGACCGCTGTCGGGGTCGACATCGAAGACCGGTGGGGTTCGAGTCGTCAGGGCTGCTTGACAGATCGCCCCCGATCGCTTGGTTGTGCACCGTCCACGATGATCTCTCGACCCGCCTCCAAGCCATCCACAATCTGGACCTCACTGCCACTAAGGGCCCCTAGGGTGACGGGTACAGCCCTGACCTTACCTTCGGCCACAGTAAGAAGGTAGTCCTTATCGGCTTCTTTGTAGACCGCTCCCAGGGGCGCCACAACGGCTTCGGAAGCGAGTTTGAGGCTGCCACGGATGTCGGCCTCCAGGCCGGGCTGCAACTCTCTTTCGGCGGCTTCTTCGAGCTCGACTTTGATATGCAAGAAACGGGCTGTACCCGGATTTCCGGGCACTCCTTCCAAAGAGGAAGCGACCTCGGCGACCCGGCCTTCATACTCTCGATTCGGGCGCGACGGCAGGGTGACCTTGACCCTCTGATGGAGCGTCACAAAGCGGGCATCCTGCTCGCTCACGTCGGCCTCGATCCAAAGTTCGTCGCCGACGATTAAGGTCAAGAGAGGAGCCCCGTAGTGGGCCAATTCACCCTCACTCTTATGAACTCGACTTACACTACCCGGCTCGGGTGCTCTCAGGACACTCCGAGAAAAACGCTCCCGAGCACTTCGCAGGTCCGACTCGAGGCGAGTCAACTCGAGCTCTCGCGTCTGCAGTTGCTGCTCCATTACCTGCAGTTCACCGTTGCTCTCGAGCGCATCGAGGTTGGCTTGAGCAATTCTGACCTCGGCCCGGCCGCTTTGCAACTGCTCGAAGGTTGCTCCCGCTTTAGCGTCGTTCAGGTTCTGGGCTGCTTGGCTACGGCGGGCCAGGGCCACCTTCTCACTGGCTTCAGCGCGGTCAAGGTCCACTTTGGCCACGATATCGTCGACGAACAGTTGCTCCAGAGCTTCGCGCTCTTTCCGGGCCAACTCAAGATTGGCTGAGGCCTCCGCCACGGCAGCCTCTAAACGTCGCAGTTCGGCCTCCCGAGGGCCGCGACGCAACTCGGCCAGCCGCCACTGAGCACGCGAGACCTCGGCTTCGGCTCGGGACCTGGAGGTGCTCAACTGGAGGCGCTTAGCCGAGACCGACCTCAAAGCTTCGTCACGCAGACTTCGAGCAGCCCGCACGCTTACTTCGAGGTTATTGATGTGAGCCTCAAGGTCTTGATCCTCTACGACTGCCAGGATAGCACCGCTTTCCACCGTCTGACCGGGCTCGACTTTGAGCTCCCTTAACTTCCCTGAAACCTCGGGAGAAAGACTTAAAGTCTTGGAGCTCACGCGACCGGTGGCCAAATAATCACCGTAGAGGTCCTTCTTTTCCAACTTCTGAGTCCTCACCGAGAGTTCACTCTGGCTGCAACCGACCAGAATGAGCGTCAGCAAGAAGACTGGAAAAAGAACACGACGAGCGCTCACGAGCCAAGGCCCTCCGGGTGAGAAGATTCGGGTGGCAAGTGATGGGTGCGAAGCTCTAAACGGTAGATCGTGATATCCTCCTTGGCGCATCCACGGCGTTCCCACAATTTGCGAACTCTGAAGTTTCGATGCAGCGCTCTGATACGGTTGTAGAGGTGATAGCTCGCATCCTTTTCGGTGACCCAGAAAGCCACTCTCAAATCCCGGTCACGCATAACCTGGAGAAAGGCCGGTACGACCTCCCGCCACTCAAGCCTGCGGCTTTGGCCCCAGTGCGTGTAGAAAGTGGGTTCCCCCATTTCGATGGAATAGATCGGTCGCTGCAGATAGTTTGCCACCCCCAGGGTGGGAAAAATCGGGTAACCAAACCAAAACTCCTTTTCCAGCCCCTGGTCCTCGATCCAAAGGGCAGCCTCTCGAACGGCCGACACCGGTGAGATCTTGGAAAGCACGGTAGCCTTGACTCCAGCGAAGCTACAACAGCTCAAAATGATGAGCAGAAAGGCGGGATGCCCCAGTCGAGCCCCTCGCTCTCTCAGCCACCAGACGACGGCTATGAAAGTGACAACCAGAACATTAGCATGCCAGGAGTAGCCACCGTAGCGAAAGTAGAAAAAGAAGAACGTAACAAACCCCTGAATAAGGACACCGGCTAGAGCCAGCGGTTGGGGTTTGAGATAGAAAACGATCAACAAAAGGGCTAGCGAACCCATAACCAGCGCCAACACGCCCGGGAAATGGGGGTTCCAGTAGGCTGGATTGGTGAGATCTTCCAGCGGCAAGAAACCGTTACCAAAAGCTCCGAACTTGTGGCAGAACCGTCGTGATGACCAGCTGAAGTCCCAGGCGTTCTCTAAGGCTGTCGTGCTATCGGCGCGTAACATCGTCAACCCTGAAAAGAAGATCATCACGGGGTAGAGGGGAAAGCCCGACCGAATGGTCTTCCCTTCCGCTTTGATCCACAACCCCGCCAAAACCAGGGAGGATAACACGAAAAAGAGGTGACAGTTGGCCACCAGGCCCAGCAGGAACCAGCCTTGCCAGGGCCTGGTTTTCCAACGGTCTCGGAAATGGACAAAGAGAAGCATCAGCAAAAAGCCTAGCCCGTAGCATCTCGCTACGACCCCGTATTCAAAGACGAGCGGAAACCCAGAACTCAGTAGGAGCTTCTCGTGAAGCTTGAAGGGAGAACGGAGCCACAACAGAGTCAGAGTTGCGCAGGTAAGAGCCCCGTTCACGCCTTGCATAACACCCGGCTCCCCACTCATTCGAGTAAAAGGATAGAGAAGCAGGTGCCACAGCATCGGATGCCCTTCACATTCAAGACGATGGTAGAGGTCGACCAGACTTGTGCTGCTCCTGACCAATCCCCAGGCTTGGGTTTCGTCGGCCCAAGCTCCGTGAAACCAGATGTTCCAACCGAGCAAGCAGCAAAAAAAGCCCAGCCCGTAGAGATTGGCTCGAAAAGGCCTATCGGGATTGCTGACCACTACGAGCCTCCAAAAGGTCTTTCCTCAGTTGGTCGCACTCCCAGCGCTCTGGCCAGACCGGCTCTGGCCTGAAGCAGGTCATACTTTGACTCGGCCAGGGAAGTCTGAGCTTCCAACAGACTCCTGCGCGCGACCCGAACTTCGGAAAGCGGGCCCAAGCCGGCTCGATAGCGAGCTTCCGCAATCCGCAAAACGTCCTCTGAGGCTCGGACTCGAATCCTCGAGACGTCTTGATTCTCAAGGGCGAATTGAGCGTCTCGATGCGCTTTGCGAACTTCTTGTTCGATGAGCTGCTTCTCGGCCTCGAGTTCCGCTTCCGCTTCCTGAATCTGGTAATCGGCCTGAGTGGCTAGATGGAGGGAGCGGCCTCCATCAGCAAAGCGCCACTCCATCCGAAGACCAAGCTCATAGCCCAAAGAGAGGTCCTGGCCGCTAAAGGCCACGGGAAGAGCGTCGCCGGCCAGGACCAGATTAAGATTATTGTCCTTCTTCGCGGCCAGCAAGCGCTTTCGTGCCCCTTCCGCCTTAGCTTCCAGGGCTTGGAGTTGAGGATGCTCGGCATAGGCTTGAGCGAGGGCCTGCTCCAAAGCTGGTAGAGGCGTGGCTGGCTCTAACGGCTCTCCTAGCTCAAGCTTCGTTGCTTGAGGCAATCCAACCAGGCGATTCAGGCCCTCCAGAGCTGACTGAAGCTCGTTCTCAAGCTTGCTGATAACCAGTCCCGCGTCGGCTACTGGGAGTCGCGCAGCCACCACATCACCTTTGGGCGCCAGGCCCGCTCTCCACTTTTTCTCAGCTGTTTCGAGACTGCGTCGGGCCAGGTTTAGGCCGAGCCTGGCGACTTCTAGGCGAGCTTTGAGTCGCAAGACCAAAAGATAGGCCTCCTGAAGTTGAAAATAGAGAGTGTGCCAGGCCGCCCTGGCAGTTTGGCGCACTTGCTCTTGATCACTGCGGCGAGCTTCGATGGCGGCGGCCAGTCGACCACCGTCGTATAGCAGCTTTCGGAGTTTCAAATTGGCACCCGTGCGAGTGAAAGGGTCAACGGCCTGAGTTCGAAAATCGGTGTTGACCCCGGCGATAGAAGCCCCCAGGGGCGAGCCGTCGGGAGGGAGCACGTAGCTCAGGTCTCCTTCGATACTAGCCCTCAGCCTGGTAGGAGCTGAAACGATCTCCACGTCTTGCTCGGCCATGCCGAGTCGGGCCATCAAAACTCGAATCTGAGGATTCTGAGCCAGAGCCAGCCTGGCCGCCTCCTCCAAAGTCAGGTGAAGGGGGCCAGATTCTTGAGCTCGTAGAGGAGCGATGAGCAGCAGACCGATGGCGAGAAGAGCGAGCGCGTTTTTTGGGAATCTCATGCCACCTCCACGGGAATCGGCTTGCAGATTCGCCTAAGCCTGAGACCGTCCTGCCTTGGCAGCGCAGTCAGCCACCCGGCTCCGGGCAAGGAGAATTGGTGAGCAACCTGAACCAGTAGGCGTGTTCCGAGAGCTGACCCTCACCATGGCGAAAGTTTACGGCTTGCTGCCCGCCCAAAGCAAGCACCAAGCACTCGGGGTCTTGGCTCTGATGTTTGTGAACGGTCTGCTGGAACTCTCCGGAGTAGCAGGGGTTCTCCCCTTAGTGGCCGCCGGCGTGAATCCGACAGCCCCCCAGGAGTATCCGTTCTTGGCTCAGCTTCGGGAGTATTCCGGTCTCGATGCCCAAACATTCTTCGCCGTCTTAGGTCTCGGCTTCATCTTTCTCATGGTGACACTGAATGCCACCTCAGCTTTCACCCTTTGGCTCTCCTGCAAGTTCGCTTTCCAGGTTCGTCACTTGCTCAGTCTGGAGCTTCTGTCGAGATACTTGGGCCAGTCCCATAGCTGGTTCCTGGCCAAGAACACAGCGGAATTGACCAAAGACGTCCTCAACGAGATCGATGATGTCGTCAACAACCTGATTTTTCAGTTGGTAGAACTTCTCCTGAGTGGAACCGTCGCCTTCCTGATTGCCGGAGCGTTGCTGTTCGTGAATCCGGCAGTGGCCCTCGGCACTGTTGTGGGCGTAGGGGTTGTCTACACTCTGGTCTACGGAATTTACCGTCGCCAGTCGAGCGCCCTCGGACGTCGGCGAACCACCCTGGCCGGGGACCGTTTCCGATTGGTGAGCGAGAGTCTCAACGCCGTCAAAGAAGCCCGGGCGGGTTCTAGAAGACAGGGTTTTCTGGCTCGTTACGAGCAAACCTCGCGAGAGTTTCGAGACATTCTCACCCGCCATCGATTGGTCAGTGACCTCCCAAGATATGTAGCCGAAACACTGGCTATCGTCGCCATCGTGGGACTGCTGGTGTATCTGACCACCTACCAACAGCGGAGTTTTCTCGACGCGGTCCCCCTTATGGCCCTCTACATTATGGCCACCTGGAGATTGGTCCCAGCGGTTCAAGGGGTCTACCACAACGTGATCAAAATTCGATTCTACAGCCCCACCCTGGAACACCTACTGGAGCGCTTTCAAGAATGTCGCGCCCTGGTTGACCCCCCGGCCTTGCCTCTAAAGGAAGAGATCCGATTAGAACAGGTCAGTTTCAGTTATGCCGGCACCGTCAATCAGGTCCTTCGCCAGATCGACCTGAGAATCGGGAAAAACACCAGCATCGCGCTGACAGGACGAAGTGGCCAAGGGAAATCGACCCTGGCGGCCCTAATTGGCGGTCTGCTTGAGCCCACCGAAGGCTCTCTCAAGATCGATGGCCGGCCCCTCCGTGGTGAACTCTATCGAGCCTGGCAGCAGAGTGTGGGAGGGGTGCCCCAGAGCATTTTCCTTACCGAGGACACTATCGCCCGAAATATCGCTCTCGGGGTTCCCGCCGAGGAACTCGACGCGGAGTGGTTGGCGAGGGCGGTCGAGACCGCCCATCTCAGGGAATTCTTGGACACCCTGCCCGAAGGCATCGACACCGTTTTGGGGGAAAGGGGCATTACCGTCAGTGGAGGACAACAACAGAGGATAGGCATCGCCAGGGCTGTGTATTCCGGCCAGGAGGTGCTGATCTTTGACGAGGCGACCAACGCTCTCGACCAGGTCACGGAACGAGCCGTTCTGCAAGCCGTGGAGGCGCTGCGGGGCTCCAAGACTCTGATCATTATCGCCCATCGGCTCTCGACCATCCGCTCTTGCGACCAGATCTGTCTGTTGAAGGACGGTCGAGTGGAAGCCCTGGGCAAGTTTGAGGAACTGTTGGAGCAGTCCCAGGAGTTCCGCTATCTCGCCCAAGAGCTCGAGGAGCAACCGAAGTGAGGGGTCGCTTGCTCGCGGGTTGCTTGTTGAGCCTCCTATTCCTGGCTTTGACGGCCTGGTTTGAACTGGAGGTCATGAAAAAGCCCCAGCTTTTTCACAAGCAGCCACCCGAGTTCATCATTCAATATGGATGGCGCTATCTCTTGGTAGTTCTTTCGAGCATCGCCCTGGTCTGGGGCCTTCACGGCCCACCCAGACTGACCACGGAAGCCGATTTTGAAAAACAATCTCGCCAGCTCAGAGGGCCGCTGCTCTGCCTACCGTTTCTTTGGCTCGTTTGGTTTACCGGCTGGCCAGGTTTGTTCTACTACCATAGCTCTGAACACGGCCTGGCTGAGATTCTCTCGGTGATAGCCCTGGTAGGAACAGGAATCCTCAGCTTGCGAAGCGCCCTCCTAGCCTGGTCCCAAGAAAACGATAGGGAGAAGGTTTTCCTTTTCCTGGTCTTGAGCGTTCTGGGCTTCTTTCTGGCTGGAGAAGAGATTTCTTGGAGCGACATTATTTTCCACTTTGATCTCCCGCAACTGTTTCAAGAGCACAACGCTCAACGGGAGCTGAATCTTCATAACTTTGCCACCAAAGAGTCTGAGGTCGCGTTTTTCCTGTTCGGATTTGCGAGTCTCGTAGTATTACCGTTTTGGCTCAGTCGCGAAGGGAACGGCAGAAGGTTCGAAGCCCTGCTGCCCAACCAGTCGATCACTCTCTTGGTCGCTTCGCAGGTCGCTTTTTCCTATCTAACCTGGTCGACCTTTGTCGTCCCCTGGATCTTCTTCAGCACGCTGCTGATCCTGGGTGTCTATGTCCAGGAGCGACCTGAGGACCGCCCCTACCTGGTCCTTCTCATTTTGCTCATCTTGGGGGGGCAAAGTTTGCTGCTGGCCCTGCCAGACCATCACGTCAAAGCCCACCGAGTGGCCGAATACCGGGAATGTCTTATCGCTCTTGGCCTTTTTCTGTGGTCGGTGAAAGCCGCGATGCGAACCAAGAACTGAGCAGCAAAGCCGCATGACCGAACATTTCCAAAGACTCCTCGGTCACAGATTCTCGCCCCCTCGCGGTAGGGTTAAAGAACTTGAGCTCGCCGTGGTCAAGAAGCTGAGTCCAACCATAGGTCCAGAGGGCCAGCACCAGCAACGTCATGGTCCAACGGTCCCGGAGCGCCTCGTCGGCGGGGTTGAGCTTGAATAGCCCGAGCAAAAGAACAATAGCGAAAAGGGAGGTGTAAAGAACGTCGTCGACCGGCATTTCATACCCCAATTGTTCCAGCTCTTGAGTGGTATGCAGCTCACGGAAGAAGACGGCACAAGTCAGAAGACAGAGCCAGGCTTGAAAAGGTTGATTGTGACGAAGATATTGGACCAGCGGCAAGGCGACGGCTCCAAGGCACAGAGGAATGGCCACGATTTCCAACTGCTCTTTGTCCGGCCACCAATGGTCCCGGGCCAGGTATTCGCCAACCAGCCAGATCAGCAATGGAGTCAAGCCCAAACTCCACCACGACACAGCTTTGAGACTCCGGCGCCATCTTCTCATCTGGTTGGCTCCGCCAGAAAGGGTGAGACGGCAGCCAGAAAACCTTCCCGGGTCCTGTCCCAGGTGTAAGTCGCCGACTTCGCTTTGCCGTTATTCGATAGTTCCTGCAAACGTTCTGGACTGGTGGCAAGCTCTTCCAGAATTCGGGCCAGGGCTGCTTCATCGCCGGGCGGAAAGAGCAGTCCATCGCGACCGTCCTCCACCAACTCTGGGATTGAAGCGGCCAAGGTGGCCACAACCGGCAAGCCCCAGTCCATCGCCTCTAGTAACACAATGCCGAACCCTTCTAGCTTGGAGGGGTGAATCAGGAGGTCGCTGATGGCGAAGAAGTCCTGAAGCTCGGCTGTGTCTAGCTGGCCTCGAAAAAATGCTCTGTTCTGCAAACCTAGTTCACGGTGGAGAGGCTTTACCACCCGTCTGAAGTGGGCTGACTCCAGCGAGCCCACGAAATTGACTTGCACCTCGGAGGGCGGGATGCGAGCCAGCGCACGCAGCACTGTCTCCCAATCCTTACGCGGCTCACATCGACCCAGGACCAAACAGCGCAAAGGTCCATCGGAGGGTCTACGCAAAGACTTTAGCGATGGTGAAAATCCTGGTTGGACGATCTTGATTCGCTGCTCGTCCACTCCCACACTCCTCACCTCGTCGCGAGTGAACCGACTGACTGCGATCACGAGGTCGGCGGGCTCGAAAAGAGACCGGTGGTAGGTTTGTTGGAGTGCGCTTGGTGGACAAGCTTGACAACTGGAGTAGTGGTCCAGGTGATGAACCACCACCACCAAAGGCCCCAGACCCAAAGTCTTTCGGATCAGATTGGTGAGACGGAAGGGCCCCAAGAAATGTTCATCGATGAGAAACAGTCCCCTTCGCCAGGCAAAGAATAGAGCCAAAAACGGGGAGCATAAAAAGTCTCCTAAATGGGGAATGAGACCCACCAGACTGAAAGCCCGATACGGGCTGACCCAATGGTAGGTGGTCGGGCAGCCAGCCTCGTTCAAAGCCTGCAAACAGACCTCGTTGTAGCGCTCTCCGCCTGTTGTGGCAGGCAATCGACCCATGAAGAAATGAGCCTCCCGGGCTAGGGAATCGTGAGCCTTCAAGGGGGGGGGTTCCAGGGTTCCTACCCTTTCTCTGAGCAACTGCCGAAATCGAGTGCGGAAACAGTCATGGCTCTGCGCAGCCTGATCCTGGTTCTCGGCCGCCATAAGGGCCCTTTCCGACTCACTTAGGGCTAGAGCTCGCTCTACGGCCGAGCCTATATCGGCTGGACTGCAGCGGCTCCAAAGCCCCTCTGTACAAGAAGGGATCTTCAGATTAGCAAAGTTGGCCATGGGTTCGGCGTCGGTGGCCAAAATCACGGCTCCGGTGGCCCGAGAACGATTCAAGGAGTGACCGAAACCCTCGGCTGCGCTGGTGTGAAGGTGGAAGGGATGGGCTCCCATCAACCGTTCGAGCTGATAGCTCGGCAAGGGAGTGTCGTGCCAAACGATATTGACCGCCCTCCGGGTACGCTCTCTCAATTCTTCGGGAATCGGATCGCGACAGCCCCAGAAACAGATGACCGTGAGAACGGGAAAGTCGGGTCGTTGCAGCCAGGCCTCGAGAACCTGGAGAGTTTGCTTAAAGCCAGATTGGCCACCCACGTGCAGAAAACCGTTGCCAGGGTTCAGCGCCGCCGGAACCTCGGGACGCGGGAAATTCTCTTCGCTCCAAGAGGTGAACCCTATCATCACCGCTTCGGCCTGAAGATTTCGAACAGCAATTTCAGCCTGTGCTCGTTTCAAACCGATCTCCGTTTTGCAGAGGATCAGACTCACCCAGGCCAGGGCTGAATAGGTTTTCACGATCTCGTGATTCCATAAGAGCCATACCCGGTCTGGCCGGAGAAGTCGCGCCCACCAGGGCACCTTCTCCACGAAAAGATGAATGGAGCGAGTTGCCGGACCCAGGAAATAGGAGGGGATCTCTAGCAGGTCGTCGGTGCTGATCGCTGGAGCGCAACCACACGACCGGAGAACTCGGGCATCCAAACAGAGCCCCCGAGCGTGGCGATTGGGAAGAATCGGCTGAACGCGGCTCACCGGCCGGGTCTCTCTCACGAAAGTCGGTTCTGCGGGAGCCGAGGGGCTTCCTGGCGTAAAATCCTCTATGAATCCGCCCGAAGTGGACCTGGTTTACACCTGGGTGGACGGCGACTGTCCGGACCACCTGACGCTCAGGAGAAGCCACGCTCACCATGAGGGAGATCTCAATCCCGAGCGATTTCGCGACTCTCTCCAGATGTTGCGATACAGCCTGCGCTCGGCCGAGCAATACCTACCCTGGATTCGCCGGGTCTACCTGCTCACTCAGCGACCCCAAATACCAACCTGGCTCAACACCGCTCACCCCAAGCTCCATATCGTTCACCACGACGAGATCTGGGAGAACCGCGACCAACTTCCCAGTTTCAACTCCAACGCCATCGAGAGCTTTATGCACCGTCTCCCGGGCCTGGCTAGATTCTGGCTCTATTTTAATGACGACTACTTTTTCGGCGCTCCCGTCTCGCCCTCAGACCTCTTTAACGATGACGGTAGCCCCAAGCTGTTGGGCGCACGCTGCCGGCCCGAGCACGGTTGGGGGCCCTGGTTGCGAGATAGACTGGTTCATCCCGGTTGGCTCGAACATGCCCCTAACCTTCTGGAAAAAGAGAGTTGGAACCAAATGTTGAGGGAGTTTCACGACCTCGTCACCCTCACCAGAGGGCGACGTTTTCGCTCTCCCCAGGACGCCCGTCTTCACATCCTCTACCGCCGGTCCCGGATCCGGTCCGGAGTCAGGCCGGTCCCGGGATACCGGCAGGTGCGCTTTGTCCGCCTTCACAGAATCGATAATCGGCTAGCTTACCAGCGCCGAGAGTTGGCAAAAGTCCGGGCCCTGCGACCGCGATTCTTCTGCCTCAACGACGACCAAGGCCCCCGACCGTGCCCTTCGGTGGAAGAGCTAATCCTGGCCTTCCTGTTAGAGTATTTTCCCCACCCCTCGAGCTTCGAAGTGGGTAGTGACATGAGCTAAAAACTGCTCTTGAAATTGCTCAGCCCCGAATCGAGTGGCCGCTGCCTGAAGGGTAGCCTTCAACTGGTCTCTCAACCTCTTGTCCCGCAGGACCGCCGAAATTCTAGTCACAGCCTGCTCTGGGGTGTGATAGAGCAAAGCCTGACAACCGCCTACAATCTCGACTTGCCCGCCGTCAGCTGGGACGAAGGTCAGGCAACCCGCCTTGACCATCTCCGCGATGCCCATACCGAAATGCTCCTGGGCCTTCCCGTGAATTCCGTATCGACATTGAGCCATCAACTGGTGTAACTCGGGCCGGGACAGGTTGTGATGAAGCTTGAGCCACGGTCTCTCGACGGCCAATTTGGAAAGACGAGCTGCGTAGCCAGGACTGTCTGGTGCACCGACCACATGCAATAGGAGCTGGGGGAACTCTAGGCGTAGCCTCTCCAGGATGGCGACCACCATCTCGATCCGTTTATCTTCGGCCAGCCGACCCAGGCAAAGAAAGTGGTCGCGACGCTCACTCCAGGGAGAGGGCTCTCGCTGCTCAGAAATCACCGGCGGATAGAGGGTGTAGGGAGTACTTTCATAACGAGAAGACCAAAGTCTCCCCGTCCAATCGGAATTGACCAGGGTGCGATTGCTCTCCAGTTGGGCTTCCTGACGACCTGCTAAAATCGCGCACCCTTCTTCGTAGAGCCGTCTCAACCAACTCAGGCTGGTGGTGTACCAGATAGGGTCCACATCCGTCCAGGGGTGAACAGTCCAAGGGATATGCACATACTGAATCCCCGCTTGGCCTAGGGCCGCTTCGCATAGAGCACAGATCTTTAAGTCGTAGGACTCTTCAAGCCGCTTGGCCCAGCGCAACAGAATACTCGCGCGGAGCAGTCCGTGTCGAAAAGGGATGGCGTCTACCCAGGCCTTTCTGAGGCGGGGTATCACTAGCCAACGAACCCGAGCGCCCTCCAGGCTTGTGCCAAAGTAACGGTCAACGCGGCTGGGGATCACCTTCTCCCAGGTGGCTACCGTCGTCTCAAAGTGAGGCCATAGGGCCTGCACCATCCAGGCCGCTACCCCGTCTCCGCCACCGGGGCCCTGAAATCCGGGCTGGATCAGCAGAACCCTCTTCACCGCAAGCGCCTCAGCAAAGGCGGGAGCCAGCTACAAGGCCTGAAGGCCCGACCGAGCAGGACTTGTTCAAAACAGTCGGGGTCCTCCACGAGAAAGCGAGGCAAAAGATGACGAACCGAGCGAGTCGTGAGATAGCCAGGAATGGTGGAACAGGCTCCCAGGAAACCCGCCCGACGAACGCTCCAGTAAACTCTCGGGTTGAAACGACCGTTGGGGTAGCAGAAGGTGTCCACCGGGGCTCCTAGTTCCTCTTCCAGAAAAGATTTAGCTCCCGCGACTTCTCCTTCCAGCTGGTCTGGGCTGAGAGTGGTGAGCTTTCGATGAGTCATGGTGTGGCAACCGATCTCCATGCCCTGGGAGTGCAGTTCTCGACGGTGCTCCGACTTCATGCTTTCAAAACCTATCGTAAAGCCGTTCTGGGGCTCGTCACTCCATTCTCCTGTGGCCGGATTGACCCAACGAGTGGCCTGGTCATAACCGGGAACGACATAAAAGGTGGCCTGAAACCCGAACTCTCGAAGCAACGGGAAAACCACCTCAAAGTTGTCCATTAATCCATCGTCAAAGGCCAGGGCGCAGACTTTCGAAGCGGTAGGATCGCCTAGTGCTTCGCTCACCGTGACGGCCCGATATCGATGCTTTTGAATGAGCTCGAGATGCTTGAGAAACCGCTCCTGGTCAAGCGTCTGAGGGGGTGGGCCCCCGACCGAATGGTAATAGAAGATGCTGACCATGGTCGAGGCTTCTACGAGGAGCGATGTTTGCCTCGGCGAACTCGGCTTTATGGCTTGCTGGCCCGATGAACGCCCCGAACCGGTGGTGGACTGGCCCTCCGCTCTTCGCGACGAGGCGCTTAAGTATCGTAACTGCGGGTTCTCGGGAATCTTCTCTCTAGCGGTTCGCTGGCTCACTATGCACCTCAGGCCTTTGCCCCTCGGATGGCCCCAACCCGACCCCCAACGAGCGGTTCCCCTGATCGTCACTTTGACCACCATTCCGGACCGATTGAAGGGAATCCGGGCCACCCTGAACTCCTTGATCTTACAAACCGAGCGGCCTGATGCTATCGTCCTCTGGCTACCCAAGGTGTGTCGCCGGGGAGGCCCTTACAAGCTGCCTTCAAACCTTCAACAAACCGAGGCCATCAAGGTTTTGCGCAGCTCGACGGACTGGGGCCCAGCCACCAAGCTTCTACCGAGCTTGCGCCACTTTGCTGGTCAACCTGTTCGCTTTTTGGTAGTGGACGACGATAATATCTACCCACCCAATTTCGTGGAGACGTTTCTGCGCTGGTCCGAGCACTATCCTAAAGCAGCTCTCGGCTACAGAGGTCACCTGGTCAATCACCCCGTGAACTGGTCGACCATGGGGACTCTTTACGGCACCCACAGACAAGCTCCGGCTCTGGTGGATATCGTGACCGGCACCTGGGGAATTCTGATTCCAGGGGGACTCCTGGGGGAAGAGGTCTTCGACTATGAGTCTTATCCTCCTGAAGCTTTCTACGTAGATGACATTTGGTTCAACGGCCACCTGGCCAAAGCCGGGGTGGAAAGAATCTTGATACCGGCTTCTCACCCACCTGTGAGCACAGCCGGGGCTTATCAGCGAGCACTGGGAGTGGAACACAACGCTGACGGACGTCACAACGAGACGTTGCTAGCCTTCTTTGAAGACTACTGGTCGAGCAGTCGAGAGTAAAAAGCTAGATACGATTCAGCCGCTTCTCGCCAGCTAAATCGGTGGGCCCACTGACGCGATTCCTCAGCCCGGACCAAATCAAAGACTGCCATCCCCTGAACAAACTCTCGGGCCATCGCCTCAGGCTGGTCGCAGCTCCAATAGAAGGCCGCCGGCCCTCCTACTTCAGGAAGACTCCCGTGCCGAGACAGAAAGGTCGGTTTCCCAAACTGTTGCGCCTCGAGAGCGGGGAGACCGAAACCCTCCTGGGAGGAAGGGAACAAAAAGGCTTCACAGTTTTCCAGAAGATAGCGTTTCTCCGTCTCGGTCACAATACCAGGAAAGTCTACCCGTTGACAGAGCCCGAGTTGATGAGCTTGTTGTTGGAGTTGCCGGGTGTGGTGGGGATAGCAGTTCCGGTTCCCCGCCAGGATCAGGCGGTACTGGGGCAGGTGCTCCATCAGGCTGATGAGGAGACCGAGCTGCTTGCGTGGGCGAAGCTCCCCCAGACTCAAGAGGAACGGTGAAGAGTCGAGAAAAGATGGTCGTCGGCTCTGGTCAGGGAGGCCAGGAAGTCCGTTCCAGATGACGCGAGAATGGCCGGGCAGCCGCAGAGACGCGGCCGCCAGCTCCCTGGTGTGGGAGGAGACAAAGGCCACCGCCACAGAACGGTCCAGCCGCTCTTGCAAAGCCTTCATCCGCTCGAGGTCTCCCTGATAGCCGATCAGATCGTGAACGGTTTGGAGCACCCGGCCGCGCTGGGGAGTGGCGTGGTGTTGAAAGGTGGAATGCCACAGATGGCAAGAGTGGGTGAGCAACAGCCGTGCTCGATTCAGAGAATTGTCTCGATGATAAACCGCTCTGTCTCCGTAACGACCGAAATGGGAGACCGGCACAAGGAACTCAAGCCGCATATTTGGCTCTGCCCTTTGACTAAGGTGGAGAGCCAATTGATGGCAAAAGACACCGAGACCACTGGCTGGCTGGGCCAACCCGCCCAGGTCGACGAGAATTCTATTCAAAACTTTGCTCCCAAATTTGAAGAGCGTTCAAAAAGATAGCCACAGCGATGACAGCCTCTCGATATTCGGTGATTCTCTGAGGGCTATGGTGATGAGAACCTTGACTTAAGAAGAGGGCCAATGACAGCACCAGAAAGCCTAGCCAGAGGCCAGCTTCGACATCCTCGAAGGCGAGTTGTGCCAGCAGCGCAAAGGTCACGAAGGCCATCCACGGGATGAAGACGATATTCCACATGTCGTAGTTGAGTACGACCTGGAAAGCCGTGAGATAGAGGAGTTCCCGCCCTGGTAAAAGTCCCCAGTTTTGGATCGGCGCATTTTGAAAGTTCGGGTTCTCTCGAATTCTGGGCAGGCACACGAAATAGAGAAAACTGAGACCGAAAAAGACCGTCTCAAAAAGATGAGTGTGCAGATTGTGAAGGTTGAATTCGCCCTGGCTGTTTCGTTCTTGCAAAATCTCGGGCAGCGGCAGTTCCAACCACTTGTAAACCCAGGATGTCTCTTCCAGGAAAAGCCAGAAGGCGGCCAGGCTGAAGAGCAAGGTTGCGGCCAAGCGTAGAGTAAGCGGGCGAGAGGGTCGGTAGCGAAGGCTGTTCCAGGCGAGAAGGCTGACCAGGGCCGCGCCCACCAGAAGCAAGGAGGAAGCGATCTCCACCAGGCTGTCTTCATAAGCTAGAATACGAAAGGTGTGAGGTGAGATCAAGAAGAGCAGCACTACGGCCAACCAGACGAGGGCTACCGGCCCCTTCGCTTTTCTGAGAAGAGGGCTCGAGGGGGCCCTTGGGCCCCCACCCAGAGCCGAGGCGAAAAGAAAGGCCGATCCTCCAGACAGCAGGTCG
>CAYRFU010000049.1:4429-11421 GCA_964423525.1 uncultured Burkholderiales bacterium | reverse complement strand
CTCCTTTCTGCAATAAGCCCCGGCCCAGAAGCTCACTGTCCAGGGTGACCGCCAGGCCTCCCAGAAAAAGTGAGCCAAGCAGCCTCCATCCCACTTAGTCCATCCTCTCCTGCACCGCAGCGGCAAGCGGAATCTGACTGATCTTCCCCAGCGCCGCCGCCAGGGCGACCAGACAGATCAGCAAGCTGAAACCAGCCGCTGCGGCCACTGAAGTCGGGCTGAGGTGAAGAGTGAGAGCAAATTGATCGCTCTGGTAACTGTTGACCAGCAAGCTCCCGGCTTGAACACCCAGAGGAGCGCCCCCCACCACAGCCATCCCCCAAAGAATCAGGAGTTCTTGCAACAGGAGCCAAACCACGGTCTGGTCGCTCACGCCCAGGCACCGCAGGGTAGCCAACTCTCGTGTTCGCTCCATCACGTTCAGAGTTGTGGTGCCGGTGAGCACGACTAAAGCGAACAGGCCGGTGAAGACCAAAATGACAAACTTGTAGGCCTCTAGCATCTTGAGTAGGCTCTCGATATCCTTTCTTATCTCCTGGGGATCATTCACTTCTGTGACCAGGGGCTCCAGGAGCAACCGGGCCTTTAACTCTGGGATGTGACGGGGCTCCCTCACCTGGAAGAACAATAAGTTAACACTGTCGATAGGGAGTGAGTAGGCCAGGTTTCCCAGTCGCTGAAGCTCTCGTAATGACATCTTCAACGGGCCTGACACAGGCTCATGAATCGAGGGTCCGAAACGAAACAGCTCGGTAACCGGCTGGTCGTGGTGGCTGGGCATCTCGAGCAGGACCTCGTCTCCCACCTCGCCGAGAGAGGAGCGACGAAGCGGCCCCAGGATGACCTCTCCATCCCGAACCTGCACCGGCTGAAGACTATCTGGCTTGGCGAAAGAGCTGAGCATCTTAGAACCGGGTTGGAGCCCGAAAGCCGTCACCTCTCTCACTCCCCTCTCCGTGCGCAACTTCACTCGAAGACTAAGACCTTTATCCATCGCCTCCACCCCCTCCCAATGCTCGAAAGGCGGCAACTGGCCTGGGCTTACCGCTTCGTTCAGTTCTACCCTGAGATCATACTTCAGACATCGTTCGAAATAGTATTTCAGGGTCCCGTCCTGGCTCGAGAAGAGAGCCAGACTCATCGTCACCTGAGCTACCGAGAAGGCGATTCCCAACACGGAGACCAGAGTGCGGAACGGGTGGCGGCGAAGATTTCTAAAAGCCAGAGTGTGACGCGGCTTGAGCCATGGTCTGGAGAATTTTCTAACTGTCGCAGGCTGACTTCGCCGGGCGCTAAACTCCGAGCGGAGCGCCTCGACGGGGTCGAGGCTGAGAATGCCTTGGCTGGCCGTCCAGGTGGCTAAGGTGGCCACTAGCAAGACGACCGGAACAGCCACCAGAATCAGACTCCAAGGCCAACTCAGGGAGATCGAGGGTAAGCCGAGAGTGTGGGCGTAGAATCGAGTACAGACCCCCCCCAACCAGAGACCGACCAGGCACCCCGCGAACGCCCCCAAAGCCGTGGAAGACCAGCTGATAACGAGATAGTGAAGACGCACCTGGTGAGGAGCCAACCCGAGGCTCAACATGACTCCTATCTGACGTCGCTGGCGTTTGAGCAACTGACTCATAGCTGTCTGCAAGCTGATAGCGCTAAGGGTGAGAAGAAAACCCGGAAAGAGGATCGCCATCCCAGCAAAAGCCAACTGGTCGCGCGTCAAAAGGGCATCAGAGGCCTGTTCGGAGCGCGGCCTGATGGTCTTGATGGAACCCACCAGGCGTCCCCGGACCCGCTCGATGACATCGTTGACCAAAAAATCCTCTTCAACCAAAAAATGGAGTTTATTGATACTTTGACGACCTTCCAGCTTGAATCCGTCCTTGAAGCTCACGAAGGTTACGGCGTAGTCATAACTGCGAGGCCTGGGGTCGCCTGCATCGGTGGCCATCCAGAGGTATTCCGGGGTTTGGACTAGCCCAACAATCTGAAAACGATGGACCCCACTGGCAGTTTGGATCCTAACGTTCTGTCCCACCCGGATGCCTCTTAATTGGGCAAATCTCGATTCCAAAAGCATTTCGCCCCGAGGCTCCCGAAGGTAGCGACCCTGAACCACTTTGACATCGTTGACCACCGGTCGACTGTCGTGCGGGATACTGATACTACGGCCCCGCACATAGCGCGAGCGATCGGCTGCCACCGAGGGCGGGTCGAGGAGAAACTTCATTCTCACGCGAGTGCGCGGTTGGACGGCTTTCACTCCCGGCAGAGAGCGCACCCGGTTCACGATGGACGGCGGAGAGTCGTGAAGGGTAAGATAAAAATCGAGAAACTTCAGTTGGTCGTAGGTCGAGCGACAGGAGTCCCGTAGGCTCACGCTAGCCATTCCGAAAGCGATAAAGAGTGAGGTGGCTAGAGCCACCATCAGGATACAAGCGCTGAAGCTCACCCAAGCCAGGCGAAGGTCGCGGAAGCCTTTACGAAGGAGAAGCCTCACCACCGTTTTTTGCTTGCTCCTCCAGCGATTCCCTTCTCCTGGGGCACTCGGAGGTCCGAGGCGCAGAAGTTGCAAAGCTTCTAGCGTGGCAGGCAAAGTCCGAATACTTCTCCTGGTTCGCTCTCTCGAGTTGGGAGGAGTGGAACGGGTGGCTCTCAACTTCCTGGAGGGGTTGACAGAATGCGGTCACCAGGCGATTCTGGCCCTCTTGGAGGACGGAGTGGAGCTTAAGCCCAGGCAGAATCTACGAATTTTCCCCTCACCCCGGCTCGCGATCCATCGGAAAGGCCCCGCCTACCGGTGGTTGGCACTCCTGCGCTACCCCTATTTCCTGGCCAGGACTTGGACCCTCGCCCGTCGGTTCCGACCCCAGATCGTGATAACGTTCTGCCTGGAGAGCCTTTTGGCGGTGGCGTTTGCTCGAACCTTGACGAGAGAGTTTCGTTGGCACGCTATGATCGGGAGTGATACCTATAGAGGAGTGGAGCTACGCTATCCTCGCTTGCAAAAGTTGGCTCGCTTCGGTTTACACCGGCTCTATAGCCAGCCAGACCGACTCCTGGCCGGGAGTGAGGGACTCAAGAGGCAGCTTCAGGACCTTTATCGGTTCGGCGACGACAGACTGCTGACGCTCTACAATCCGGTCGACACGGAACGGGTCAAGCGCTTATGCAAACTGGAGCCGTCGCCGCTCTGCAGTCGACCCTACTTGCTGGCCGCCGGCCGACTGATTGCTCCCAAGGGGTTCGACCTGTTACTGCAAGCTTTCCAGCTAGCCGAGTCCCGCCTCAATCCCGACCTTCAGCTGCTGATTTTGGGCGCCGGCCCCGAGCTGAACCGGCTGTGCAATCTTAGGGATTCTCTGGGTTTGAACGGACGCGTTCACTTGCCAGGGTTTCAAGCCAATCCTTGGAGCCATATGGCGCGGGCAGAGGCCGTCGTCGTGCCTTCACTGAGCGAGGGCTTTTCGCTGGTCACAGCCGAGGCCCTCACCTGTGGCGTTCCTGTCCTAGTCAGTGATTGTCCCTTCGGGCCCCGAGAGATCGTAGCCCAGGGAGCTTTCGGTGAAGTCGTGCCCTGTGGTGATGCCAAAGCCCTGGCCGACAAGTTGGTCGAGCTCCTCCACGATCCAAAGCGACGGACAGAGTTGTCCAGGCTGGGTCCCGAGAGGGCTGTTCGGTTTTCTCGTCAACGGATCATCAGCGACTACTGCGAACTGTTGGTGGCTCCGTGCTAGACCGGCGTTTGGTGGCGGGAATTCTCCTACTCCTTCTGCTCGGGCAAGCGGTCCGCTTTAGCGCAATCTCGTTGAAGTCAGGCAGCGTGGATTTGAGAAATCGAGTGGTGAGTTCTCGTCTTCTCAAGACCGCTTGTAACCCTTACACCTACCATTGGGAGGAAGGTGACCCAGAACGCTACCTCGACCCCAACGATCTGCTTCCGGTTGGACCCAATCGGTGCACGGCCAGCCCCGCGGTCTTGCTGGTCCTTAAGCCTTTGGCCTCTCTGCCCTGGCCCCGGCTGGTCAAAGCCTGGTTACTCCTTCAGTGGCTACTGGCAGCGTTGTGCACCTTCTTACTCTGGCAAATTCGCAACGAACCGCGGACTCTCGCGCTGTCGGCCCTGGTGTTCTCTTCTGGCGCCTGGTTTATGCATCTGGAGCGCGGCCAGACCTCCATTCTCTACACCTGTGTCCTGATTCTCTCGGCTTGGCTCAGTCAACGAAACGTGAGCGCCAGCGGCGCCGTCTGGGGGGTGGCGGCACTGCTTCGACCCAGCGCCCTGGTCTTCGCCATTCCGTTTCTCATCGTTCGCCAATGGAGGTGGCTAGCAGGGGGGCTTGTCGTTCTTGGAGCAGGCTTTTTGGTGAGCGGGTTCCCTATTTGGCGGGACTACTGGTCGGCCATGGAGGCTCACGGTCGAATGCACGTCCGGCTTTCTCCCGGCGCCGCCAGGGAATACGCGAGGGCACTGGAGCCGCTCAGGAAGGAGTTGGAGGATGTGCCAGCGGTGAAGCGAGCGATCTTGCACGGAGAAGGGGCGACCGTGGTGTGGGAACCGGAATGGAAAGAGCGCTACCAAGACCAGGGAGCAGCAAAGCTAAAAGCCTTTCAGGCCGAGGTCGTTCGCCACGGTTTCAAAGTAAGTCATAGGAGCGCACCACCAAGCCAGATAGAAGGCGAAAGAGGTTTGGAGAGAGCCTTCCCTTTCCCCTATCCAGGCTCTGGCCTCAGCAAGATCGTTAACGACTTCTCCTGGCCCCATCGTTTGACGGGTCTAAAGGTTCTCAGCCTCTTCCTGGTGGCTGGGGCCACCGTTTTTCTCTCTCGTCACGGGACAGAACCATCCAACGCGGTTTTTCGTGGAGCCCTTTTGGTGATGGCTGCGGAATTCTTACTTCCGGCCCCCCGCTACGCTTACGCCAATGTCGGCTGGTTGTTTCCCTTAGCTTTGCTGGACCTCAAATTCGAATGGAACTTCTGGAGGCTTCTTCTTTTTTACGGCTTCTTCACCAGCCTCGACATTTTCGGTTTGGGAGTCCTCGATTTCGGAGCCTCCAATGTTTTGTTGTTGCTGTCGGCGGCGGTTTTGGGTCTTTCCCGGACTGCTGAGGAGAAGGCGGAGAGGGTGCAAGATTGAGCTTCATCGAGCTTTCCCAAGTGGAGAGAGTCTATCAAGTCGGCACCAACCAGATTCACGCCTTGCGTTCTTTGAGTCTCACCATCGAGCGAGGTCAGTTCGTGGTGATTCTGGGCCCGAGCGGTTCCGGCAAAACGACCCTTCTCAATCTGGTCGGCGGAATCGATCGGGCCACCGGCGGCTCCTTATTGGTCGACGGCACCGAACTTCGCGCTCTCTCCCGGGCTCAGCTAGGCGAATACAGAAAGCGCCAGGTCGGTATCGTGTTCCAGTTCTTCAATCTTCTCCCGAGTCTGACCGCCTGGGAGAACGTGGAATTGATCGCCGACCTCACCGGGAGCGGTGGTTCGGTTGAGGAGTCTTTGCGGGCGGTGGGCTTGACCGAGAGGAAAGACCATTTCCCCCACGAGCTGTCGGGTGGAGAGAAGCAGCGGGTGGCTATCGCCCGGGCGCTGATCAAATCGCCCCCGCTCCTTTTGGCCGATGAGCCAACCGGGAACCTGGATGTCAAGACCGGTCGATCAATCTTGAAGTTGCTCCAAAGTCTCCATTCCCAGGGTCAGAGCATCATTTTGGTGACCCACAACTCCAGTATTGCCGAACTGGGGGAACGGGTGATCGTGATGGGGGATGGCGAGTTGCGCAGTGACCGGCGGGTCAAGCACCCAAAGGATGCAGAATCGATCGAGTGGTAAAGGTCTCGACCGGCTCCCCGCGAATCGTCAGCGATGCCTTTAAGACACTCTGACGGGCATCGAGAATCGATCGCGATTGTGGGACTCGCCTTTCGTTTCCCGGGGAAGATTGTTGATTTAGCTTCCTACTGGAACGCCCTCATCAACGGGATCGACGCTGTCCAAACCGTTCCGCCTACTCGTTGGAATACGGCGCGCTACACCTCCCCGTATGCTAGCAAGGGCAAAATCCGCTCCGACCAGGCTGGCCTGCTCACCGGGGTGGACCTTTTCGACCACCAGTTTTTCCGTATTTCCCCACGCGAAGCCAGGGTCTTGGACCCCCAGCAGCGGTTGTTGTTAGAACTTGCCTGGGAAGCGCTCGAGGATGCCGGCCTTCCCGCTGCCAAGTTGGCCGGCCAAGACACCGGGGTTTTCTTGGGCGTGGCCGGCCACGACTATGCCGACTTGCAAGACTTTCGCACTTCAATCGGGCAGTCTTCCACCGGACAGGCCAATTCCATTGTGGCCAATCGGATCTCCAACTTTCTTGACCTCCGAGGCCCGAGTCTGACTGTCGATACAGCCTGCTCCTCCGGTTTGGTCGCTCTTCACCTGGCCTGCCAAAGTCTCAGAGCTGGGGAATCAAGTCTCGCTTTGGTGGGGGCATCCAACCTGCTCCTGGATAGCAAAACCTCGTTTGTTTTCAGCCAGATGGGCATGCTTAGCCCCCGCGGGCGCTGTCGAGCCTTCGCCGCCGACGCCGACGGATACGTGCGCAGTGAAGGAGTGGCCGTCCTGGTTTTGAAGCCGTTAGCCCAGGCCCTCTCCGACCGCGACCGAGTTCACGCCACCGTGCTGGCTTCGGCCATCAATCAGGATGGCCAGACTTCAAGTCTCACCGTGCCCAACCCAGATTCTCAGTTGGCTTTGCTCACAGAGGTCTACGGTCAAGACCTGCTTGGCCGAGGAGAAGTCGCCTACGTAGAGGCTCACGGAACAGGCACGCCGGTGGGAGATCCCATCGAGGCTGAAGCTATCGGCAAAGTACTCGGGGCCCGTTTCGGCCAACTCCCGATCGGCTCGGTGAAAACGAATATCGGCCACTTAGAAACGGCCTCAGGCCTGGCCGGATTGCTCAAAGCGATCCTGGTCCTTCAAAACCGAGAGGTGCCGCCCAA
>CAYRFU010000049.1:0-4419 GCA_964423525.1 uncultured Burkholderiales bacterium | reverse complement strand
GAGCCTAACCCCGCCATTCCGTTTGAGGACTTGGGGATTTTCGTGCCCACCAGGTCGGTGCCGCTGACCCAAAACAGTCCTCTTGTAGGTGTCAATAGCTTCGGCTTTGGCGGCACCAACTGCCACGTTGTCCTCGGGCAGGCCCCTCCCTTGGAACCGTTGGAGCGAGAGCCCCTGAGTCCGATTGTTCACCTGCCTCTCTCAGCCCGCCATCCCGAGAGTCTCCAGGAGCTGATCAAACGGTGCCTCCAGGCCTTAGCCAGGGAGGATATCGATCTTCACCGGTTTGGCAGCGCCTTAGCTCATCGTCGAGACCATCACCTCTACCGAGAGATGGTGATAGGCAGAGACCGGGAGGAGCTTGGGGCGGAACTAGAAGCTCTTCTGCTCAAAGGCCCCAACCGCCGACCTACTTCTGCCCTGAAACTGGCCTTCGTTTTCTGCGGCCAGGGCTCTGAGTGGTGGTCTATGGGACAGGAACTCTTGCGCACGGAACCCGTCTTCCGGGCCACACTGGAACGGTGTGACCGGGTCTTTCGAAAGGAAGGCGATTGGTCGATTATCGAGGAGCTAAACCGTCCTGAAGCCGAGTCCAGGTTAGCCGAAACCGAGATCACCCAGGTCACCATCTTCACTATCCAGGTCGGTCTGGTGGAGCTCCTTCGCAGCTGGGGAGTGGAAGCAGAAGGGGTCGTAGGCCACAGTGTGGGCGAGATCGCCGCCGCTTTCACGGCCGGAATTATGAGTCTGGAAGAAGCCTGCTTTGTCAGCTTTTATCGGGGGCTCTCCATGCGGCAAACCCCAGGTCGGGGTGCCATGCTGGCGGTGGCCGTGGAAGAAAAATTCCTGCCTTCTCTGCTAGGCGATCTCCCTATCAGTGTAGCCGCTGTCAATCATCCGGGATTGTTCACCCTCTCAGCCGAAGCACCGGTGCTCGAGAAGCTGGAGGAGAGGCTGAGTCAAACGGACCTCTTCTATAAAAGGCTCTCGGTAGAGTACGCGTTTCACAGTCCTATGATGGACCCGGCCAGGGCTCTCCTCGAGACCAAGCTCGAGGGCCTTAAGCCCAGGCCAGCCAGGCTTCCCGTGGCCTCCACGGTCACCGGTAGCTGGAGCCAGGGCTCAGAATGGACGGCCGACTACCATTGGCGTAACGTTCGCCAAACGGTGAGGTTCGCTGACGCCCTCGATTGCCTCATGAATGACGGCTTCAACACCTTCTTGGAGATCGGCCCTCATCCAGTTTTGCAAAGCTCGATTCGAGCAGTGGCCCAGGCCAGAGGTCAAGACATACGAGTCCTGAGCACGTTAAGAAAAAAACAACCAGAACAGCGATGTTTCCATCTCTGCCTGAGCGACCTCTACCAGGCCGGCCATCCTCTGAGTTGGTCTAAATCCGGTCCCGTTTCCCACTATCCTTACCCAGCCTATCCCTGGAACAAGAGTCCGCATTGGGTCGATAGCCGAACCAGTCGGCGAGATCGATTCGCTCCTTTGAGCCATCCCCTACTGGGCGTCCCCGAAGGAAATTCCTTACCCAGCTGGCGAGTTGACCTCCAACTTTCTGAACTCCCGTATCTGGCCCACCATCGACTGGGCGGGGAGCCGCTCTTTCCCGCCGCAGGCTATGTCGAGATGGCCTTGGCGGCCGCCGCCTCGGTGAACGAGCACGATGTCTTAAGTGTCCAGGAGCTGGAGTTCCCGCGAGCCTGGTTTCTGAAGGAACAAGATGTGGCCGAAGCCCGATTCAGCTTCCAGACCAACACTGGCGGGCGTTTTTCGCTCGAGAGTCTAGAGGGCGATGAGTGGCTTGAGCGGTGCCGTGGAAGGGTCAGCGGAGGGGTCTGGAAGACGCCCCGACAACCAGACAAAATCCCCGACCCGGATGATTGGCAAGGACCGGAGGAACTTTACCAAGCGATCGGTCTTGGAGCCATCGACTATGGGCCGACCTTTCGGACGCCCCAACGGTGGTGGCTAGACAACGATATCCTCCAGGCCGACCTCGAGTTCGATGAGTCATCTGAATACCTGCTCCACCCGTGCCTTTTGGACGGCTGCCTCCAACTGGCGGGCCTGTTGCTCGGCGAGAAATCGGCCGTGCTTCCTGTTTCGCTCGCTCGCATCCGACTCTATCAACGAGGCTGTTCTCAATTTCGGGTCGAGATCCGCCGGAGTGGACCAAGAAAGACCGATCTCCGCCTGTTCTCGCTGGACGGCGAGGTGGTGGCGGAGCTGGAGGGTCTGGTTTTCGCCCCTCTCGACTCTCGCTCTAGCGGCCCTTCGCTTCTCTATCAGGTAGAATGGCTAGAACGAGAACCGGAAGAGGGAGAGAACTGTTCTGGTCCCTGGCTGGTGGTAGGTCAAGGAAAGGGCCCGGAGAATCTGCGCCGCCTTTTGGATTCTCACCTATGCACGCAGCCGGAAGCGGCCAGCTCAGTAGTCTATTTCGCGAATCAGCAACTCTCTCCCAGCGAGCTAGCTGTTGGCTTCGCCGATTTTCTCCAACAGCAGCGGCCAGGTGTTCGCCTTTGGGTTGTGACCGAAGGCTGCCAAGCTCTGCCGGGATGCTCGCTGACATCCCCGGCGGCTGCCCTCCTGTGGGGCATGGCCAGAGTGGCACGTCGAGAACTGCCCGAAAATCGTCCAACCCTGGTCGAGTTGGCTGGAGCCGAGCCGGAAGAAGAGCTTTCCTCTCTCCTTCGGGAGATGAAAGCGGACCCCAGCTATTCTGAAGCCGGATTTCACGGCACTCGCTGCTTTCGTCCTTCTCTGACCCGAATTTCCTCAGAAGCCCTCTGGATAGCTAGCGCTCGGGTCGAAGAGCCCCCCACTCCGATGGTTTTGCGACAATCCCGACCTGGCCATCTGGAGAGCCTGAACCTGGTCGCTTTTTCAGGCCCAAATCCGGGTGAGTCGGAAGTGGAAGTCGAAGTCTGTTACGCCGGCCTCAACTTCAGCGATGTGCTCAAGGCGATCAACCTCTATCCGGGCACTCCAGGTGGTCCGCTCCCCATGGGACTCGAATTCAGTGGTCGAGTGACGCGCACAGGCAAGCGAGTCACGCGCTTCCAACCTGGGGACCTGGTGATGGGCTTAGCAGCCGAAGAAACGGCCTTCAGCAGTCGCCTCTGTCTGTCCCAAAACCTTCTCGTCCCGCTCCCTCCCGGGCTCGGCCTGCAGGAGGCGGCCACTTTGCCGGTGGCCTATCTCACCGTTCTTCACGCTTTGCAGTCGATCGGCCGTTTAGGGAAAGGACAGAGTCTGCTGGTTCATTCCGCCAGCGGAGGCGTCGGTCTTGCAGCCATCGCTCTGGCCAAACGATTGGGAGCCAAGATTTTCGCCACTGCTGGCAGGGAAGACAAGCGCGCCTTCCTGCGCGAACTCGAGCTGGACTGGGTAGGCGATTCGCGCTCTCTCGATTTTGCCGACCAGATTCGAGAGCACCAGGGACACAACCGTGGCGTGGATATGGTGCTCAGCGCCCTGGTTGGTGAAGCCAAAAGAGTGAGCCTGGAGTTACTCGAGCCGGGCGGCCACTTTATCGAAATCGGCAAGAAAGACCACTACGATCGTTCGGCTCTGGAACTCTCCCCCTTCCGTCACAATCTCAGTTATAGCGGAGTCGATCTCGAGCAAACTTTGCGCCGAGGTGGGACGGGGATTCGAACCTACTTAGAACAGATCGTGGCTGGTTTCGAAGAGGGCTGGGTTTCTATCCCTCGGCATCAGAGCTTCCTAGCTCAGGATGCCGAACAAGCTTTTCGACTGATGGCCGGAGCACGCCACCTGGGCAAAGTGCTGCTCGATTTTCAGGGCGCGCAAAAGTGCCTGCCCGCTCCGCCTATTAAACCAGGCCGAACCTATCTGGTCAGTGGTGGCCTGGGGGGCGTCGGACTGGAGGTGGCCCACTGGCTGGCCTCTGTCGGTGCCGACCACCTGCTCCTTCTCTCCCGCACCGGCAAACCTCTCGACGGCGACCTCGCGAGACTGAAGAAACTTCAAGCGAAAGCCGGTCTTAACGTCCTCTGCGTAGCTGGCGATGTTTCTGACCGGGGAGACCTGCAAGAGGCCTTGAGTCAGGCCGAGGCTCCCCTGGCCGGCGTCTTCCACCTGGCGATGCAGCTAGACGACGCCAACTTGCAAGACATAACAGCCGACAAGATGGAGCGGGTTCTCAGGCCCAAGGCCGCCGGGGCCTGGGTGCTTCATCAGGTCACTCAGCAGAGGGAGCTCGATTGCTTCGTTCTGTTCGGCTCCGTGGCAGCCAAGCTGGGTTCTCCCGGTCAGCTCAACTATGCTGCCGCCAACGCCTATCTCACCGGCCTCGCTCATTACCGACGCCAACTGGGCTTACCGGCTTGCGTTATCCACTGGGGTCCCCTCGGATAACGCAAGCCGGTAAGCCCAGTTGGCGTC
>CAYRFU010000048.1:6799-27729 GCA_964423525.1 uncultured Burkholderiales bacterium | reverse complement strand
GACCGCCGGTCGCGTCAGTCCACCGGCCGGTCGCTTCCGAGGAGGCTCTGGTCAAAGCTGCCGAGCTGCTCAACAGCTCCCAGCGACCGGCCCTCTATTTAGGTATGGGAGCCCGTCGGGCACAAACCCGTTTGGTCGAGTTGGCCCGCAAGTTGCAGGCTCCGGTCGCCACCACCATTTCCGGTAAAGGGGTTTACCCCGAAACCGACCCGCTCTGGTTGTGGAACGGTTTCGGCAAGTCCTCGCCGGCTTTCGTTCAGAAGGTCATGAATCGGTGCGACGTTTGTCTGGCTATCGGTTGTCGCTTCAGTGAAGTCGCCACCGCTAGTTACGGGCTCAACCCACCGGAAAAGCTGATCCATGTCGATATCAATGCCGAGGTTTTCAACCGCAACTACCCTGCCCGACTGGCCATCGAAAGCGATAGCCTGGCGTTCGTCAAAGGGTTGCTCGCAAAGCTCGAGCAACGCCCTCGGGATGAATCCCTCGAGACCCAGATCGCTGAAGGTCGGGCTAAAGTCTTGAGGGATTGGCAAAATCATCCCAGTCCGGACAGAGTGACTCCTTTCTCGTTCTACCAGGAGTTGCAGAATCAGGCTCGTCCGGACACCCTCTACGCCACCGATAGCGGCAACGGCACTTTCCTCTCAATGGAGCACCTTCGTCTGGATGGTCCCTATTTTATTGGTCCGGTGGATTTCTCGTGCATGGGCTATTCTGTCCCTGCGGCTTTGGGAGCTAAGTTCGCCCATCCCGACCGGGACGTGGTGGCTTTGGCAGGTGATGGTGCCCTTTTGATGACGGGGCTCGAAATGGTGACAGCGACCAACTATCGCATAGCGCCTCTGATCTGTGTTCTTCGAGACGGCGAGTTAGGCCAGATTATTCAGTTCCAGAAGGCCTCCCTTGACCGCGATACTTGTACGATTTTGCCCCTTTATCAGCTGGAGAGCTTGGCCGCTTTCGCCGGCTGCGACTATCTCAAGATCGAGCGCGATGACCAGTTGAGTGAAAGGCTCGCGACCGGATTCGATTGGACCCGCCAGGGTCGGCCGACGGTTGTCGAAGTGATGATCGACTACAGCCGCAAGACGTTCTTTACCAGCGGGGTCGTGGCTACCAATTTTTGGCGGCTTCCCTTGGCTGAGAGAGTTCGTAAAGTGACCCGTCTAGTCGGCCGTAAGTTGATGGGCTAGCAGGAATCGAGGCTTTGGCCAACAACCCGCCGTCGTGAACAAGACTCCCTTTGCTATTCTTTTCCTGCTCGTGTTTTGGTCTCCGGCCAGCGCCGAGGTCGACTTTGAAACGGACCTGGCCGAGCGGACCTTCCGGTTTTTTTGGGACACGGCTGACCCCCAGACCGGCTTGATTCCAGACCACTATCCCGACACGCGATTCGCCAGTGTGGCGGCGGTAGGGTTCGGCCTGAGTGCCTATCCGATCGGGATTGAGCGGGGCTTTATCAGTCGCCAGCAGGGGGCCGCCCGAACCCTCAAGACGTTGCGCTTCTTGTGGGACGCTCCCAGTGGTCCTGAACCCAAAGGGAAGACCTCTTATCAGGGCTTCTTCTACCATTTTCTGGAGCCATCTTCGGGAGTTCGGTATCAGAATTCCGAGCTCTCTACCATCGACACCGCTCTGTTGATGGGTGGCGTGCTCTTCGTGCGGGATTACTTCGACGGGCCCGGCCAGGAGGCCGAGATTCGCGAGCTAGCCGAGAAGCTCTATCGACGGGTGGATTGGAAGTGGGCTCAGCAGCAGGATACCGGTTTGATGGGTCACGGTTGGCGCCCCGAGAGTGGACCGATTCCGCACGCCTACCGCGGCTACAATGAGGCGATGATTCTCTACATTCTCGCTCTTGGCAGCCCCACTCATCCGGCCGACTCCCGGGCTTGGGAAGCCTTCGTCAAGACTTATGAATGGGCCAACTTCGAAGGCTATGAGCAGGTCAATTTTCCTCCGCTCTTCGGACATCAATATTCTCATTTATGGATCGACTTTCGAGATATTCGCGATGATTATATGACCGGCCGGCGTTCTGACTATTTCGAGAATTCTCGACAGGCCACTTTGAGTCAAAAGGCCTACGGAGAAAGACGAAGGTTTCCGGCCGGGGTTTGGGGCCTGACCGCCTGTCGTGGGCCGGGGGGCGGCGAGCCTTTTAAGACCTACTGGGCCCGGGGAGCGGCTTTTGAAGGCATTCGAGACGACGGCACTATCGCCCCCACTGCGGCTGGCGGCTCCATCCCTTTTGCCCCTGAAGAGTGTCTGGGCGCGCTACGAAAGATGCGCTCTCTTTACGGGGACAAGGTCTATCGCGAATACGGGTTCGTCGACGCTTTCAACCCGTTCTACCCGTCAGACCGTAAGCCCGCTCGTGGTCAGGTTCTCGAGGGGGTCTGGTTTGATGACTCCCATCTTGGCATCGACCAGGGCCCGATTCTGATGATGCTCGCGAACTATCAGGACGACCTGATCTGGAAAGTGATGAGAGCGGACTTGGACTTGAGAAGAGGCCTCCGTCAGGCGGGTTTTCGCGGAGGTTGGCTCGACCGCTGAGCAGGTTTAACAATTCTATGACGCAAGACCCTTAGGCTATCATCAGAAAACAACTATTGTTGTGAGGTTATTATGATTCAAGTATTGCGCGGCCCGGTGATGGGCACCGCCCGCTTCCTAAGGAAGAGTCTCTCTGATTCAGCTACCCGACTCCAGAACTTGGATGTCGTGGAGCTAGGTCAGGGCCTGAAGGATTGGGGAGGGGAGCAGGTTCGGCAGTTTCGAGAGGCACCGATGGCTGCCACCATGAAGCTAGGTCAAACAGCCATAAAAACGTCGGCAGTCTTGTCTGCCGTGACCACGGCTCTGGCCGTGGGAGGAGCTGGCGCGAGCATCGGAGTGCCTTTGCTCTATGCTTGCAGCGGAACTTCTATGCTTGGGGTTGGAGCCCTGGCGGCCAACGCCGTCCAGAGGTTTCGCCACGATGAGAGTGACCAGGGAGTCATCAAGAAGGGTCTTCAGGCTGTCGCAGACACGGCCGAGGAGGCCGCGGGCGAACGATCGCCAGCTTCCGCTCCGTTGGCCGGTCTGGGCGCCGTCCTAATGGCGGCCTCACCCCTCCTCCCCGGGGGGGCATCGCCGCATATTATGGCGGGCGGGTTGGTTACCGGTCCGGTCTCGGTCCTCTACCATGGTCTTGAGCGGCTTGGCGACCGTATTGGCTAAGCTAAAACACCTTCCTCAACACCTCACGACTTGGCGCGGATATCGGAGGAGGAGGCTTTGACCAAAAACTTTTCTTTGGGGATCGGCCGCATCAGATCCAGGTAGGGCTGATGCTCGGGTTCGACCTGGAGGGTTTCGACCTCTAACAGTTTGCCTTTGTGCTCTCGCGCCGCAACCAAGAAGCTGCACCTGTTGGAACGAATGGTGTCGAAGGCCTCTTCCAGTGGGGTTTCCGGAGGATAGACTTCTGGCCGTAGCATCGTTTCGGCCGTGTCTCCCCCGATGACGAAGGTCGAGCCAGGAAACTGACGAGATTTCTCGGCGAAGAGAGAAGCCCAGTTAAAGAGCACCGGGCTGGTATCAAACTGCTCTCCGCGAAGGCAGAAGTCCAGGACCGAGAGAGGGGCTTTGGTTGGGTTTTGGGAGATTTCATAGTGAACCTCGTGGCCCAAGATCTCTTCGGCCACGGCGTGGAGCTTTTCGTGGCCGTGGTGAACGGGGTTGAAAGAGCCCGGATAAAGGGCTTGAGGGCGCGCCTCAAGCTCGTGGGAATAGGTTCCGTCAGGCTTTCTGACGACCCACTCGCACCGTTGGGATAAGAAGTCTCGCAGTCCCTCGGGAAGAACTTCCTTGGCGCCCCCCGCTTCCAGAGCCTGGACAAACCGGTCGCAAGGCAGGGAAGCGGCCTGGAGATATTCCTCTGGTTCATCGATCAGGCCGTTACCCCGGTCGGCAGCGCGGAGCTGCTGCCCCAGATCGGGGTCCTCGGTTTCCACCCTGGCGATGTCGATAGCGCCGCGCTGAGCTAGTTTAGCAGCAGCTCTAAGGTGGGCCCGATTCGAGTACGTGTCGCGACGGGTTTTTAGCATTTCCCTTCATTTCTGTTGAACCACCGGCAGTTTAGGTTAGCTGGCTGAAAGAACTGTGAAAGGAGCGATTTCACGGTTTTTTAAGGACCCTGATCTAAAACCAGCGGGTCCGACCGGAAAGAGAATGAAGAAACAATGCATGTAAATAATTTTGGCCTGACCGCCACCCCCAGCCGGACCGTGCCCAATACGGTTCTGGCCAGTCAACCCGCTCCCCCTGCGGAGCCTACCCCCGAGGAGCCTACCGAGAGTCTTTCTCTCATGACTCGCGTCTGTAAGGGCGCGGGAGATGCAATGGCCAGCCTGGGCCCCTGGAAGACGGCCGCTGCTACCGGACTCGTCACCGCCGGTCTTTGCGCTGTGGCCGGGATGGGCGGGCTCTCCATGGCCCTCAACGGTGGCATTGTCGGCTTGGCGCTGGGCCTGGAGGCCAATAAGGCCGTCAAGAGTCACGAGCTTTATGAGGCCGGACAGAGTACTCGTTCGAGCCAGACCACTGCCAACCAGGGGGCTACTCTCCTGGTGTTGGGCGCAGCCGCTTTGAGCATTCCCTTCACCACCGGTCTTTCGATTCTTCCGGCTGCCGCTCTCGGTATCGGCCTGGGTGTCGGTTCCCTGGTGCTAGGTCACTATGCGGGTAAAGAGATGCTCGCTGCCCAGCAGTAGACTAGCAACCGCTTGGAAAGGAGCCCCTCGTTGGGAGGGGCTCTTTTCGATCAAAGGAGATGATGGCTGCGGGGCAAAACCGATCGGTCCTATGCTGTTACACGAGAAACCGATCGATGACTACGTTTCTGAGATCGTCGACCAGGTCAAAGCCAAGAATCAAGCTGAGCCCGAGTTCCACCAGGCGGTGGAAGAAGTGGCCGATTCGATCGCCCCGGTTTTAGAGGTTCACCCCGAGTATCGCAAGGCGAAAGTCCTCGAGCGGATCGTCGAGCCGGAGAGAGTGGTGATCTTCAGAGTTCCCTGGTTGGACGATCAGCAGGAGGTTCAGGTCAACCGGGGTTTCCGAATCGAGATGAACAGCGCCATCGGCCCCTATAAAGGAGGCCTGCGTTTCCACCCCTCCGTCAATCTTGGCATCCTCAAGTTCCTGGCTTTCGAGCAAGTTTTCAAAAACAGCCTCACCACTCTTCCCATGGGGGGCGGCAAAGGGGGGTCAGATTTTGATCCTAAAGGGAAGTCCGACTTCGAGGCGATGCGCTTCTGTCAGAGTTTCATGACCGAGCTGTTCCGCCATATTGGGCCCAATACCGACGTGCCGGCCGGAGATATCGGTGTCGGCGGCCGAGAAATCGGCTATATGTTCGGCCAGTATAAAAGGCTTAGCAACGAATTCGTTGGCGTCCTGACTGGCAAGGGGCTCAATTGGGGAGGATCGTTGATTCGGCCCGAGGCGACAGGCTATGGCTCGGTCTACTTCGCTGCCGAGATGCTCAAGAACCAAGGAGACAGTCTCGAGGGGAAGACGTGCCTGGTTTCGGGGGCCGGCAACGTGGCTCAATTCACCATCGAGAAGCTGATCGACCTGGGAGCCAGGCCGATCACCTTTTCCGATTCGGGAGGCTACGTTTTCGACGGTGACGGCCTCGACCGACCCAAACTGGAGTTTCTCCAGAAGCTGAAAAATGAGCGGCGAGGGCGAGCTTATGAGTATGTTGAGAAGTATCCCGACGCGGTCTACACCGAGGCCGATCCCACCCGGGGCTTCAACCCGCTCTGGAATCACCAGGCCGATTGCGCCTTCCCCTCAGCGACCCAGAACGAAATCAACGTTCAAGACGCGTCCCATTTAATCGAGAACGGCATCAAAGCGGTGTCGGAGGGGGCCAATATGCCGACCGTGCCCGAAGGGGTGCAGGCTTTCCAGGAGGCCGGTGTTTTGTTTGCCCCTGGGAAAGCTTCCAATGCTGGTGGGGTGGCTGTCTCAGGCCTTGAGATGACCCAGAACGCCATGCGGATGAGGTGGACTCGCGAGGAGGTCGACCAGCGCCTCCAGATCATTATGCGCTCCATTCACGCCGAGTGTCTGGAGGCGGCTGAGCGATACGGTCGAGCCGGCAACTACGTTGATGGGGCCAACATCGCGGGCTTCTTGAAGGTTGCTGATGCGATGCTCGACCAGGGCGTCGTTTAGCGCCAATCGCGGGGGATCTTCTGAAAGGCTTTGAGGTGAACGGGATGACCGTGGACTCTGACCTCCCAGTGGAGATGAGGGGCAAAACCCCCGGTTCCGCCGACGGTTCCAAGCACCTGGCCCTGGTCAAGGCGGTCCCCCTCTTTGACCAGGATCTGGTCGAGGTGGAGATAGTTGGAACCCACTCCCAACCCGTGGTCGAGAACCACCGTGTTGCCGTTGACGATGCCCCGGGCGGTATGGATGACGACGCCTGCGGCCGGAGCTTTGACGGGCTCTCCCTCCCAGCCGGCCAGATCAAGACCTTTGTGCCAGCCTTTTTTCCATCCGTTGTAGGTCCTGCGCAGACCGTAGCCGGTTGTCTGGGGAGCTTGGACAGGAAGGACGAATTGGCCGTTCCATCGCTTTTGTCCCGTGAACGGTTGAAGGGCCTCGAGAATCTTCTCGTCGTCGGCTTTGTTCTGAGGCTCGTCGTAACTGGCCAGGGTCGTGGGGTTCAGCGAGATGCTTTGGTGGCCATAATCTCTTTTCCGAACAGGCACCGTCCGGCTCAAGCGCTCTCCTGAAGAGAGTTCTACCAGAAGTTGGTGACGTCCGGGGCTCATCCCGTGAAGCACGGGAAGCACCGTTCTCATCTTCCCTTCCTCATCAGCCGGGGTCAGAGAGAACTCCTCGTCAGCCCAACGAACAAGCCCGATGACTCCGGGTTCGACCCCCTGGACGGCCAGAAACAGAGGCCAACCCTGGTCGGTGTTGCCTTGCAGCGAAAGGGAAGGGGAAGCCAGACAAGCGGCGGTTAAAGCCAGAAAGAGTAGCCAACGCATAAGGGAGCGTTTTCTGCTCTAAGGCCGATCCCTTTGCATCATTCCTTCTCGCCAAATCCATTGGTCTCCTGAGCGCTGATACTGAGCCAGCTCACGATCTTGGTCACGATAAGAGACTGTCAACTGGTCCATTGCCGGGTTCTGTCTCAAGATTTCCCGGTTGATAGCTCGCAGGTCGTCGGGAGTTGGGAGGCTGCGAGCGGCCGGATGGACCGTCACCTCAAGTCCCAGGTCCCACCGGCGGGTGATGCGATAGTCGAGCACGTTCACCTCGCGTTCTGCGGCGACTGGGGTGGGAGGGGGTTGAGAAACCTGATCGCAACCGAGAAGCAAGAGAAGGAATACGCTCACCAGTCGGGCCATACCAGGTTATTGGTCGTGCTGCACAGAAATCTTTCCCTATTCCGGTGGAGGTTCCTCAACATGCCCCAAGGTAGTCAACTCGACGACATCGCCCAACGAATCAGTGCTCGCTTCGAGCGCATCGACAAAGCCCGTGACCAGGGGATTCATCTCCATAGAAAGGTCATCAAGAACTCGAGTCTGGCCATTCGGGCCATTCATCGAGGAGAGCATCAAGAGGCCGAAAAGTGCCTTACTAAGGCTCAGGAGCTGCTCCAACAGGCCTGCGAGGCTCTCAAAGATTTTCCCTCGATATTTTACGCCGGTTTTCTCCAAGATGCTCAGAAAGAGTATGCCGAAGCCCGGATTACCCAGGCTGTCATCACCGGCCAAACCCTCCCAACCCCCGAGCAGATCGGGGTCGATTTTCCCCCGTTCTTGAACGGTCTAGCCGAGACGGTCGGTGAGCTCCGGCGTCATATCCTCGACCGCATTCGTCTGGGAGAACTGGCCGAGGCTGAGCGAGTTCTGGCCATGATGGACGACATTTACTATACCCTCATCACAATGGATTTCCCAGACGCCATCACTCACGGGCTGCGACGTTCTACCGACGTCGCTCGAGGGTGCTTGGAACGGACCCGAGGCGATCTGACCAATCACTACGGTCGCCAGAAGGTCGACCAGGGCATTCAGTTTCTCAAGGAGCACCTGGCTGAGCCCGTCGGTTGAGCTTTTTTTGATGGTTTGTTAACGTTCAGCTATTAAACTAAGTTGGACGAAGGGCGGTTCGAGATGCACCCAGTCAGGACAGGAATACGCGGGCGAGTCGCTTCGCTCTATCATAGACTTGGCACAGCTCAAGGTGAAGTCGACAACCCAGCTCGGCTCCGGAGAGTCGTGGCCCACGGAAGTCAGGCTCTCGACGTTCTTGTAGACAGAGTTGACCGGCTGAGTCCCGATCTGGCTGGGGAAGAGGGTCTGGTAAAAGTCTCTGAGGCGAACCCCTTCCAGGTGGAGGCGGACGGCCGGTGTCCTCAGCTGGAGGAGCGGGTGAACCTTCCGGCGGGGAAGTGGTCCTGCGATATTGATGACAATGGAGAGGCCACCATCAAGAGGGTGCATCGAGACGAGACCCACACCTGGATCATCACAGCCTCCCCGACTAGTCTATGCGACGGAAAATGCGTAGAAATCCAACACACTTTGGAAAATCCTACTAAAAAGGTCGAACATTCTATTGTGGCCTCGGCTGACGGCGCCATTTTGGTCGGCGTTAGAGCCAGTCAGGTCGGACGCTAAGGGACTCATCCTTCCCGAAGTAGCCAGCTACCCCCAAAGCTGTCCAAGCGATGCCGGATGTAACGTTCGAGTTCGAATTTCTTCCCATCTGGTGCATTTCTCCGACAAAGAAGTGTCCTTTCTCCCCTTCTCCTCGTACGGGGGAAAGCGATTGTCGAGGCGGAGCCCGTCAAAGGTGATGGGGGTCGGAAAGGCCCAGGCCTGGTGGGTTAAAGCCCGGGTCTCGTCGGTGACGCTCAGGGCTTGGGCCGTGGCCGCAGCTTGAAGGAGCTTGAGGATCCAGAGACCCGGGTTGGGGAGTTGATGTTGGACCAGTTTTTCTAGAGCCCGACTGGGGTCGAGGGTGATCTGTCCGCTTGAGTCTAGCGAGCCGGCTTCTTTCTGCTGGCTGAGAAATTTCTCGAGATTTACCACGCTGGCATCGTTCGAGGATTTGCTATCTGCTCCCCCGGCGCGGGCCAGGCTAGCGACTAGTCCAGTCTGTCTCTGAAGGAGACGGAGGGGCCAGGGGCGTGGCCTGGGGAGCAGGCGGTAGCTCCACCGGCTGGGGTGGCGGTGCGATCGTTTCTTCCAGGGGAGCGGGAGGCGGGGCCACCTCTTCTACCGGCGGAGGAGGTGGGGCAACCTCTTCTACCGGTGGTGGGGGCACCTCCTCAGGCGGTGGTGGGACCACTTCTTCGGCCGGTGGGGGGTCGAAGAACTCCGGCTCGTCGTCACGGTAGTCCTCTTCTTCAGGGTAGAATTCCTCCGGCTCGGGAGCTGGCTCCGGTTGCCTGGGGGGCTCCTCATAGACGGGATAGTTCCTAGGCGGAGGGTTCCAGGCTTCGCGAGTGACAGCCCGGTCGTTTCCTACCACAATGGTTAAGTCGTAGGGAGGGTCCTGCTCGGAGTAGGCCTGGCGATAGTCGGCCCCCGGAACGACGCTCATCATCACCGCTCTAGCTCTGGGGAGATGGCGATGCTCGATCACCTCGGTCGCTTCGTAGTCGCTGCGGTCGGCCGTGGCTACTTCGACCACGTTCATCCCCTCGACGTGAAGCTGGTCGGCCAGTCGGTTGCCGGCTTGGCTATCTTTGCTACCGTTCAAGACTCGGAGGCGAAAATCGGATTTTGCGATCCAACTAGAATCTTTCAAAAGCCGCCGGACCGTCTTCCTGTTTTCAGGCTCGTAAGGCACGATGAAGGTAATACCGTTGGTCTCGGCATCGTCGCCCACGATGGTGCCGGTCCGCATTTTGGAGAAGTCGAAGTCGACATACAGTTGGGCCAGGTCGACCATCTCGATGATCTTGAGGTCGGTTTCGACGTTCTCTTTGACGATGGGAGCGATCTTGTGCAGGCGAGGGATAATGGAGGGGTCCTTGAGCTTTTGGCCCAGGGCCCGGACCACTTGCTGCTGCCGTCGGATGCGACCCCGGTCGCCCTCTTCATCCATTCTGAAACGGGCGTAGCCAACAGCCTGCTGCCCGTTCAGGACCTGGGGCCCTTTCTTGAGATGGATGTGAAGGTTGCCCCAATTGTCATCGTAGTCCATGTTCTTCTCAACGTTGATCGGCAACCCATCGATGGCGTCGATGATCTGACTGGCCGAGCGAACCTTGACGATGACGTAATGGTGGAGCGGTATCTCCAGGAATTCGCTGACGGTCTCCAGGGCTTGCTCGATGCCCCCCAGAGCATAGGCGCCGTTGATCTTGTCGTAGCCGAACTCTTCCGAGATGAGAACCTGAGTATCCCTAGGGATAGAGACCACATTGAGAAACTCTGCGTCGCGGTTCAAGCTGACTACGAGAATGGTGTCAGAACGGGCGCCTTTGGTGTAGAGAATCCCCTGGTTCGTGTAGTTGTAATCGATCCCCAGCACTAGAATATTGATTCGTTCTCGGTCACGAAAAACGACTCGACCCCTTTCCTCTGGTTCGAAGATAGGGGGAGTGATACTGGTGCTCCCCGATTCGGCCATAGGGGTAACCACGTGCTGGATGTAGGCAAAACCGCCAACCATGGTGGCGATGGCCATCAGGAAGATGAAGACGGAAAAGAAGACTAGCCGCCGCAGGCTGGGCACCCGAAGATACCAGGGTTGGTCGGCGCCCAGCTGGACCGGCACGGTGGTGGAGTTCACGGCCACCGTGCTCGAGGTAGGGGTCGGCTCGCTCATTCCTTTCCCTTTCGACAAACTTGATAAAAATTCATTTTTTTCTCGCCTCCTGGACGAGTCGCGAAACAGCCCAAGATCTTGCATGGCATACCCTCTGGGCGGCTTGACGACACCTGGGAATTCGGCCTCGTTAAGCGAAACGACCTTTATGGGACAGCGTTGGGGTCAACATTTTTTGCACGATCGCTCGGTGGTCGAGCGCATGCTCGGGGCTGCCCGGGTGGGCCCCGACTGCTCCGTTTTCGAGATCGGTCCGGGGCCGGGTATCCTCACAGAGCCTTTGTGTGAGCGGGCCGGAAGGGTGGTGGCCTTCGAGATCGACCCTGTTCTGGCCGACAACTTGCCGGCTCATCCTAACCTGGAGGTGGTCCGAGGCGACTTTCTAAAAGCTGACCTGAGGGGTTATCTGGCCGACTCGCGCTGGAAAGTGATAGCCAACCTGCCCTACTATATCACCGCTCCGATCCTGGAGAAGCTCCTACTCGAAGCGAGTCCTCGCCTGGACGGATTATGGCTGATGATGCAAAAGGAAGTGGCCCTGCGCATCACCTCACCAGCCAGTCGAGAGGCCGGCTCTCTGACTTATTTCGTCCACTATTTCACCCTTCCTGAGCTGCTCTTCAAAGTGAAACCAGGAGCTTTTCGTCCCCCCCCCGAGGTCGATTCGGCGGTGGTGGCCTTTCACCCGCGACAGAGTGCTCCTGAGTGCGACCGAGGCAAGCTTTTTCAACTGATTCGGCGAGCTTTTTCAATGCGCAGGAAGACTCTCGGCCGTTCCCTGAGGGGTTTGGTCGAGGAGCCGAACCGGGTTTTGGAGAAAGCCGGGATCGACGCCCGGAGGCGTCCTGAGACTTTGCAACTCGAAGAGTTTATCCAACTGGAGAGGGCCTGGAATGTCGAACGATCTTAGTCTTCAACTCGTGGGGGCGCTACGGCGAGAGTTTCAGCTCTTGTGTGAGGAAGACGATTTCCAACTGGGGGACGGCTACTTCGATAAGATACAGCTGGGCAGCACCTCCTGGGGCACTTTTTTTTCTTGCGATAAGCACGGCCAGGAGCCCACGCTCAACCCTAAGCATCGGGTCATCCGCCAGTTGCTCGAATCCAAAGACCAGTCCCGAACCCATCTCTACTACCTGCTCTCGGCTGTCTACAGCATCGTGAATCGGGCCGTTGAGGAGATCGAAGACACCCACGAGCGAGATTTCCACGCCAAGATCCTGGAGACGCTTCTCGAGGGACGAGAAGGGCGTTGGACGGACCATCCCGATGCTTGAGTTACACCAGTTCAAGCCCCGTCTAGGTGTGCTCAACGCCAGCCCCTTCTGTATGAAGGTCGAGCTCTACTTGAAAATGGCCGAGGTAGACTACAGGGTGGTCGATGAGGACGTCCCTAACGGTCCCAAAGGCAAGTTGCCCTACATCAGTGATGTCGGCAAGAAGATCGGGGACAGCTCAGACATTATCGAGTATCTTAAGGAGACTCGGGGCGACCCTCTCGACGCCGAACTGACCTCAGAGCAGAGGGCCAAAGGTCTGGCTCTCCGAAGGATGCTCGAGGAGCACACCTACTTCGTCATGCTCTACCTGCGCTGGCTTGATCCCGACGGATGGCCCACCGTGCGCAAAGCTTTCTTCTCCCATCTTCCTCTTCCGCTGTCGCTGGTGCTGCCGGCTTATCTCAGACTTTCTATGAGAAAGACTCTCCAGGCTCAGGGGATAGGACGTCACTCTCGTGAGGAAGTGATCGCGCGAGGCCAGGCTGACATTCAAGCTCTGGCCGCCCTGTTAGGCGAAGGCCCCTACGTGGTGGGAGAGTCGCCCACCAGCTTTGACGCTTGTGTCTACGCTTTTTTAGCTAATATGGTGGCCCCCACTCCCGAGATGCCTCTCACTGCCGAAGTGGTCGCCCACGAGCGTTTGGTCGCCTATTGCGCTCGGATGAAGGAGCGCTACCTCAGCTGAGCGGTCGCCCCTTTTGGCTCGTTCTTCTATCGAGCTGGGTCCTTCTGCTGGTCAGTCTGGTGGTGGCCCTGGCGGGGGGTTCCGTTTGGCTTGATCTCTCCACGGTGATGGAGCTGTTGCTCGAACCGGCCGGAATCAGCACCGACCACCGAATTCTTTGGGCCATCCGGCTACCGCGAGTATTACTGGCGGCCGTGGTTGGAGCGAGTTTGGCGGCGGTTGGGGTGGCTCTCCAGGCCTTGGTCCGTAACCCGCTGGCTGACCCCTACATTCTTGGATCTTCGTCAGGAGCTTCAGCGGGTGCGGCGATGATGCTGCTGCTAGGATGGCCTTCGCTGGTTCCGCCGTTCGCCTTCGCTGGAGCGCTGTTGGCTTTGTGGCTAGCCCAGGGTATGGCCCGGCAAGGAAGCCGGCTTCCCCCAGACCGACTGCTCTTGGCCGGAGTGGCCATCGGATATATGTTGGGAGCCGTGACGAGCCTGCTAGCCGTCATCGGTGACCCCACCGTTATGAGGGGCATTTTGTTCTGGTTGTTAGGTGGTTTCTCGGCCGCTACCTGGTCTGATCTGACTTTGCCTTCGGTCAGCCTCATCTTGGGTGGTCTCTATCTGATGACAGAGGGACGCCGCTTGAACGCTCTGACCCTGGGCGACGAAGCCAGCACGACCCTGGGAGTCGACGCCGACCGAGTCCGTTGGCGTCTGCTCTTGTTGGCAGCCGTGATGACGGGTCTTTGCGTGGCTGTAAGCGGGGCTATAGGATTTGTCGGTTTGATGGTGCCCCATCTGGTGCGACGCTGGGTAGGGGCCGACCATCGTCGGCTTCTGCCTACGGTGATGGCGGTCGGGGGCGTCCTTTTGGTGGTGGCCGACCTGGTGGCCCGGACGGCCTTCTTGCCTCGAGATCTTCCGGTGGGGATTCTCACGGCTCTGGCTGGAGGCCCGTTCTTCTTGACCATGATGAGGAGGGTGCGCTCTTGAAGCTCGAGCTGAGCGGAGTCGAGTGGGGGGTGGGGGAACTGACCCTGGTGAACCAGATCAGCTTTCAGGTCGAAAGCGGTGAGCTGGTCGGTCTGCTGGGCCCGAACGGCAGCGGTAAGTCGAGCCTTCTTCGCACCGTCTATCGGGTCAATCAGCCCCGGGCTGGAAGAGTTCTGCTCGACCAGGAGAATGTGTGGGACCATCCCCCCCTCTGGCTTGCTCAACGGACCGCCACCGTCTTACAAGAGAGCCCCCTGGCCTTCGACTATAGCGTGGCTGAGGTGGTCATGATGGGTCGCATCCCTCATCAGCAGTCGACCTTGATCGATTCCACGGCCGATCGAAAAGCTGTCAAGCAGGCTCTAGAGCAGGTCGGTCTATCGGACTTTGAAGAGCGGGGACTGGCCACGCTGTCAGGAGGGGAACGCCAGCGAGTTCTGGTGGCACGGGCTCTGGCCCAAGAGCCCCAGTTTCTGGTTTTGGACGAACCGACCAATCATCTCGATGTGCGCCATCGTCTTGAGGTGCTGGGGCTGGTTCGACGTCTCGCGGTCGGGGTCTTAGCCAGTCTTCACGATCTCAATCTGGCGGCCCATTTCTGCGACCGCCTGGTCTTGCTCAACAGAGGCCAGCTGGTAGCCCAGGGAGTTCCCGAGGAGGTGTTAACCCCGGAGCTGTTGAGAGAGGTTTACCAGGTCGAGGCCGAAGTCGACCGTCATCCCCGGACGGCTAAGCTTCGGGTGACATTTTTGCCCGACTAGAGAGCCGTTCACGGCTGGCCCGACAGACGCTCTTCGAAGGAGATGGGAGCGTCGGCATCGCGGAGCCCTTCCATCCAGGTGAGGTAGAGCTCCCGTTCATCCAGGCTCTTGAGTTCGTTCAAGTATCGGCTGGTTTCTCGGGTCAGACCGGCTCGACGGGCGACGCGAACGGCGTTCTTGAGATCGGCCACAGCCTGTCCGCGTTGGCCGCGGAGTTTCGAAAGGAGACCCCGTTGATAATAGGCTTCCGCCAGCCAGGCCGAATCACCCCGCTCCGAGAGGCTGAGAATCGACTGGTTGAGACGGCGGGCCGCCTCTTCGTATTCCCCTTCCAAGCGAGCGATCGAGCCGGAAAGGCAAAGCAGGAACGAAAGCTCTTTATTCATTTTGTGCTCGGCAAAAATTTCGCGAGCCTGAGAACAAAGCATCTGGGCTTCGGCCGCCTGGTCGCGGCGAATATAGGCCTGACAAAGGTCCATCTGGACTCGACCCACATTGAACGTATCTTGGACGTGGTCGAACAGGGCTAACGCCTCGCGAAGGTTGCGAATCGCCTCCTTCAAAGAATCGAGCTGGACCAGGCATTGGCCCAGGTTACGATAGGAGTAGCCCAGGGCGTAGGGGTTGCGAAAGCGGATCGAAAGCTCGAGGTCTTTGCGGAAAAAATGGGCGGCGTTGATGTAGTCTTCTCGTAGCATATAGACCTGGCCCAGTTTGCCATAGAGAGTGGCTAGTTCGGCGTTGGCCCCTAGCTGGAGACAGAGCGATTCGCAGCGCTTAAAGCTAAAGATAGCCTCTTCCATTCGGTTGAGGGCCAGAAACGAACGGCCGATACTCTCGTAGACTTTGGCTTGACCGAAAGGACAGGCGGCTTTGCGGTAGATGGCTAGAGCGTCGAGGTGGCTAAGAAGGGCTGACCGGAATTTTCGCCTCAGTCCCGTGATCACGCCCAAGTAGCGAAGCACTTTGGCTCGGGTCAAGCAGGGCGGGTCTTCTCCAAGAAGCTCCAGCCCGCAACGCACCTGGGTCTCGGCTTCGTTCAGGCGGGCCAAGCGGAAATTGTAAAGACCCATCTGGGTCCATAGTGAGGCTTGAAGGCGACGTTTGTCCCGTGACTCGGATAAGGTCTCGGCCTGCTCGAGAGCCTGGTCGATGTATTCTTTGGCTTTGGCCACGGCCCCGGTTCGCCCGCAGTGCTCAGCCTTCCGTTCGAGGGCGAAAGCGGAGATCTCGTCTTGTTGGAGGTCGGCGGAGGCGGCTCGAGCTTGCTCGAGCAGCTCGCCGGCCACTCCCGGCTCGCCTCGCATATCGTGAAGTTCGGCCAAGAGTAAGAGGGCTTCGACCCGCACCGAGCCCTGGATGACGCGGCTTTCGAGCAAAGGTTTGAGCCTTCTCTCGGCCTGATCCCACTGACCGAGCACGACATAGCAGTGGGCCAGCCGGTTGGTGGCTCCGGCCGAACGGGACCGCTCGGGCTCAGCTTCCACCGCTTGCTTAAAAAGGGCCACGGCCTCTTCGAAGCGGAGCTCGTCGATCTTTTGCTGACCCTGCTCGAGTAGCTCTTCCAGGGAACTGGCTGACACGTGCCTCACTTTTTCACCGGTTGCTAGCTTCCTTCCAGGATCCCCGTGAGGGGGACCGAAGCGGAGCCCATGAGCGGGCAGGTCAGCACCTATCTGCGCGGGTTACAAAGCGGCAAAAAGGAATCGGGCGGGCATTTCACCCTCGACCCCCGCCGGGCGCGCGAGAAAATGAAAAAGTTCCAGCTGACCGACCCGCATCGCTATGTCCTGATGCTGGCCGCTTCGGCCGCTCTGGGAGGAGCCACCACGGTCGACTGCTACAATGACGCCGATGACCTGGTGTTGTGGCACGACGGAGAGCTGCTCAGCCATGAGGAACTCGACCAGCTGTTTGTCAGTCTGTTCTCAGGTGCTCAGGAGAGTGACCGACATCGTCGCCTTCGCCTTCTGGCCATCGGACTCAACGCCGCTTTGGGACTCACCCCAGCCACCATCTCGCTAGAAACTTGGGACGGTCGAGAAGGCTCTCGTTTAGTCTTGACCCGCGACGGAGAAAAGCTCGAACGGCTGCACCAGGCTCCAGATGAAGACTTCCTCCCGGGTTCTCGAGTTCACGTTCGGGAGCGCAAGAGTTGGCGCACTTTGCAGAAATTCTTTTCCAAATTGGTCGGCTTACCCCCGGAGGGGAAATCCCTGGCCGAGGGGGCTCGCCACTCGAACCTGGCCATCACTGTCAACGAGCGCCGAGTTGACCAGCCCCTCGACTTTGGGGACGCGCTGGCCTGGCGAGGGATGAACCTATCCAAGCGGGGCCTGGCTTGGGAAAATGGCGACGGGTTAGGAGGAGACCGCTCGGGAGTGGGCCGTTTTTCGGCTGCTATCAAGATTCCTCTCGTCGCTCGGGACAGTTCGCGCTTTACGCTGGTCTGGAACGGGGTGGTGATCACTCGGCGCGAGGTCGACCTGGGCTACACCGAGGCGGAGGTCGTTCTGTGGCACGATAAACTCCGCCTTAACGTCTCTCAGAGTGATGTGGTTGAGGATGAAGACTGGCGCAACGCCCTGAGCTTGGTCCGCGCCGAACTCAAAAAGATGTTGCTCAACCTGATGAAGGACTTCGAGGAGCTAGAGGAGGGCCGCAAGCGGGTGGCCCAAAGAATCTTTCGAAGGATGGTTAAAGAAAGGATTCGGGCCGAGTCGGGTTGGCAGCGCTGGCGCGAATTGAAGTCGGGGTTGCTCGACCTCCCAATCTTCCTCGACGCCAACGCCCAGGAGGTTTCTCTGCGCCCATTTTTCGAGGCCGAGAAAGTCTATGTCACCGATCATTTCTGGGACGTCGAGCCTTGGGGGGATACCCCGGTCCTTTATCACGGGGGCTACGAAAAAGAGCTGGTGGCTCAGGTGTTTCCCAAAGCCGCTGATGGCTCCAAGCTCCTGTCTCTCTCGGTCGAGGCGCGTCGGCACGAAAAGCTTTGGCTCTCTCGGCCCCCGTCCGAACCCCGTCTGGCGCGTCCGGCCAGGTGGCTTGCCAAGAAAACTTTTCACCAGGGAGAGATCCGAGGAGAGCTGGGGCTAGACGGTGGCCGTCGTTCCTATTACGAACTCGAAATTTTTAAGCAGGAGCGGCCTCTTCTGAGAATGCTTGAATCGGAGACCGGGGAGCTCCCTAAGGGTCTCTGTGTGGCGGTGGAGGCTCCCCAGGTCCGCCCCTGGGTGGATTGGGCTCGCCCCGTCAAAGATGAGGCCTACGCTCAGATGATGGCCGTGATTCGAGAGAACCTCGAGGCGCTTTACAGCCAACTGCCGAGCCATCAGGAGGGACGGCTGCTGATGGCTCATTACCTCGAATTCGTGACTGCCTCGAAAGAGGGTGAGTGGCCTCGCTCGCTGTGCTCCTTCCCGCTCTATCCCAAGTTGGCTGGAGGCTTCTTTTCTCTCGATGAACTCAAGAGTTGCCGAGAGCCTCTCGGTTGGCTTCGGGTCGAGCCCGACCTCGAACCGATTCTCGACTATCCGGTCGTCCTCTTGAAACCCAAGCAGCTAGAAGTGGTCCTGGCCTACCTCGGTAGGCCTCTCCATCCGGCTCGAGCAGATTATGAGAGAGCCTTAGCCGAGCGGGACTTTCTGACCCAGGACCCGGTCGAGCCTCGTCTTGGCGGTCAACCGGTTCTGAGGCAAACCTTGGAAGCTTTGGATGGGGAGATCGGGATCTCCCGAGGCGCTCGCTATTCGCTCGAACTCACCGTTCTTTATCGGGGTCGACCTCTGGCTCGTCTCACTCTCCCCGGTGCTCACGGACCGGTTGAAGTGATCGTCGATGGCGACGGGTTGACGGCCAACCCAGATTTTGATGGGGTGGTCAAGGATTCAGCCTGGGACTCTCTCGAGGCTCAACTCCAGCAGGAAGTTCGAGCTCTGGTGGAGCCGGCCTTTCAAGCCTGGGTTCAGTCGCGCGATGAGGCTCTTGAGGAGTTTCTTTGGCTTCAGTTTCGACGCGAAGCTGGCCCCGAGGGCGAGGGCTTTGCCAAGCCGGATGCTCATCGCGAGGCGATGGCCCGGCTCCCTTTCTTTACCACTGTCGACCGGTCCTCGATGAGTCTCAACGAGCTCCGCCAGCGGAAAGAAACTCTTTTTTTAACCTCGAAGCCGGAGGTTGAGTTGCCTCATCCTGTCCTGCTCTTGAACGCCGACCGTGTGCCCATCATGCAGCGCCTGCTGGGCTCTTACGCTCTGGTGGACGCCCTCCCTATGGTGGCCCGGGAACTGAAACTGGCTGAGTTCCGTCGCCGACCGGCCGAGCCAGAGTTGGCTCTAGATCGAAGCCTCCCGCTAGTCCTCAGGCGTTCCTTGGGAGACGGTCTAGAAGGGGAACTCGGTCTTTTACCTCACGGCTTCAGTCACAGTCGGGTCCGTTTCTACCGCGAGTTTCGACTGATGGAGGAGAAGACGGACTGTCAGCTGGCCATCCCGATCGACTGTCGAGTCAATTGCGACCACCTCCGCATCAGTTCGGACCATTTTGGAGTGGCCGAGAACGATGACTATCTGTCTCTGTTAGCCCGGCTTGAGGACGAGGCGGAATCAGCGGTGCGTCAGCTCTTGATGGAGTTCCAAGCCGGAGACGGGAAAGACTGCAATCGCTATCTGGTGGCCACCCTGGTTCGCCTCTGGGAGCAGAACGAGCGCGACCATCTGGTGCAATCTTTGAGTAGCGCGCCCCTCTTCCGTGATAATCGAGACCAACCGTTGACCTTCCGTCAATTGCGGGAAGAGTTTGAACGCGAGGCCCGCCTCGCCTTCCTGCCGTTGGAGCAAACTCAACCCCAAGACCTGCTGGAGGCAGTCGGGCCAGACCGGCAAGTGGTGATGCTCGATGCCACCGAGCGAACCTTGCTAAGACCCGTCTTTCCCTACCTTTCCGACCTGACCAATCGCCTCGTTTTGATGGCTCAGGCTCGCCGCAACAAAGAGCGGAATCGAGTCGAGGAGCTGACTCTCGAGGCCCGTCACCCAGCTTATCGATGGTTGGTCACTTACGGCCGTAAAGGGCGTTGGTATCGGGGAGAGATCGGCATTCCTCTGGAGTCGCCCGCCTCGGCGGGATTGGAGCTTGTGGCCGAAGGGGTGCTGCTCGAGTCACGTGAGGTCTATCCCGGCCCTGGGTTCGTGGGAGTCATTCAGGGACCGTTCAAGCCTAACGCGAGCTGGGATGGCGTCAGTGAGGAAACGGCCGACCAGCTCAAAGAGAAGTTGAAGAGCTGGCATGTCAAACTGCTGGAGAAGCTGATCGAGGAGTTCCCTCCACCCGACCATCTTCACTTTCCCGCCGCCCGAAGAGTTGTTCTCTCCTGGTGGAATTCGGTGCCTCAGCAGACTTCTTTGGAACGCCAGCTCGAGCAGCTGCATATCCTTCCGCTTACGGAGGGACGGTTCGCGCGCATCGTGGATCTGGAGAACGTCTTCGTCAAAGACGGCGTGATCCAGTTCTGTCGTCCTGGCCAGGAGCCGGTGGGTCGGGAGTTCGTCATCCTTTTACAGGAAGGGAGTTGGCTAGAGCGGTTTCTCCAAGAGCTGGTGGCTGAGGACCTTAAAGAAGTCAAGGCTGAGGACCTCAAAGAGGTGGAGGCCTCCGTCCCAGTGCTGGAACGGGAGGAAATCTCCTCCGAGCCAGTGGTTCCCAGGTCAGCCCTGACCCTTGAAGGAGCCCTGGCGGCCGAGTTCCGCCTGCTGGGAGCGGCGGAGATCCATCCTCGTCTGAAGGACCTCGAGACGGTACTCTGCCAGCCTCTGGGCCGCGACGGCCCGTCTTTCGAGCTGCGGGACCGACAAATCTGCATAAATCGGGACCATCCTTTTGTGGTCGCATTAGAGAGACGGGGACGTCCCCGGGAACTGCTCTACCTTCTCCTGTCCGGGATTTTTTCGGTGACCAATCGTGAGTTGGAAGAGGTGGATGACAGTCACGAGCGGGAGTTTCACGCTCGGGTTCTGGCCACCCTCTTGGGTGGCTAGCAACGCGAACGGCTTTCAGTTAGAGGTTCAGGCGGAGGTTGATGAGCTGTTGCAAGTCGGACAGCTTCGACCGGTCCGGGCCTTGCCAGCAGAGTTGTTCGAGTTTTTCTTCTAGAGGCACGTCGGTCCGCAAAACGGCCAGTTGCCGATAGAGCCTGGCGCTTTCTCGCTGCTCTTTCAAAGTGGCGGCCAGGCGGGCGGCTCCGCGCACTTTGACGTCCCACTCTTTCTCGTTATCGGGAATCTGCTCGAGGTGTCGATAGCGAGCCAGGATAGTGGCCGCGGATTTGGCGCCCCAACCCGGCAGACCGGGAATGCCGTCG
>CAYRFU010000048.1:0-6789 GCA_964423525.1 uncultured Burkholderiales bacterium | reverse complement strand
CGCCCACCAGGCCCAGATAGTCAGGGATTGAAGCCGGACCAACTCCGAACTTCTCGACCACAGCTTCTTCGTTCAAGACTTTCTGGCGCCGCCGATCGAGACAGACCACGGTCTCGTTTCGAACGCACTGGGCCAGGTCTTTGTCGGGCGAGCAAAGCACTACCTGGTCCACTCGCGGGTCCTGGCTAAAGCGGGCGGCCGCGCTGGCCAGAGCATCGTCGGCCTCAAACTCTCGCATCGGCCAGACGACCAGGCCTAGAGCGGCTGAGGTTTGCTCGGCCAGGGGAAACTGCTCCCAAAGGCGGGGATCGATCCCTTCTCCCGTTTTGTAACCGGAGAACATTTCGTTCCGGAAAGACTCGATCACCGTATCGAAGGCGATAGCCACGTGGCTCACGTCTGGCTGGCGCAGAAGCGACACCAGGCTGCGGGCCAACCCACGGGTAGCGCCCACCTCCAAGCCTGATTCGGTCTGGGCTTTGGGGGCACCATAGAAATTGCGGAACAGCTCGTAGGTTCCGTCGAGCAAATGAACCTTCACCGGGTGACCGCTTTTACAAAGTCCCGCCATCCCCTCGGGAGATGGGCAGTATCCTTCAGGTCGAAAGAGAAACTAAAGTCGTTCTTAGTAGCTACCACCGTGGCGGCCAAAGCTTGGCTGGCCTCGTCGATATCGATACCTTGTTGAGCTAAGGCCTCGAGAAAATGCCTCAGGGCTCGCCTCGAGCTAAACCTTCCCAGTGGGGGAGTCCGGCCCAGGGCTGCCCGAGCCGGTTCTAGGTTGTGGCTGAGGTGGCGGCCCAGTCGGTCGAGAGCAGGGAGCATCCGAGTGTTGAAGGCCTGACCGTCGATGGCCGAGATGGAGTAGGTGTCTTGGGCCAGCTCTCCCAGCCAGCCCTCAGGGTCGGGCTGGCCTAACAGCTTCGGCTGAAGAAGATGTTCGAATGAGAAGCCGTGGGTGGGGACTTTGTGGGGTGAGCAGTAAACAGTGGTGGACCAAGGGGTCAGGTGCGGCAGAATCTCCAGTCGAGCGGCCGAACAGGCATCGATCACGGTCGATTCCACCCGCAAACCTTCCATCTGCTGACCGACTTCGGTCCAAGCCAAGTTGGCCACCTGACGGTCGGTTCCGTGGCCTGACAAGACCACGACCTGGTGACCGGAAGGATAGGCTTGGAGGTTGGATTCCACCATTCGCCGCAGGCGCTCAGGTCCGGTCTCTGCTCCTGCAGGCTCACAGCCCCGGCCTACGGTGTAGCGGGTACCCGGCTGCCATTGAGGGGCGGTGTAGCCAGAGATCGCTTTCTTCAGGCCCGACCACAGTCCGATACCTCCAGCCAGCATTCCCAGGCCGAATCCGACCAGGGGTTGGGAGAAGCCTCCCCAGAGGGCCATGGCTATTCAGCCTGCCAAGGAAGACCGGCCTGGAGGGCCAGCTGGACCAAGCCGCTTTTCGGTCAATAGCGGCGTCCTTCTACCGTCACCTGGAGCTGGCCTCGGGAGCGCTCCTGGGCTTTCTCGAACTGGTCAACAGCTCGTAGAACCCCTACCTCGATGCCGGTAGCCCGCCCATCCAGGTAAGCGCTGACCACGGTTGTTGGCTGGGGCCCGACTATCATCGTCCCCATCTTAAACCCTAACCTTTCGAGCTTTGGTTGCCGGGATTTAAACAGTCTGGTGGCGAACCCGTCGAGGCGATGGCAAGTGACCCCAAGACGCTCTGGAGCGAGTTTCTCGATAAGTGTGAATTCGTCTATCTCACCGCCCACCCCCGGGGGGTTCCCCTGAACTGGTTGGAAGAGCTTGAGACGTTCCGACCCGACGACCCTCTTGAGGCTTCTCTCAAGGAAGACCTGGCGCGGGTAGAGTTTCGCTCAGCCTACACTCGCTACTTGAGTGCTCGCGCCCGGGCCTCCCAGCTAGTGGCACCTAAAGTCCCCCTTCGGTTGGTTCAAGAAGACCCCACCTCAGAGCCGCTTGATGTGCTAGTCACCACCGGAGATTGGGACCGGCTCGGGCACTACATTCTAGAAAGGGCCGGCCAGGAATCGTTGGAGTTCTATCGAGCTCAGCAGGCCAGCGAACCGATAGGAGTCGAGGCTGGAGACTTGCCCTGCCGAAAGCTGGTGGTTTTACCTCCCATTCAGACAAACTCCAGTGCCCAGTTGCGCAAGAGTTGCCAAAAAGCTTTGGCGATGGCTTCCCAGATTCAGGCTCTGCGCGTGGGCATCACCCATGTGCCTTCGCTCCATAGTGCTCTCTCGGATGAATTTGCTGCCGCTGAAGTGGTGAGTGCGGCTCGAGACTTCCTGTTTAAGAACAAACACTCGACTTTGCGCATTTCCATTTTCCATCGTCGCAATTATCCTCTTTACGCCCGTTGGTTTCAAAGTCTCGGAGCCATCGCCAGCCAGGCAGAAGACCTGCCCCCTCCAGCTCCCCCCCGACGCCCGGGTCTTGAGGGGTTCCTAGAAGAGGGTCGTGAGTTGGTCGGCAATGTGGCTGAGAGGCTCCAAGAGGCGATGGGGGCAGGTCGGCGCCTGCTCGAAGCGAGCTGGCAGCCCACCTACGAGACCCGCCAGGCCGAGGTCTATCTGGAGCTCGGTGATCACGACGGAGCCCTGGCTTTGTTGGGGCGCTATGGCGATAGCGGCCAGGCTTTGTCAGAGTACTTGAAATCTTTAATTCTCTACGATCGCTATACGCGCCAGCGGGAGGAGGCCGACCTGGTATTGGCCCGAGCCGGACTAGAGAGGCTTTTAGCCGAGGCCTCCCCGGCCCCACCAGCCCGTCTTGAGTCGATGATGTGGCTGGCCTTTTGCTACCACGTCGACGGCCGACCCAAACTGTGCCAGGAGCTTTTGGCCCAGGTGGGCATCGGCTTGAGAAGCCTCGGCCGGCCCGGGGAGGCCACCAACCTCCAGGAGGTGGCCAAGGCTTTGCAAGCCAACCCGGACACGATCCCCTTCCTTAAAGGCACCCCATCTCTCCCGGACCCACAGATGGCCGTATCTCACTTGTTTCGTCAGGGCGTAATGGCCGGAGGGTAGTGATCGCTTCTTACTTGCTGGGGTTTGGGTTGTCCCTCCCGGTCTTGATTTCTCTGCTCTCCCTTTTTCTTGAGCCAGGTCAAGAGCTTTCCCTTTTTCATTTTTTGCTGGTGGATTCAGACGCCGGAGGTCTGGTCGGTGGAAGCGCCCGCCTGATGAGCTTCTCGATTTTCGCGGCCGGTCTGGCCTGGTGCTTCGAGGAGCCTCGCTGGCCTCGCTCTCTAAGATTGCCCCTGCTCGGTGGACTAGTCTTCCTGGCTTTGGCCCTGGTCTCAGCTTTCACTTCATCACCGGTGGGGGAATCGGTGACGGTGTGGAGCCAGTGGGTGGCCGCCCTGGTGGCTCTGGTTGTGGCCACCAACATCGACCGCCGTCAGGCTCCGGTCTGGCTCCTAGGCGGCCTGGTGGTGGTGGTGGCTGCTAACCTTTTCAGTCTGAGCCAGACTGGACCCGAGGATTTCTACCTGAGAGGCGCTTTCGGAGCGCCCAACCCGATGGCTGGATACTGCCTGTGCTTCGTGCCTTTCCTGCTGTGTCTTTACCTAGCCCCCTCCGACTTTTCTCCCCTCAAGCTTGCAGGTCTGGCCTTTCTAATCGCCCTGGTCCTGGCCTGTATCTTTCTGGCTATCTCCCGAGCGGCCACAGCGGTAGCCCTGACTTTGATGGCCTTGACCGTGATCGGCCTTTCTCGGCCCGACCCGCCCCGACTCGGACTCGGCTTGCTAGGGCTGGCTATCGCCGGCCTGTTGGCTCTCAAAGTTCATCCCGCGCTCGGTGCTCTGGCGGGTGGGATGGTTGTTGCCCTCTTTCTGGGGCAGCTGGATAGGCCCGCTTTGGTGGTGGCCAAACTCGCTGTTGTCCTGGCCATCACCGGGGCCGTGGTGGGGGGACTCGATAGCGGGGGGGAGCGTCTGCGTTTCGCTCAGGAGAGGGCTGAGAAGCTGGTAGGTCGAGATAATTCGACTCAGGCTCGCTTGAAGCTTTGGTCCAGTGCTCTAGAAATGGCTCGGGCTCATCCCTGGTTGGGGGTTGGCCCGGGAGGCTACAAGCAGGCCTATCCCCGCTATCAGGAGGATTTTCGTTATTTCTCCAACTCACCCCATAGTTGGGTCTTGACCCTTGCGAGCGAGACTGGCTGGGTTGGTCTGGCGCTCGTCATCCTGGCTTTGGCGGGATTCGTTTGGAGTTCCCTGAACCAGCCTTTCGAAGGCTGGGCTCTCGGGCTCTTCCTGGGGGCTCTGGGGTTGCTGGTCTACGACCTGGTCGACACTCAGTTGCGCTATCCTAACGTGGTGGTGACAGCCGCCTGTCTCGCTGGCCTGAGTTGGAACAGGGCTGACCAGAAACTCGCCCGCTCTACCGTTCCCCTTTTCGCTATGGTTTTCGTTTCGCTCGCTCTCTTCCAGGTGCCGGTGATGCTCGGAGACTATTATGAGAACTTGGCTAAACAGCAGCGAGCGGCCGAGCCTCGCTTAGCCGAAGCATCCTTGCGCCGCTCCCTGGCTTGGAATCCTTACAACACCCAGGCCTGGCATCAGCTCGGGCTCTTGCAGCTTCACCATCTGAAACAGCCTGGCCAAGCGGTGAACTCGGCCCGCGCCGCCCTGGACCTTTCCCCCGAGCACGCCCCCCACTGGCATCTCTTGGGTTTGGGGTTGGAGGAACTCGGTCATCTTTCGGAGGCCCGCCAGGCGCTATCCAGGGCGCTGGAACTTGACCCGTTCAATCACCCCTATTTCTATTCCGATCTGTCGGGTTACTATCAACGTCGCCAACAGGTCGTGGAAGGGATGGCTTTGTTAGAGTTGGCCGTGGAGCGTTTCCCCCTGGATGGGCTTGAATCGATCCATCAGGCCCGGCGCCAAGAACTGTCCTCTCAGTTAGCCAATGTCTATGCTTCCATCGGAGCGATCAAAGGACCGGCCCAGCAACCCAAGCAGGCAGAAGAAGCCTTCCTTGTAGCCTGCCAACTCTCACCCAACCTGGGCAACCGATTCGGTTTAGCCTACAGCCTTTTTTCTCAAAACCGCTATCGGGAGGCGACTCCACTGCTGAAAAAGGTCCTGGCTCAAAGGCCGGACTACCTGCCCGCTTTGCAGATGCTAGCGGTCTGCTATGACGCCGAGGGATTGGACGAACGGGCCGCCGCCATCCGCCGCCGATTCCCATAAGCTGCAACTTTTTCGTTTCTTCTCGGTTCTTGGGCTATGAAGAAACTCTACATCCTGGTAGCCCTCTTTTTACTCCTGCTGATTCTTCTCCCCGCTTGGGGCTTCGAGTCTCTGGAAGTCGATGGAAGGGAGCGGCGCTATCTGCTCTCTGTTCCTGACCCGATGCCTGAGACCGTGAAGCTGTTGCTGGTCTTTCACGGTGGGGGAGGGTCCGCTCGTCAAGCCTCTCGACTGGGCGAGAGAACGCGCGCGGTGAGGGGTTTCGTGGTGGTGTATCCCGACGGTGACGGAAGGCGATGGAACGATGGTCGGGAGTTCGAGGGGGATCTTGCTGACGATGTTTCCTATATTGAGGCCTTGCTCGACCACCTGGAAACGGTGTTCCCGGTCGAACCGGGCCGGGTTTACGCTACCGGCGCTTCTAACGGAGCCATGATGAGTCATCGGCTGGGTATCGAACTGTCGTCTCGTTTCGCCGCCATCGCCCCTATGATAGGCGGCATCCCTCTGCCTCTTGCTCCCGACTTCGCACCCTCTCATCCGCTCTCGGTCTTGATTGTCCAGGGCACCGAAGACCCCTTAGTCCCTTACAGTGGGGGACCGATCACTCTGCCAAACCGCACCCGGCCCGGGATCGTTTCTACCGACCGGGCCATTGAACTGTGGACGGCCCACAACGGCTGCCGCTATCTGGGTCAGGAGAAACTCCCTGACCTCTCTGACGATTTGTGCACGGTGGAGAAATTCTCTTGGGGTAAGGGGCGTCGCAACAGCGAAGTCATACTTTACAAAGTGATAGGTGGTGGTCACACGGTCCCTGGCGGGGTCCAGTATCTCCCCGAACGGGTCATCGGGAGGGTCTGTCGCGATTTTGACGCCATCGAGGTCGTGCGCGAGTTTTTTCTTCGTCACTGATGGCGAGGTCCGGCGATGGCTGAAGCAGAACTTCGGCTTGACTTGACCGGACGAATTCAAATGGCTAGAAGTGGAAAGCTTCTCTTGAAGCTTGCCTTCCTATTCTTGTTGGTTGCCCTCCTGGTCCTTTTGCTGCTTCCGGTCTCTCACCGGCGACGGGCGCTTCAATGCCAAGAACAGATTGTCGACCTCGCCCGAGCCTGCGAGACTTATGCCGAGCAGACGGGAGGTTACCCGGCCTCTCTCTTTGACGTCAAGCAGACGCAGCCGATCTGTCCCGCAGCAGGTGAGCCAACTTACGACTACCGACGCCCTCCCCCTCAAGCGACGGTGACCTGTCCCGAGGCCCACGCGGACCCAGACTGTCTTCAGGCCTGCCGGGAATGGTCCGCTTTGGCCCGGCGGGTCGCCCAACGGACTGGGGCCTACCCTTCTCAACTGGATGGTCAACCTGAGTGTCCTCTCGGCGGGGGCGTTTTGCTCTATCGTCTTCGTGACGACTCCTTCATTCTTTTCTGCTCCGGCCATCACCATCCTCAAGTCTTTCCCCCCGACTTCCCCGTCTACGTTTCTGGGGAGGGTCTCGTCTCCCCGTGACGCTGCTTTGAATCTCGGGCCAAGCTAGCGCGTTTCCGCCGAGCCGGCGGAGCATG
>CAYRFU010000047.1:0-27764 GCA_964423525.1 uncultured Burkholderiales bacterium | reverse complement strand
GCGGCGACGGGTGGTGCCGGAGCCCCCCATCCCGGTCAGCCTGACCCTTTAATGACTCGCGACTTCGCCGAGCGTCAAAAAATGCAATACATGGAGATGGAGCAGGTTCGTACTCTCTGGATGGAGACCTGGGCCATCATGCAACAGCAGCAGATTCAGCGGTGGCAAATTATGCAAGATGCCTTCGCCGACTCCATGAAAACCATCCTCGACGCCAGCGTCAATCGGGCTCAGGTGTTCTCGCGAGCAGCTGAACAGTTCTCTGCCTATATGCGTCAATAAGACGCCTTGGCCATAAAAAAGGGAGCGTCGGCCAACGCTCCTTTTTTATTTCATCGCTGGGCTCTACATCATGGTTGAGGAATCGATATACATCTCTTCCAGACGCTTGCGATTCTCTCGGTTGATTCTCATGGCTTCGTTGATGTGCTCGTTGCCCTGTCGGCAGATCTCAAGACCTTCTTCAAGATGAGCCACATCCATATCCTCGGCAAAGAGAGCCATTCGAGCTACGCCTTCGTGCCAGAGCTGGATGCCGGTGAAGCCGACTTCGAGTTCTTCTCGGAAATCTTCGACGGCCTCGGGGGGAATTTCGATCTGACGAATCTGCTCTTCACGTTCTTGAAGAGTTTGAGACAAGCCGTCGATGAATTCCGCGAACTGTTCGTTGCTCCACTCGCCGGAAGCGGCCTTTTCGGCTGCCTCCTCTGCCTCACGCAGGCGCTGGTCGACGGTTTCGGGTTCAGGTTCAGGGGCTTGTTGAGCCATTCTTTGGTGCTGCGGGTTAGTTTGATCCACCGTTCATTCCTCAGGTTCTAACTTTGAGCATCGGTTCGTCGGTTCAAAGAGCATTCCCTTCCCCGTCCGAGCCGGTGGCTTTGCCCATCGACTTCAGGAGTTCCAGGGCCGCCTCATCCAGGGTTAAGCACAGATCGAAGCAGATTCGCAGGGCCTCGTTCAGGAAGGCGTCGCCCTGACCGGCCAAAGCCAGGCAAGAATCCTTCAGCTCCTGGTTAAACGGCTGAGTCACCCAATGCCGAAAGAGTTCCAGGGCTTGAAGATGGGCGTGTAGGCCTCGGCGGGCCGCTTCGAACATCTCTTTGCCACTCATTTCCGTTTCAGGGTCGTGCTGGTCTGGGGCTATATTGGCCAGAATCTGTCGTCCCGCCAGGTCTTGCTTACGAATGTAGCGGTTTAACCCTCGCTCATCAAGGTCGCCCGACTGAAATTCAAGCATCTTGATACGAAAGTTTTGCTGCTTCCCTGGTAGCTCGGGAAGACCTCGAGAACGCAGATTATCGTGGAAGGAGGACACTAGGTTGCTGGTTTCTGGTCAGGCTGTTTTTCCCTTTCCAGCCTCCTGGAACACTTGTGGATATGGGGACGTCCGGGGTCAAAGGGTTGCTTCGGAAGTAGAGGATGTCTTCGGAGAAAAGGGATCTCGAGTCTGTCAAAGAAACGCCCGAAGTTCTCTGTGTGGGAAAGGATTTCAAACTTATGACGCGACCGATTCAAGGAATGATAACCAGGGCACTGCTGGGCCTTCTGCTCGCCGCCCCGCTTTCAGCGGACATCCTCTATTCTGTTCGAGAGGGAGACACTCTGGCCACCATCGCCAAGACCTACGGGGTAGCCCAAGATGAGATTCAGCGAGCCAATCCTGGTCTCGGAGAGGTGACTCCCGGATTGGTGCTGGTTCTTCCTGAAAAAGTTGCTCCCTTAGAGCAGGCTGCCCCCGCCATTCCCAGCTTGACGACGAACGTTGACCAGGGGCCCCCACCCGCTAATCGGGTTGCAGTTCTCACGGAACAGGAGCTTGCGGCTCAGCGCCGTCGCAGAGAGATGAGTTCTCGCCGTGGTCGACTGCTGCGTGGGGTGACATCAACGGCCAAGCGTTTTATCGGCGTTCCTTATAGAATGGGGGGCACGACCAGTCGAGCTTTTGACTGCTCCGGCTTCACCCAGGCTGTCTACCGTATGAACGGTATCAAGCTTCCCCGGACCGCTGACGTGCAATATCTTGAGGGTAAGAAGGTGCCCAAGGGTAAAGAGGCTCCCGGGGACCTGGTCTTCTTTGAGACCTACCTGCCGGGCGCTTCCCATTGCGGGATTTACCTCGGCAATCGCTCCTTCATCCATGCTTCGTCTTCCCGCGGTGTGACCATCGACAGTTTGGACACAGCTTACTATAAGGCCAGGTACTTAGGCGCCAAGCGAGTCTTTTAAGCAGGCTTCCCGGAGTCGATGGCTAAAATCAAAGGATGACGACGAGTAGAGAAGATCGGCTTTTGGCCGCCCTGGCCTACCCATTCTGGTATCTTGTCTTTCCTTTGATCTATATGACCCCGGATAAGCGCCACGATCCGTTCTTGCGTCACCACGCCTACCACGCGCTTTTTCTCGGTCTGGGTCTATGGGTGGGCGGAGTTCTCCTTCACACGGGTCTGGCCCTCATCGGGAAGATTTTCGTTCTTTTTAGCCTTTTGCTCTACCCTTTAGTCAAACTTGTCAGTTGGGCTGCTCTGGGTGTGACTCTCTATTCCATGTTGGTGGCCTGGCAGGGCAAGAATCTGAACCTACCCTATCTTTCCGGTTTCGCTCAGCCTTTTATTGAAGAAGGCCTCAGTTCCTGAGATTGTCGCACGATTAGGGCATTGACCTGCGAAAGGCTTTGTGCTAGACTCTCCGCACTCGCGGAAGTGGCGGAATTGGCAGACGCGCAGGATTCAGGATTCTGTGGGCTTACGCCCGTGGGAGTTCGAGTCTCCCCTTCCGCACCAACCCCCTCAGGTAGGGGGTTTTGTTCTTTCCGGAGGGGGCTGGCGGGGCCACGTTCAATGCTTTCTTGATGAACAGGATCCCTCGAAGCTGGCGACCGTTCGTGGTGGGTGTCGCCACCACCATTTTGCTACTGGTGACCAGGCTCGCTTTCGATCGGCAAAGTATCGACCGCTTGGCTGGGGTGAACGACCTCATCAGTGATTCTCTTTGGGTTCTTCGCAACAACCTCGACTGGGGTCCGCAGTATGACAGGGCTCAGGAGCAGGTTGCGGTCCTGGCTATCGACGACGAATCGCTGCGCCGAGCCCCCGAGCGGTGGCCCTGGTCGCCAGGAGTGTTTGCCGAGCTATCTCAGTTGCTGCTGGAGGCGGGGGCACGCTGCGTGGTCATCGATGTTCCCTTTCGTCGCCTTTCGCGGGAGTTTCAGTCTCTTCATCGTCGAGGGGTTTTCTTGAGCGCTCCTGTCTATTCCGGAAAGCTGGGAACCGTGGTCGATCCTCCGCTGTTTGACTGGGAGGCGGAAGGAGAGGTGGTGAGACAGTATTTTGGTGTCACTCTGCTCGACCTGGGTAACGACAAGGTCGTTCGAGAGATCTTCCCGGTGGCCCGGCTTCGAGTTTACGACCGGCGAAGCGACCAGGTTAGTAAAGAGGCTTCTCCTGTCACAGCTCTTTCGTTGTTGGCTTTTGGGGAGCTTCTTGGTGGTCAAGGACCGGAGGTTGAGGCTCAGGAAGACTTGCTTTTGGTTCATCCCAGGGCGGCTCACGGGAAGGTCGATGCCCAGCCTCATAAGATTCGCCTCGTGGAGGGCCGGCTATTGGTGAACTATGGCCTGAAGGATTCCGCTATCGAGGGGGGGACTGAGGTGGCCGAAGGGCTCTGGTCTTATGCTCCCACTCGCTCCCTAGGAGAGGTGATGCAGATGGGGTCGAAAGATCTCGAGTTTTTCCGGGATAGGGTGGTGCTGGTGGGTATTACCAATTTTGAAGTCAAGCCCTACACGGCCACTCCTTTCGGAGCCGATGTCCCTGGCATCTACGTCGAGGCCGAGATTCTGGCCTCGCTGATCGAGGATCGTCCGGTTCTCCGGAGTCAGTTTGTGGACGAATTTCTGATGATTCTGCTCTTTGGTCTGCTCGGTTCTATCCTGGTCACGAAACTTGGTCAGCGAGGAGCGACTTTGGTGGTTTTGACCGGCCTTTTTGTTTGGTATGGCGTAGTTTTCTTGGTGTTCTGTTGGACCCATTACCTTTTGCCCGTGCTTGGTCCCTGGCTTGGCCTACTGCTCCCCACGGCCGCTTCTTCGGCTTATCTTAACCGAGTCGATGAGGAGGACAAGGCTCTTATTCATCGGCTCTTCGGAGGCTATCTTTCCCCCAAGGTTGTGGATAGTCTCCTGAAGAAAAAGTATCGAGGAGAATTGGGTCTCACCGGTCGGAAACTGAAGTTGACGGTCTTCTATTCCGACATCCGCGGTTTCACAGCTCTCTCTGAGGGGCTCGACCCTCTCGAGGTTGTCTCGTTGCTCAACGAGCATTTCGAGTGTTTGACGAAGGTCGCCTATCGTTACGACGCCTATGTTGACAAGTTCTTGGGCGACAGTTTGATGGCCGTTTTGTCGGCCCCCACGCCTCGGCCCGACGATGCTCTCCTGGCTGTCAAAATGGCTATCGAGATGCGCGATGAGATCAGCGAGCTGACCAGAGCGAGGCAGGCGCGAGGAGAGGTGACCTATGAAATCGGTATCGGCATTCACACGGACCGAGTCGTGTTGGGGAACATCGGCTCTTCCGTCAAGATGGACTATACCGTCATTGGGGACGGTGTCAACCTGACCTCCCGCCTTTGCGACGCGGCCGCGGCTGGCCGAATTTTGATCAGCCAGGCGACTTATGAGGAGGTTCAGGACTTTATCGAGGCTCGCCCTCTCGAGGCCGTGGTGGTGAAAGGTAAGTCGGAGCCGGTAGGTGTTTATGAAGTCATAGGCACCCGATGAGTCGGATTCCTCTTCGTTTGCAACCCCTGTTCGTAGTGGCCTCGTTGGTGATTACCGGCTTGCTCGGATGGTTGTCGGTACTGGTGTTTCAGATCAGTCGAGAGGTGATCAGCCTTCAGGCAGTCCAGTCCCTGAAGGACGAAACGGTTCTGGTTCGACGCCAGTTGCGCCAGTTTTTGTCTCAGCCGGCCGAGGTGGTCAAGCGCTTCGAGCAAGATGTGGCGCTCGGTCTCACCGACCCCAAGTCCTGTTCCCAGGTAGAGGCCTTTCTTTTTCGTTCGATGGTCGAACGTCCCGACCTGATCGAGGCGACCGTGACCTACCCTGACGGAAATCAGCTTTCTGTGTTTCGCGAGCAAGAAGAGGTCCTGGTCACCTATTCGGTGGCTCCCGAGGGTGCTCGCTTTGACGAAATGGTTCGCCGGAGACCAGCCGGGGGTGGGCTTCAAGCCGGCGCCTTCGAGCCGGGTGGTGAGGTTAGCAGTCCGACCGAAAGTTATACCTACTCGACTCCCGCCAGAGATGGCGTCTCCCGGTGGACGGATATTCATGACCGAGCTCGAGGAGAATCAGAGCCTCGGGTCGTGTTCTCAGCCCTCAAGCCGTTTTTCCTGGGCGGAGAGTTGGGTGGCGTGATGCGAGTCACGATCTCGACTCGCAGAATTAATCGGGAGGTGGCGACGGTCCGACCTGAGTACCGAGTTTTTCTGTGCGATCAAGAGGGCCGGCTGATAGCGCCTCCAGGGGAAGTGAGCGAGCCTCGTGAGATGGTGACGAGCTCCGCTACCCGTTTGGAAGCGACCCGGTCCTTCAGAAGGCCACCATGATGGCTGCCAGCGTGGAGGAGGATGCTCGCTACGTCTTAGACCGCTTCCGATTGGAAGGGAAGGACTATTTGGTCAGCCTGGTGAGCGTCGATGGAGAGGAGGCCGACGATTTGCTTCAGACTCACCATTGGATTATCGGGTTGATGGTTCCTGGTCAGTATTTTGCCGCTCTGGCTAGTGAGATCGAGCGTCACGAAGGGATCATCGATAAGTTTATCGGGGACGCCGTGATGGCGATCTGGAACGCTCCCGTCAAAACTCAAGACCATCCTCTCAAAGCTTGTCGAGCGGCCTGGAGTTGTGTTGAGGCTCTAGAGCGCCTTTTTGATCACCCGACCTGGGAAGGGCACCCCAAATTTCCCACTCGTTTTGGGCTTCATAGCGACGAAGTTTTGATCGGGCATTTTGGTGCTCCTCAGCGAATGGACTACACTTCTCTGGGGGACGGAGTCAATCTGGCTGCGCGGTTGGAGGGGTTGAACAAGCAGTATGGCACGCGCATCTTGGTCTCCCAGTCCGTCTACGAAGTGGCGCGCCAGGAGTTTCGATTTCGACGGCTCGACCGAGTGGCTGTGAAAGGCAAAACTCGTGGGGTCGAGGTGTATGAGTTGCTGGGTCCCCTAGGGCAGCCCGTCGCCCCTTACGCCCGAATGGGACGGCACGTTTCAAGCTTCTTCCAAGTAGTTCTTCTTCTGGCCTGGCTTTGTTCAGGCGGTCTGGCCAGCGAGCAGTTGCTGGTGGTCGCCAGTAATGACCACGACTCCGTCAAGGATGTTCTCAGTCTCGAGCTTAATCAGGACAACCAACCGGTCTTTCTCATCCATAGACAGGCTGGCCAGACCTATCGCTACGATGTTGCTCAGATCCGGGAGGGAATCACTTTGCGCCAACAGCGGGGTCGGGATGTGGTTCGGCTTAAGGCTGTCGAGTTCTCTCCAGAACAAGGCGGACAGTTTCAGTTAACCTATCTGATCCAAGCCGTCCCCACCCAACAGTACGGCTCTCTCGTTTTAGACTTGAGGCGCTCGGGCCCAAAATGGCAACTCTATCATGCCCAGCGGGCCGTCAACAGTTTCCGATTCCTGGTTAAAACTCTGTCTTTGGTCGGTCCCGTCGGCATCCGGGCCGTCCAGTTGAATCGATAAGGGAAAGTTCTGGCTCGGGTTGAACCCTCGAGGCATGCTGAAGAATAAAGTGGTGTCGGCCGCTGAGGCCGTTCAGGTCATTGTCTCTGGTGACACGGTGGCGACTGGTGGATTCGTCGGCAGCGGATTTCCTGAGGCCCTGGCAGTGGAACTTGAGAAGCGCTTCCTTGAGACGGGTTCTCCTTCCGGTCTAACCCTGGTTTATGCCGCCGGTCAGGGCGACGGAAAGAGCAAGGGTCTCAATCATTTTTCCCACCAGAACTTGGTCAAGCGAGTGGTTGGGGGGCATTGGGGTTTGGTGCCTGGCCTGGGCCGGATGGCTCTGGAGAATACCATCGAGGCTTACAACCTTCCCCAGGGGGTGATTTCCCATCTCTACCGCAACATCGCTGCCGGTAAGCCCGGTGTGATCACTCATGTGGGGTTAGAAACCTTTGTCGACCCCCGGCTTGAAGGGGGGAAGCTCAATCAGGCCACCAAGGAAGATCTGGTGAAGCTGATCGAGATAGACGATCAGCAGTTCCTTTTTTATAAAGCCTTTCCGATTCAGGTGGCCCTGCTGCGGGGCACTACGGCCGACCTTTACGGCAATATCTCCATGGAACGAGAAGCCCTCACTCTCGAGGCTTTAGCTATCGCTCAAGCGGCCAAAAATAGTGGCGGGGTAGTGCTGGTTCAGGTCGAGCGGGTCACCACAGCTCATTCTGTTCATCCTCAGATGGTGAAGATTCCGGGGGCCCTGGTCGATTGCGTTGTGGTGGCCGACCCCAGTCATCACCAACAGACTTTCAGCGAGGATTATAACCCCGCTTACACCGGTGAAATTCGGGTTCCCTCCTCAGCTTTGAGCCCGATGCCCCTGACTGTCCGTAAGGTGCTAGCTCGTCGAGGAGCCATCTTTTTGAAGATGAACTCGGTTGTGAATCTCGGTATCGGGATGCCTGAGGGGATCGCTAGGGTCGCCAACGAGGAAAGGATTCTCGACTTTATCACCCTGACGGTCGAGCCGGGCGGCTTGGGAGGGGTTCCGGCCGGGGGCTTGTCTTTCGGGGCGGTGGCAAATCCCGGCTCGATCATCGACCAGCCTTCCCAGTTCGATTACTACGACGGTGGAGGGTTGGACCAGGCTTTCCTGGGGATGGCTGAATGTGATCGGGACGGCAATGTCAATGTCAGTAAGTTTGGCCCGCGCCTGGCCGGTGCGGGTGGTTTCATCAATATCAGCCAGAACGCCGATTTCGTCTGTTTCATGGGGACTTTTACTTCGAAATCTGAGATCGCTATCGAAAACGGAAACCTTCGGATCGTCAGCGAGGGACGAGGGCAAAAGTTCGTCGACCAGGTGGAGCAAGTGACCTTCAGTGGGAGCTTCGCGCGCCAACGAGGCCAAACCGTCTACTACCTGACAGAGAGAGCTTCGTTTCGATTGGTTGAGGACGGCCTGGAGTTGTTCGAGTTGGCCCCCGGCGTCGATTTGGAAAAGGATGTTCTCGCCCATATGGCCTTTCGTCCTCGCATCGCCGAGCCGCTCGCCGCCATGGACTGTCGCCTTTTCGCTCCCGAACAGATGGGCTTGGCCGAGCGCAACCAGGATCTCGTCTCTGAGCGGCTCCATTACGACCCTGCAAGTGACACGGTCTTCGTTAACTTCGAAGGCCTCCGTCTCGACAACGAAAGCCAGGTTCAGGAGTTGTCGGAAAAGATCGATGACTACTTCCAGGCCCTCGGCAAGAAAGTCAATGTGGTGGTCAACTACGACAACTTCGTGGTGGCTCCGGCCGCCGAGACGGCCTACTTTGCCATGGTCGGTCGCAATAGCGAAAAATACTTTCTTTCTTCCGTTCGCTACTCGACTGATGCTTTCTTTCGAAGGCGGGCTGGGCACAAGTTTGCCGCCGTCAAAGCCGAGCTCCAAGCCAGCTACGCTGAAGCTATGGCACGATTGACAGGGTTTTCTCTTCGCTAGGCAAAGCAGGCTCTATGATAGCAGTAGCAGACATCGGCTTGATCGGCCTGGCCGTGATGGGCCAGAATCTCGTTCTTAATATGGACGACAACGACTATACAGTAGCCGTTTATAATCGCACCACCAGCAAGGTGGACGAGTTTCTGGCTCAGGAGGCTCAAGGCACCAAGGTCGTCGGCGCTCACTCTTTGGAGGAGCTCGTGGCTCAGCTCAAGCGGCCTCGTCGGGTGATGCTGATGGTCAAAGCAGGAAGAGCGGTGGATGCCGTGATCGAGCAGTTGCTCCCCCTGCTCGAACCTGGCGACATCGTGATCGACGGAGGCAACTCCCATTGCGCTGACTCTGATCGTCGCTATCAAGAGCTGCAGGAGAAGGGATTTCTCTACGTCGGGTGCGGGGTTTCCGGGGGGGAAGAAGGGGCTCGCTACGGCCCCTCCATGATGCCTGGGGGCTCAAAGGAAGCTTGGCCCCACGTGCGAGAGATCTTTCAGGCTATAGCCGCTAAGGTGGAAGATGGGACTCCGTGTTGCGATTGGGTGGGCGAAGGTGGGGCTGGCCACTTCGTCAAGATGGTCCACAACGGAATTGAGTATGGCGACATGCAGCTCATCTGTGAAGCTTACGATCTGATGGCCCACCTTCTCGGGATGGACCCGCCCGCAATGGCCAAAGTGTTCGCTGATTGGAATGAGGGCGACCTGAAGTCCTATCTTGTCGAGATTACCAGCGAAATCTTGACCTATCGCGATGAGGACGGGAAGCCTCTGGTGGACAAAATTCTCGACACGGCTGGTCAAAAAGGGACAGGAAAGTGGACAGCCGTTTCCGCTCTCGAGATGGGCATTCCTCTGACTCTCATTGGGGAGGCTGTCTTTAGCCGCTTTCTGTCAGCCCTCAAAGCAGAAAGGGTGGAGGCGGGGCGGGTCCTGAAAGGGCCGGAGTCGACCTTCCAGGACGACCCTAACGCCTTCAGGGCCGCCCTTGGCCAGGCTCTCTATGCCGCCAAGATCCTCTCTTATGCTCAAGGCTATATGCTTTTTCGGGCAGCGGCTCAAGAGTTCGGTTGGAATTTGAATTACGGCGGTATCGCTTTGATGTGGCGCGAAGGGTGTATTATTCGCTCGGCCTTTCTCGGTAAAATCAAAGAGGCTTACGACCGGGACCCTAACCTGACCAACCTCCTTTTAGACCCCTACTTCGAGAATCAGATCCGACAGGCTCAGCCCGCTTTTCGGACCGTGGTGGCCCAGGCCGTCCAGGCTGGTATCGCCACTCCCGCCCTCTCAAGTGCTTTGAATTTCTACGATGGTTATCGACGCGAGCGTCTTCCCGCCAATCTCTTGCAGGCTCAGCGGGATTACTTCGGGGCTCACACCTACGAGCGAGTCGACCGACCTCGAGGAGAGTTTTTCCATACCAACTGGACCGGCGAAGGCGGAATGGTGACGTCAAGCAGCTACAACGCTTGACAGGAGTGCAGCAGCCGGCCGGGGTCAAGCCCAAGCCGGCTAGCCTCCTCTAGAAGAGTTTCCAGGCGCCGATGCAGCTCGGTCACCGGTTCGACCTGATCGTCACGGAGAGGCAAAGGGAGTCCCCCGATCGCCTCAATGAGGGGGACCCATTGGGTCTGGTAGGCTTCACTGGCGATCAATCCAAAATAGGACCCCGGCAAAAGCTGGCAGCCCTCCTCGAAAGTGGTGACCCGAGCGAACGGAATCACTCTCTCGCTCTCTGGTCTGGCGAAGCAGGCGACGGCGGGGTGCCCTAGGGGTTCTCCCTTTTTTCGACAGTCGAGCACCAGTTCAGCTTTGAGAAGAAGTTCTTGGAGTGAGGGGTAGGCGGAACATCCCACCAGCAACGAGCGGGTCAAAGCGAGATGGTGGTCTTCGTCCCAAAGGCCGGCCAAGGGCCAGTTGGCTCGGCTTAGAAGCATCGCTAAGCTGGTGCCTAAAGCTCCGGTCCCGACCACCGCCACGATTTTTGACTGCATGCTGGAATGGTAACCGTCGCCCCCCTTGAAGGTCAAGACGTCGTTTGCGCAGGAAGTCAAACCGGCTCGACGAATGTTCGCCTGAGTTTAAGGGATTTTTACTCCGCGGAGGAATTTTGAGCTTAGAGAACGACCTGCGCAATGTCTCCATCGCCGCCCTCGAAATCGGGAATTGGATCGGGGTGGCTGCCGGCACCACGGTGGCTGATACCGTCAGAAGGATGCGAGACGAGAAAACCAACTGCGCCCTGATCAAAGAGGGGGAAAAATTGATCGGGATTTTCACCGACCACGATGTGCTTCACAAAGTCTTGGGTCATTCTGAGGTCTGGCAGCAACCGGTGGAGTCGTTGATGACGGCCGACCCCAAATCGATCCGTCCAGAAGACGGACCGGGAGCTGCTTTGTCGCTGATGGATGGCAACAAGATTCGTAATGTGCCTGTGGTCGACCGAGAGGGTAAGGTGATGGGTAACGTGGCCCAGCAGACCTTTGTTCGCTATCTCAGCGATAGGTTCCATACTCACGTCTACAATCAGCCACCCGAGTTCGAACAATACACTCGCACCCGGCACGGAGCTTAGGGAGGACAACATGCCCGTCGAGGCCCCCATTATCGAAGAGATCGAATCTGTTATCGTCCGCTTTTCGGGAGATAGCGGAGACGGGATGCAGTTGACTGGGACCCAGTTTACCAACGCCTCAGCCATAGCTGGCAACGACATCTCAACTTTTCCGGATTTCCCCGCCGAAATTCGGGCTCCAGCTGGGACGCTGGCGGGAGTCAGCGGCTTTCAGGTCAATCTGGCCTCTCGTCAAATTTTTACGCCCGGCGACGCGCCCGACGTGCTGGTGGCGATGAACCCTGCCGCCTTGGCCGCGAACTTGAAAGACCTCAAGCTGGGCGGTAGCCTGATCGTCAATACGGACGCTTTCACCAAGAACAATCTTAAGAAGGCCCACTACGAGAGTGACCCCCTCGAAGACGGCTCGCTCGACAGTTATAAGCTTTTCAAGATTCCTCTCACCTCGTTGAATAGAACCGCCTGCGAGGGGCTCGACGGGCTCACCCACAAAGAGATCGACCGAACCAAGAATTTTTTCGCTCTTGGCCTCACTTTCTGGATGTACGATCGCGACCTGGAGCCGACTCTCGATTGGATTCACCGGAAGTTCGGCAAACGCCCGGAACTGGTCGAGGCCAACATCCGAGCCTTTAAGGCTGGCTATAACTTCGGCGATACTACCGAGACTTTTCAATGTCGCTATCGCATCGCTCCAGCCAAGCTCCCTCCGGGTGTCTATCGAAAGGTCACCGGTAACGAAGCTTTGGCGATGGGGCTTGTAACGGCGGCCAAGCGGGCTGAGAAGCCTCTTTTCTATGGTAGTTACCCCATCACCCCAGCCAGCGATATTCTTCATTTTTTGGCAGCTCTGCGCCACTTTGATGTGCGCACCTTTCAGGCGGAAGACGAAATCGCGGCTATGGGTTCGACCGTTGGAGCCGCTTTTGGAGGAGCCTTCGCTGCTACCGCTTCCAGCGGGCCCGGAGTGGCTCTCAAGAGCGAAGCGCTCAATCTTGCTCTGGTTTTAGAGTTGCCGCTGGTGTTGGTCAATGTGCAAAGAGGAGGTCCTAGTACCGGCCTGCCGACCAAGCCCGAACAGAGCGACCTGATGATGGCTTTCTTCGGGCGTAACGGGGAATCGCCGCTTCCGATCATCGCCCCGGCGACGCCGTCTGACTGTTTTGCGATCGCCATCGAGGCCTTCCGTTTGGCTGTCCGGTCCATGGCCCCGGTGATTCTCCTCTCGGACGGGTATTTAGCCAACAGTTCCGAGCCTTGGCGAATACCGAACCCGGATCTGATCGCCCCCATCGTGGTCGATCATCCCACTCACCCCGGAACCTTTCAGCCCTACGCTCGCGATCCTGAGAGTCTGGCCCGGCCCTGGGCTATCCCGGGCACGAAAGGGTTGGAGCATCGAATGGGAGGGCTGGGCAAAGCTCCTCTCACCGGGAACGTCAGTTATCGCCCAGAGCACCATCAGCAGATGATCGACGACCGAGCCGAAAAGGTTGCTCGTTTGGCCGACGTCATCCCCGAGCAGACAGTCTTTGGACCCGAGCAAGCCGACCTTCTGGTGGTCGGTTGGGGCTCGACTTACGGAGCTATCCGGTCAGCCGTTCAGCAAGCCCGGGAGCAAGGTTTGTCGGTTGCCTCCACCCACGTGCGCTACCTCAACCCTTTCCCCAAGAACTTTGAGGAGATTCTTCGGCGTTATCCAAAGATTTTGATGCCCGAACTCAATATGGGGCAGCTAGCCTTCCTGGTTCGGGGCACTTTCGGGATCGAAGTCATTTCCTACACCCAGGTCGAGGGGCGTCCGTTCCGAATCCTCGACCTTCACCGCAAAATCGAGAGCGTCCTGAAGGGAGACAACTGATGGCCGATACTCTTGCCCCCGAACTTCCCGTCCTGAACCGTAAGGACTTCACCTCCGACCAGGATGTCAGGTGGTGTCCAGGTTGTGGTGACTATGCAATCCTGGCTCAGGTTCAAAAAGTGTTGCCTGACCTGGGCCAGAAGAAAGAAGACATCGTTTTCATCTCGGGTATCGGCTGCTCTAGTCGATTTCCCTATTACGTTGATACTTACGGGATTCACAGCATCCACGGTCGGGCTCCAACCCTGGCCAGCGGGCTCAAGTTGGCTCGTCCCGAACTCACGGTCTTTGTGATAACAGGTGACGGTGATGCCCTTTCTATTGGGGGGAACCATCTGCTGCATGTCTTGCGTCGTAACGTGGACGTCAACATTATCCTGTTCAATAACCGTATCTATGGACTGACGAAGGGCCAATTTTCACCTACCTCGCTGCCTGGCCATAAAACGAAGTCTTCGCCGATGGGGTCGATCGCTCAGCCTCTCAACCCGCTGAGTGTCGCTCTGGCAGCCGAGGCGACCTTCGCGGCCCGTTCCGTCGACGTCGAGACGAAGCATTTGCAGGCTATCCTGAAAGAGGCCGCCGCTCATCGTGGAGCTTCCTTTATCGAGGTTTTCCAGAATTGCAACATCTTTAACGATGGGGCTTGGCGTCACGTCACCGATCCCAAGAACAAAAAAGATAACACTCTGCTTTTAGAGCATGGCAAGCCGATGGTGTTCGGCGCTCAAAGGGATCGTGGCTTGCGCTTTAACGGCCCCAAGCTCGAAGTCGTTAAGCTGGGCGAAGGTGTTACGGAATCCGACCTGGCCGTTCACGATTCTCAAGATGAGGCTTTGGCTTATGCGCTTAGCCGCCTGACTCCACCGAACTTTCCGGTCCCGATTGGAGTTTTTCGGACCATTTCTAAGCCAACCTACGAAACAGCCATGATGGGCCAGGTGGAGGCGGCCGAGGCCCACAAAGGGGAGGGTGACCTGAGAAAGCTTTTCTTTGCTGCTGACCTATGGACAGTGACAGAAGAAGGCAGCCAGAAGACGCCGCCCCCGAACGGCAAGAGTCGCAACGATACCGACGACCGTTTCGAAGAAATGTTGGCGGGATGGGCCGACTCGCTGTCGCCGCTCCAGCATGATCTGGCCCGCATCCCCGTCAGTGATCTGTCTCCCTATGAACCTATCACCGGAACTCGAGAAACACCCCTTAGTGTGGCCGTTGGTAAGATGAGGCAGAATCAGTTGAACTGCTGTCTTGTCTGCGATCAGGGCGGTAAGGTTGAGGGGATTTTTACGGACCGCGATATCCTGAGGGTGGCTCTGCTGGTCGAGGACTTGAGTCAGGTCACTCTGGGTCAGTGCATGTGGCATAATCCGGCCGTCCTGGATGACAGTCTGCCGATCGCTCGGGCTCTGCATGCCTTTACCGTTCAAGAGGTTCGCTATCTCCCCTTGGTGGATTCTGAGGGTAAGCCGACTGGGATCATTACCACCAGGCAGGTGATGGAGTTCATAAAAAAGCGCCTTCAGGAAGCTTAGAGCTTTTTTAAGAGGTCCTCGGGAGGACGGAAGCCTGATTCTAGATGGGCATCGACCTCTTCCAGCCAGTCTGCCACGTCTGGTTTGAGCTGTTCGCATTCGAGCGAAAACACTACTGCAGCTGCAGCTTCTTCTAGCTCGTCGGAGCCCGCCAATAGGCGAACTCTCTCGATGTGGGCCACGGCGAAAGCCGGGTCGACATCGATAGCGCTATTGAGAGCCCGCAAAGCTACTTCGATCTTATTGAGGCGCTGGTAGCAGCGAGCCAGGTCCATCCAGACCTCTTTGAGCGATGGGTCTGAGCGCAGCAACTTCTGCAGCTGAACGACCGCCAAAGAGTCTTTGCCGGTCTCGCTGTAGGCCCGGGCGAGGTTGACCAAGTGACGCCAGTCGTCGGGATTGGAGCGCTGCAACTGCCGATAAAAGTCTATCAGGGCCCGGGATGCTTCGGGCCCGGACAAAACCTCGTAGACCTGCTTGTGAACGGCATCGTTCATCGGGTCTTCCTGCAGCTGGTCGCGCAGGCTATTTAGAATCTGCTCGTCGATGAACTCCTCCGGCGTAACCACCTGGGTCATAGCTGAACGCCACCTTTTGCGCTTGGCAGAAAGCTTCCTTCTCAACCACCTCTTGAACTGTTGACCAGGGCTTGACGGCTTCAGGTAATGTCGCTAATATAGGGTCACTGAAGGGGCCGCTTGGCTCTCGTGAATGGGCGAGTGGCGAAATTGGCAGACGCGCTAGACTTAGGATCTAGTGGAGCAATCCGTGGGGGTTCGAGTCCCTTCTCGCCCACTCAGGAGAGCTAGAGCGGATTCTCAGAAGGAGTTGCCAGTAAGCTCACGAAGCGACCCCATCGGCCGCGCGGAAGTAGCTCAGCGGTAGAGCATTGCCTTGCCAAGGCAAGGGTCGAGAGTTCGAATCTCTTCTTCCGCTCCAAACAAAAACAGAGCTGCCGACGAGGCAGCTCTCTTTTTTCGCTGGGGTGATGGCGGTCGCGTCGCCGGTTGAAGGGCAATGACAAAGATGGTCGCCAGAACCAGGGGCGGCAGTTCTTCCGCCGGAGCGCGACGGTCCAACCCAGCCTGCGCCCGGAGACCTCCGAGGCGCCTAGTCTAACGGTTCTAAAAGGAGGCCCGATGAAGGTCGTAATCCAGGAAACCTCTCCGACTCAGAAGGAGATGGAAGTCACCCTCGATGTCGAGCGAGTCGACCGAGCTTACTCACAAGCGTTCAAGAGAGTCTTGAAAAAGTTCTCGATGCCTGGCTTTCGCAAGGGAAAAGTCCCCGCGAATCTGGCTCGCAAGTATATCACCGACGAGGGCCTGACCCGTGACGTCATTGAGGCCTTAGTCCCTAGGGCCTACCAAGAGGCTCTCGACCAGCAAGCCCTGCAGCCCCTCTCTGAGCCGTCCTGGGACTTCGTTCAGAACGAGCGGGGCAAAGAGTTGATCTTTAAGGCCAAGTTCGAGGTGAAGCCGGAAGTCGAGCTGCCCGATTTTCGCGATTTTGACATCATCCAAGAGCGACTAGAGGTTGGAGAGGAGCAGGTTCTTGGGGCCCTTGAAAACATGCGAGAGCGCCAGGCTCAGCTCGTGCCTTTGGAAAAGGACCGGGGTTTAGAGGAAGGTGACGTCGCCACTGTCGACTATAGCAGCCGATGTGGTGAGGAGATCCTCGAGGGTCAGGCCGAGAACTATCTCATGGAGGTCAAGAAGGAGCACTATATCGAGGGCTTCATCGACAATCTCTACGGTCTGAAAGCGGGGGAGGAAAAGACCTTCAACGCGACTTTTCCTGATGACTACGGCAACGAGGAGCTGGCCGGTAAAGAAGTCACCTTCGACTTCAATGTTCAGGATATCAAGCTTCGCAAGCTCCCAGAGTTGGATGACGAGTTCGCTCAGTCGGTTTCCGAGCACGAAACCTTAGAGGAGTTGAAGAAAGATATCGAGACTCGGCTAACCTCCGACGTTGAGCAGCGGGCCAAGGCCCAGGCGGCTGGTCAGATTTTGGCCAAACTTCTCAAAAGTGTGCCTAAAAATGTCGTTCCTCAGAGCTTTGTGGCCCTCAAGCGTAATCAGGAGCTGCGGCGCGAAGCTCGCGATATGCAGGCTCGCGGTCTCGACTTGGAAGCCTGGCTTGAGACTCGCGGTGTCTCTAAGGAGCAGTGGTTCGCTGAGATGCAGGCCAGGGGCCTTTTCGAGGCGCGAATCGAGCTGGCCATCGACAGTGTGGCTCGCTCCGAGAAGCTTGAAGTGGACGCGGCCGAGATCGATACCATCATCGAGGGTGAGGCTAAAGCGCGTCGCATGAAGCCGAAGAAGCTACGCGCTTCTTTGCAGGAGGACGGCTCTCTGGAGCTGTTGAAATACGAACTTCTGCGCGCCAAGGTTCAGGACTTTCTCGTAGAGCAAGGCTCGGTGACCTATGTTCTCCCCGGCGAAGTCGAAAAAGCCGAGGCCGAGGCCAAGAAGAAGGCCGAGAGCCAATCCAAGAAAAGCAGGGCAGCATCTAAGAAGAAGAAAGCCGCCGAAGACGAGCCGGCTTCTTCCGAGGAAGAGCCGAAAGCCAAAAAGAAATCTGCCGCCAAGAAGAAGAAAGCTAAGTCTGAGCAAGAGAAAGACAAAGCTGAGCCGAAGGCCAAAAAGAAGAAAGCTTCTTCCAAGAGTAAGACGAAGAAGTCCTCTTCGAAGAAAAGTAAAAAGTCCGAATCGGAGTCCTAACTTTGTTCGACAGAAGAAACCTGAATCAGCCCGCCGAAGACCGCATCGCGCGGGCCAGCCGCCTCGTTCCCATGGTGGTAGAGCAAACCGCTCGAGGAGAACGTTCCTACGACATCTACTCACGGTTGCTCAAAAACCGGATTATTTTCGTGGGCACCCCGATCGTCGACGTGATCAGCAACCTGATCATTGCCCAGCTTCTCTACCTCGAGCAAGAAGACCCCGACAAAGACATCGACATCTATATCAACAGTCCGGGTGGCTCAACCACGGCCGGATTGGCCATTTACGACTGCATGCAGTTGGTCAAATGTGACGTCTCCACGATCTGTATGGGGTTGGCCGCCAGTGCGGCCGCTATTCTCCTGGCCGGAGGCGCGGCCGAGAAACGTTACGCGCTGCCCTTTTCACGGGTGTTGATCCACCAGCCCTGGGTAAGAGGGATAGGGGGTCAGGCCACCGATGTCGACATCCACGCGCGAGAAATCCTGCGCACGAGGACCGTTATGAACGAGATTCTCTCCCGCCATACCGGCAGAGATATCGAGAAAATCGAAGAAGACACGGAAAGAGATTACTATCTCACTGCCGAGGAGGCAGTCGAGTATGGTATAATCGACAAAGTTATCACCAATGAGAGTCGCTGAGGAAACTGGGAGAGCCGTCCAGTCCTCCATTCGGCGGGAGGTTAGGGAATGTTCCGATTCGGAGATGACCGGGGAACGCTAAAGTGCTCGTTCTGCGGAAAGAACCAGGACCAGGTGCGCAAGCTCATTGCAGGGCCAGGGGTCTATATTTGTGATGAGTGCATCGAGTTATGTAACGAGATCATTGAGGAGGAGCTATCGCGTTCGACGGAGGACCCCCTTCGCTTTCGAAACCTTCCCAAGCCAAAAGAGATTAACCAGATCCTGGACCAGTATGTGGTGGGTCAAGAGAGGCCAAAACGGACTCTTTCGGTAGCGGTCTACAACCACTATAAGAGGATTCACAGCAAGAATGGCACTCAGGCTGCCCAGGGAGAAGAGATCGAACTGGCCAAGAGCAACGTGCTTCTGATCGGTCCTACCGGTTGTGGTAAGACTTACTTGGCCCAAACATTGGCCAAGATTCTGAATGTCCCCCTTGCCCTGGCAGACGCCACTTCCTTAACCGAAGCGGGCTACGTGGGTGAAGACGTTGAGAATATTCTGCTGAAGCTGATTCAGGCCGCTGATTATGACGTCAAGCGGGCTCAACAAGGGATTATCTACATCGATGAGATCGACAAGATCGCCCGTAAGTCAGAGAACCCGTCGATCACCAGGGATGTCTCGGGTGAGGGGGTTCAGCAAGCTCTGCTGAAGATTCTCGAAGGCACCGAGGCCAACGTTCCGCCCCAGGGTGGGCGTAAGCACCCGCATCAGGAGTTCATTCAGATCGATACCACCAATGTGTTGTTTGTCTGTGGTGGTGCTTTCGAGGGCCTGGAAAAGATTATTGAGACTCGAGTCCGAGACCAATCGATGGGGTTCCGAGCTAACATCGAGAGCAAGAAGAAGAAGCAGTTGGGCGAAATTTTGGCCCAAATCATGCCCGAAGACCTCTTGAAGTTCGGACTCATTCCAGAATTCGTCGGTCGACTCCCTATTGTCGTGACGCTGAATGCTCTCGACGAGGAGTCTCTGGTGAAAATTCTCACCGAGCCGCGTAACGCGCTGGTCAAGCAGTATCAAAAAATCTTCGGAATGGACGGGGTTGACCTCGTTTTCACTAAGGAAGCTGTTTCAGCCATCGCCCGTGAGGCTCAAAAACGCAAGACTGGCGCCCGTGCACTTCGGAGTATCATGGAAGAAGTGATGCTCGACATCATGTACGAGATTCCTTCGCTGACCGATGTTAGCAAATGCATCATTACCCCTGAGGTGGTTGAAGATAGCGCTGAGCCCAAGTTGATCTTCCTCGAGGAGATGAAACAAGAGGCCTCTTAGAACGCGGCACTCGTTTTTACCGGCTGTGTTGCTCGAGTTCGTCGATGTGTTCGAGCAAGCCCTCCAGGCCAGGGTCGTCTGGGACTAGCTCAAGGTAGGTCTGATAAGCCTCGATCGCTTTTCGGGGTCTTGCCTGGCGGTCATAGAGAACAGCCAGATGATAAACAACGCTCGGTTGACGAGGGGCACGAGCGGCTGCGGACTGAGCCTCCCTGACGGCTTCGTCAAGTTCCCCTAGGCGGCCCAGCACGACGGATAGGTTATGCTTGGCCGCCCAGCTTTCCGGCTCAGCCAAGGCTGCTGCTTCCAGCGACACGCGAGCCAGTTCTAGCTCACCGAGGGCAAGGTGGGTCAAGCCCAGATAGGTGTGGGCGACGGTGTCAGGATTCTCGACCTTTTCCAGTGCCTCCTTGGCCCGTTCTAGTTGACCTTGTCGATAGAGGAGGCGGCCGTAAAGGAGGAGGCCGGCTCGATGCTGAGGGCGTTGGTCTAAGAGTTCGGACACGACCAGGACTGCCTGGCGGTTTTGGCCTCTTCGGGCTAGAAGACGAGCCAGGTTGAGCCAGAGTGCGTCGGGATTTTGGTGCTTCTGGCTGAGTTCCCCGAGCAGCGTTTCGGCTGCTTCCAGTTCGCCTTGATGAGCCAGAAGCACGGCCTGATTGTTGCCGGCCAGAGCGTTTTGGGGTTCTCGTTTCAGGAGCCAGTCGATCTGTTCGGCCGCTCCTTTGGGATTGTCTGCCTGGAGATAAGCGACGGCCAGGTTCAGGCGGGGTTCGACCTCATCAGAGCCTAGCGCAAGAGCCGTCACGAGTTCTGAGATGGCTTGGTGAGGCCGTCCTAGGGCCAACTGAATCAGCCCACGGAGGGTGTGAAGTTTGGGGTTTTCTGGGGTTAGGAGCTTCAGGCCCTCGCTCTCTTGCCAGCTTTTGTCGAGTTGGCCGGAGTGATAGGAAGCTAGGGCGCGATTCAGGCGAACCGTCACGTCGCCGGGTTCTTGGCGAAGGTAGTGGTCATACTGTTCGACCGCTTCTTGAGAGCGCTCCAACTGGTCGAGGGCTAGGCCGAGATAGGGCCGGTATTCCAGTCGGCCAGGATCTTTGCCGAGGGCTTTGCGATAAATAGCCACGGCTCTTTCGAGTTTCCCGTCGGCGTGGAGGCGTTTGGCCTCCTTAAAGAGCCAGGTGGCTTCGTGTTCGGTTTCGGGCAGCGGCAGAGGTTGAGAGAGGGCGCTGCTGCTGAGAATCAGAATCAACATGAAGGGGGCTAGCCTGGCCATAGGCCGCCGGTTCGCTCTTTTTAGATGGGTGCCTGCTGAGCTTTATTCGACCCCAGCTTGTTCGAGTAGGATGTTGCGAACGGTCTGGGCCGACCACCTGCCGCCTCGCTTGGTCTGGATGCCTTCTTGTTCTAGGGTGCTAGCGATTTCGCGCAGGCTGTGTCCGTGGTTTCTCAGTTCGAGAACTCGTTCGACCGTCTTGGCCCAGGCCAGCGGCGGAACTTGGCGCTTCTTGCGGTTCTGGCCGTTGAGTAGGCGCTTTTCAAGCTGTTGACTCTTTTCTAGATGAGGGTCGACTGGGGGGGCCAGGCCGAGTTCCCGATGGATCAATTCGCGTACCCAGGCTGCTCGGCCACCGCTGCGTCCAGGGCGCTTCTCGCCCGGCCGATAGCTTGGGCCTCCGCACTGTTCATCGATCATTTTGATAACGTCGGGATTGAGATTCAGAAAAATACCGCTTGACTTGGCCATCGGCCACCTCCGGAAGATTTAGCTTAGGCAGAGATTACCATAAGTGATATTAGATTTTCAACGGGGTCTTTGAGGTCGCCTGCGGAATAAACAAAAAAGGTCTGCGACGGAACTGATCACAACAAAATAAGGGGAGGGATTCCATGACACGTTCGATTTTCTTGGCCAGCTTGGCGCTGACGCTGGTGCTGGTCTTTCCGGTGGCTGCCGAGGTGCCCAATCTGAAACAAACCCGGGTTAACCTGACCCTGACCACGCAGTCTTTTTCGGGCTTGGCGCCTCGCCTGCAAAACTTGGCCGTACAGCATCAGGCGGATTTGCAAAATCTTAATCTGAGCAGCGAGAATTCCAACGGCAACGCCACTATCAGAATCGCTCCCGACAAACTGGCCGGGTTTCTCCAGGAGCTGGCCACCCTCGGCGATGTTACCAACCAGAGTATTCATACCAATGACAACACCTCATCCTATCTCGACTATCAGCGCCGACTAGCGACCTTTGAAGCTTTGGCCAAAGCCGACGCCAGCAAGATGTTGGCCCAGCTACCGGCCGCTCAGCGACAAGACGCTCGAGCCGAATATGAAAGCTTTATTCGGGATAGAATCCGCAGTTATCGCAACAATTTGGAGAACTACAAAACCAATTACAGTCAGGCCGAGATCAGCATCAATTTTCGTCAGCCGGAAATGCAGCAGCAGCCGACAGCGGTGATCGTCGAAACTCCTGAGACCGGCAACGAGGTCGGCGAACAGGCCGTTCAGAGAAGCTCAGAGGGCCTGCTGATGCCGCTCTATCTTCTCGTCTTTTTTAACCTTCTCGGGTTATGGGCTGTGCACCGCAAGCTGGATCAACCTGGAGTCCAGTCAGATCTCTAGCTCTCGCGGCGAAGCAGCCCGAGGGCCAGAATCGCGAGAGATGCGACCAGGGCAGCCAGCAGGAGGAAGCGACCAGCGGCCTGGTCGTGGCCGCTTTCCACGGCCGTGTAAAGAGCCAGGGGCAGCGTTTGGGTGAGGCCGGGGATATTGCCTGCCACAATAATGGTCGCTCCGAATTCACCCAGGGCTCGTCCAAAACTGATCAACCAGGCGGCCAAGAGTCCGCGACGAGCCAGAGGTAAGGTTACCGTTGAAAAGGCCAGGAGGCGGGGAGCTCCAGAGACCTCGGCTAGTTCGACCCACTGAACGGCCACTTCTTGAAAGGCTAGCTTGGCCATTTGGAGGGTCAGAGGAAAGCTGATCACACAAGCTGCGAGCACGGCCCCTTTCCAGTTGAGAAGAATCTCGATTCCTAGCTGAGAGAGCCAGGCTCCCAGGGAACTCTCAGGGCTCAAAGCAATCAACAGAGCATAGCCTGTGGCCACCGGCGGCAGAACGAGCGGCAACATAAAGAAAGCTTCAACCAGGCTCGCTAAGAGGCCTCGGACACGGCTAAGCCAGTAGCCCAGGATGACGGCTGGGGGCACCACTAGGCAGGCCGACCAGAAGGCTACTTTGAGAGAGAGCCCGACAATCTCCATCTCAAGAATAGTCACGGCAGCTTGAGGCTGGTGACCATCTTCTCGACCCCCGTTTGATGGTTGGGAGCGTCCTCAAGCTGACAATGGAAACTGGCGAAGACCCAGGCTTGACGATTGCCGAAAACCCAGACTCGACAAGCTTTGTCCTCGGCGACATACTGCCAGGAGAAGCCCTCGGCTCCGGCCAGAGGCACTCTGAGAAGGTCGTCGGTGGCCACCGGTCGGACCGTTCTGGTGACGAACCCGGCCAGCATTCGGGAGAGGTTAGGAAGGCTCTCCGGATCGGCCACCGGCTCGGCTGAGAGATGTAGAACGCCGGGTGGCTCCTGACTGAAACAGAGCCCACCATCTTCTTGTTCTTGCCACTGCCAGCCCGGTTGCAATGCAAGGGAAAATAGCTGATTGGAATGAGTGATTCGAGACACGACGGCCGGCATTCAAAGGGATTCTGGGCAAGACCTTCTAAAAGAACAAGTTGGAGGTCGTCGCCTTGATCAGAGAAGTCTCGTCCGTTTCCCAAGACAAGGTCCAACTCCGTGGAGTCGCCAGGAAAGCTCTCTCGGAGCCGATCGACAAACGCTTAGAAGAAGGTCAACTCGCCCCTGAAGAAAGTCGAGAAGGGGAGCAAAAAAGGGTCACTGCTCCTACCGCCTTTCCGGTTGACGATGATCGGCCCCTCGTGACTCTTGAGCCTCACCGGCCGCTCGAGATTCCGGAGATCCCCAAGATGATGTCCCCGGCAGTGCGCCATCTCCATCGTTTTCTCGACCTTTTCCGGAAGAAACCAGAGATTCAGAGTGCCTGGGGTCAGGTATGGAGATTTCTGCCCACCTACAGTCAGGATCAAGTGGATCTTCCTTTTCCCCACGCCACCGATGAGAAGGGTCATATTGAACTCAACGATACCGAGATTTTGGTGCGAGGTCTGAGAGCCCAGGGTGCCCACAGCGAAGCCCGCGGCATTCTCGAAAACTGGCTCAGCCTGGGGGAGCGCTATACCAATATTCCCGGTTCAAATCAGCTCAACGAGTTGGGGCGTTCGGGAGCTCCGAAGCTGTCTCGGTTGCTGTTGGAAAAGGCTGAGACTCACCCTGACCCAGACTTTTTGGCTCGCGCCTACAAAGGGGTTGCAGACGATTATAATAACAATTGGGCCGACCCTTACTTCAAACAGCATACCAGCGGCTTGAATCGCTACTGTGATGTGGATTATTCCTATGACGCGACTTTGATCGAGGCCGGAGGCGATAAGAATTCTGGTCGTTTCAAAGGAAATCCGCTCAACTTCATTCCGGTCGACCTCAATGCCGATCTTTACAGGACCGAGAGAGACCTGGCTTCCATGGCTCGTAAGCTCGGGCGCACTGAGATGGCCGAGGTCTGGGAAGAGAGAGCCCAGCTTCGTAAACGGACCGTCATCGACCAACTCTGGGACGAGAAGGAAGGGTTCTTTTATGACGGGCTGACGGTTGGTGGTCGCTCCGAGACCAAGACTCTAGCGGCTTTTGGGGTGCTCGAAAGCGGGATGCTCAATCCCGGAGAACCGGTGGAACGCCGGATGGCCGAACGCATGATGGGTCACCTAGCCGACTTTATTAAGCCTGGCAATAACGTCGTTTGGGAAACCGACCGCGAGCGGCCTGCCGATCCTGGCGACCTGGTTCTGCTCGGTCGCGGCTTTCAGCGGGCGGGAGCGACCTTCGAGCAGGCTTGCCCGGATTTAGCCGACAAGTTAAGCCAAGCCGCTCAGCTCTTCGGTGAGGCCGCCAGGGAGAGCACCGCTCGACCGGAGGTTGGTCGTTCGACCCGAGAGTTGGCTGTTCGGCTTTATCTCGAGAATCAGCAAGAGATTCGAGAGGAGCCGGGCCTGGAAGCCTATGTTAGTCCCCTGGGCCTGATGCGCTTACGACAACTTCAACGGCAAATTTCTCAAGCTGCACCTCAGGTGCGCCCTCAGGACTGTGGGAGAATTGACCGACGTCTCGCTCAGCTGCACGAGTCGATGCTCGACAGTGGGGTGGTCCGAGAGGTCGAGAGGCGCGGACTTCTCCAGCCTGTCTATCATCTCGATTTCGCCGACACAGTCCGGCTAGCGCCACCTCACGGGGAAGCTCTTCAGCCTCTCGAGGGGGCTCTTCAGGTTGGTGATCGCTCCCTTCACTTTGGTGTTCCGACCCAGGTTCAAAAGCTTGATGAACAAGCCTATCTGCTGGAAGCCCGGGGCGCTAAAATGGCAGTGGTGAAGTCGGACTCTCACTTGATTCTCGGAGATCGGGCCTATCCTCTCGATCTGTTTGAGTCTGAGGTTCATTTGCCGGGAGATATCTTCTCCCACTTCTACCGTGCAGGCAAGAACCCGGCTCTCGAGAATTTCTATCACCACAACCGAGACTGGGTTCAACTTGAGACGGGGCCGACCTCCGAGGTGGTCGAACTTGAAGGCCGGCCTGAATGGACTGACCTTTTTCGAGCCGTAGGGGAAAATTGGAGCAAGCTGACGATTCAGCCGTCGGTGGTGGCTCACGACACGGCTATGCAGTATTTTAACCCGGCGGCCGTTCCTAGCCTGGGAATTTTCAAGACCCAGTTCAACTGGGACTCCTTTTTCATGGCTAAGGGGATGCAGCTCCAGGGTCACGAAACCACGGCCGTTTCGATGGTCGATAACCTTCTCTATCTTCTTAAAGATATCGGACGAACCCCCAATGCTGCTCGCTCGGTCTACTGCAACAAGAGCCAGGCCAATTTTCTTCCCTCGCTGGTTCGTTTGTCCGAGCCGATCAGGAATCGAATTTTCGGCGAGAAACTGACCCGCGAGTGGGTCTGCGAAGCCTACAAGTTGCTCGACAAAGACTTTCACCATTTTTGGCGCGAACCGGGCGGGCGCGGTGTGGGGGAGATCGACGGTCAAAGGGTGGCCCTTTCTCGCTGGGGTGGGCCGAACCATAAATTCGCCATGGATGAATCCGGTCACGACACCTCTTCGCGCTATTATCACGCCAACGAGAAAGCCGTCGCTGATCTCCGGCCCGAGAGCTTTAAGTGTATCGCAAAGGACCTGGTTCCCCCGGACCTCAACGCTTTCTTGTGGGGCAACGCCCGAGATTTGGAGGCGATCGCTCTTCGCCAGCGTGATCACGCCCAGGAGATCGGAGATCATCAAAAGGCTCTTCACTGGATGAGTGAGGCTGACCGGTGGCGTCAGGAGAAAGAGGCCATCAAGCGAGATGTCATCCGTTTCAACTGGGATGACCAGGACGGCATTTTTCGAGATTATCGCTTTCAAGGAGATCAGCCAGGTCTGATGAAGCGGGAAGCCTCGATATCGGCCGTCGTTGCTCCACTCTGGGAAGGCATGCTTGACCCTTCCAACAAGACGGAGAAAGAGATGATCGAACGAAGCCTCGATGCCGTGATCGAGAGGTTCGAGTGTGATCATGGTCTGGCCGCCACCGACGATGGTAGTCAGCCCTGGCACCAGTGGAATAAGCCGAGCGGCTGGGCCCCCCTCCAGATGATGGCTATCGAGACCCTCGTTCGCTACGGTCGTCACGAAGACGCGGCTCGGTGTCTCCAGAAATGGCTCGATACGATTTCTCGAGTCAACTCAGAATCGGTAGCCAAGAGCGGTAAGCGTATGATCCTCGAACGCTACAATGTGGTCACGGGAGGCCATCCACCCGTACAGGCGGGTCGTTACGAGACCACCGAGGGGGACGAATCTGGCTTTGGTTGGACCAACGCCACCATCCCCTGGGGTGTGGTCGAGGTGATCGGCGGAGTTCGCCTTCACCGCGACCCGGAGCGACCTCTGCGGATGGAGGTCATTCCCAACATCCCTCCAGCGATGCTGGACAAGACTGTGGCCCTCGATTTTGCCAATCCCGGCAACGGTGACCGCTGGTCCGTGCGCCAGAAGCAAGGTGAGACCAGTTATGAGTTTGAGATGTCGGGAGATTTCTCAAGACTGCCGGACGTCGATCTGGTAACCCCCAATCTTCCTGGTGATGCTGTGCCGGTCAAAGGGGGCCAGACGCCCCACTATACCACCGAGTCGATCTATGACGGTCGGGGCCAAGTTCGCTATCGGGTCAAGTTTCGTGGACTCGACGGTCAGAGTTCGATCAAGCTGAAGTTCGCACCACTCGCAACTGAGCCTCGGGATTGAGCGAGGCCAAGAGCGTTCGGGTCGCCGACGCTTGACTCGCTCCTAAATCGGCTTGGTGACGTTCGACCAGCACCGCTTCCGTCACGGCCGAAAAAGGGAGCCCATCGGCCACCAATCCGGTCAGAGCTGATTGAAGGGGAGACAGGCTTGGATTGAAGGCAGCATTCTCAGCGTAGCTACCCGTGAAAACTTTTTCGCCAACCCTGAGGGCCACGCCTGAGGGGCAGTTGGAATAGGGACAATAACTTTGACGAGCCGCTTGCCACGCCTTTTGGGCCAGCTCGTCGTCGGGTTCGTTCTCTAGTCGGACCAAAGGAGAACGAAGCAAGCATCCTCTCACTCCTAGGTCCTCGGGGCCAAAGGAGTCGGGGAGGAGGGCTTCCAGCTTCACTCCGGTCCCGCTGGGACTGTAGATCGATAGGTCAGAGGCGTTGTTGAGTTCTTTGAGAAACTGGCGACAATGTCCACACGGGGGCGCTGAAAGAGCCAGCGCTGTCAAGCTGGTCTCTCCCAGAGTCATCGCTCGGGCTACCAGAAATTGCTCGCTGTGAACGCTCTGATTGAGGGCTAGGCCTGGGAATTCCAGGTTGACTCCCAACAGGAGGGCCCCCCGGTCGGTCAGTCCTACGGCTCCCACGGGGAACCCTGAAATCGGAGCGCGAGCGAAATCCTGGGCAAGCGGGATCAGCTCGACCATCAACTCGGTGAGAGTCCGGTCGTTGTTTATCAAAAGCTGGTCGATCTGGTCGGGCTCGATGCAAAAGGGCCGCTCCCCGAGCTGCTCGAGCAGCGACATTAGGCTTTGCGACGGCGGACGTCAAGATGGAGCGTGTCCAGCTGTTCCTCGCTTACTCCTACCGGGGCTTGGGTTAAAGGGCAGAATGCACTGGCGTTCTTAGGAAAAACCAGCACCTCACGGATGGAGTCCTCGCCAGCACAGATCGCTACCAGG
>CAYRFU010000046.1:0-27910 GCA_964423525.1 uncultured Burkholderiales bacterium | reverse complement strand
CCGTGTTATAACCCTTCTTCCTCGGCCAGTCGAATGTCAACAGGCCCTCTAGTCGTCAAAAATTTGTGAGCTAGTTCGCTGCAGCACAGCATTTTTTGTAGTATATTCAGAGCATGGCCGAGACACGCAAGACTTTCGAAGAGTGCAAAGGGGAATTAGCCCGTCTTCGACATGCCCACCTTCGTTATCCCCGCGACCCCAAGATTCGATCTCACTACTACCAGGCGTTAGAGAAGACCGCTGGTCACGGAGTCAGAGCCAGCCTATGGGTCACCGAGGAGATAGCCAGACTGCCCGTGCCCACTTTGTGCGAGACTGCCCTGAAGACCTATCTGGTGGCTTTAAGGGCGATCTCTGAGGCTCGCGAAAAAGGAGAACTCGGTGGCGAGCGTTGCCGGCGAGCCTTCGAACGCTACCACAACCTCTGTGGGTTCCTTTCTCGCGGGGATTTCTAGCTCGTCTCGACGGGAAGACCCTGATTCCCTAGCACCAACCAGTCGTCCTGAATTTCGATCGGGGCGCTGCCGGGACCAGGAGGCTCGATCGGGCCCTTCGCCTCCTCACGGGCCGGTTGGATGTCGAGCAAGCGCTCTCCAATCACGCTAGCGTCCTTTCCCCTCCTACCGACAGCCAGGTTACCACTGGGGCCTTCAAGATCTCCTATTTTAGGGTCGGTTAAGGCCGACCTGGCAAACTTCCGGCGGGGCGGAGAACGCCCGAGGAGGTGAAGGATCTATGGCTCAACCCACGAGCTATCGGGTAGGCGGAGTGCCCTTAAGTCCCCGCAATATCGACCAGTCCTTCTTGAAGATGATGCTCAAGGCCACCGAGAGGGCCGAGATTGAAGAAGGACGAGACCTGGCCAAACGGGCCGTTGAAGAACTCTTCGAAAAGGGCCAGATGGGCCTCGAGTCGCTAGAGAACCTGGAAAGCTACGCCAAGTCCCTCAAGAAAGAGTGGAAAGCCGACAAAGAGGCGATCTGGCAATGCAAGAGCACCGATTACGAGGAGTGCGACCTGGAGGAAGTGGAGGGGTGGGAAAGCGATCTTCTGATCAATGCCCCTTTCCTCGGCTACTATACCAACTTCACCGAAGAGCTCCGAGAAGCGACGGCTAAGATGGCCGTCCAGGCGCTGGCTGGAGCCCAGTTCGGTCCCGCCCCCGCTGTGGCCGGTTACGCTGCCTACGCCAACGGAACCAAATGGAGCGGCAGCGCCGAGCGGGCCACCCAGGAGTTAATAGAAACCTACCAAGCTTATCAGCAAGGCGAGTCCCCTATGATTACCGAGGGGAACTCGGTCCATCAGGTCCACCGTGAAGAGCTTTGGAAAACCCTGACCCAGATGACTCGAAAAGCAGCTGAGTCCGGGGACGAGCCTCTTCCCATCACCAGTCAGTACTACGAGCTAACCTCCCCCGAAGTGGTGGGCAATATGGCCGCCGCCGCTCTGGCTGGAAGTCCTCTCCGTCTGAATCTGGACGCCGGGCGCCTTGACTACCCCGCCAAAGACTCCGTCACTGAAGTCAAATACTACGAGGTTGACGACCTGGCCACCAAGATGCGCACCGTGTTCCAGCTGACCAGCCTCGAGGGCGCCGACGTCGGCATCTCTCTTTTCCCCTCAGTAAAGCTTCTGGGAAGCCCTACGAATCTGATGCACCGAAAGGTCCTGAGAGTCGGCAACGAAGTGTTGATGAGCGGCATGAACGGAAACGTCAGCTCGGGCGAGAACATCGACGCTGGCTACGTGGTCGAAGGACCGGCCGCCAAACGATTCAGCGAGAACGTCGCCCGGGATATCCAAAACTCCATCGGGGCCGGATTCAACGACATCTGGGGCGAGACACAGCTCGAGAAGTTCCAAGAGACGGACCTCCGGATGGGTGTGGCTGGCCTGGTCGCCCTGTTCGACTGTGTGGCCGGACCCTCGGCCGCCGGAACGCCTCTGGAACAGCCCCAAACGGTCGAGGAGCTTTCCTCGTTGGCCGACCAGGCCGGGTTGGACCTGACCCAAGTCCTTGAAGTCGAGCCAGAAAGATGGGAGTCCACTCTCCATTCCGTCCTCCACGAGGAAGGGGTCGTCAGTCTCAGCGACGAGGGTAAGAACCAGCTGCTCGGGCTGATGCGACGCGGCGTGGAAGCGACCCAGGAAGAGAGTAATGTCAAAGCTCTGAGAGATATCTCATTGCCCTCGGGCAAGAAAGTCGGCAGCACCAGAATCGATATCGCCGACCTACCGGCCGAACGGGAGGTCCTGACCATCAACGCCATTCAGGAAGCCGAGGAGTTTATCTACATTCCCGGCTTTGTGGTGACCCGGGCGGTGGCGGCGGCCATCGTGGCCCGCCAGGAGCAAGCCAAAACCGAAGGAAAATCCCTCGATATCCGAGTCATCGCCGACTCGGGCGTGTATCCCTTCGGAGGCACCCCTAACAGCTGGGGAGTCAACTACCTCGAAGAGCACGGCATCCCCGTTCGCTGGTCAAAACTCGAGCGCACTGGCTCTCACGACCGCAAGGTTCACGCCAAACAGATCCTGACCGACAAGGGCGAGATCGCCGGCTCCACCAACTTCTCCAAGAAGGGAATGCGGGACAACTGGGAGACGTCGGCCTACGTTCACTTTGAGGAAGGCGACGCCGAAGCCCAGGCTCTCAAAGCCCAGTCAAAAGCCCAGTTTGAGGAGCTTTGGGACAAACACACCTATCCCCTGTCCACCCTGGACCTGGCCAAATACTTCTCCAAAAATCGACCCGAGGAGGGCCACGAGTTCTTCGTGGAGTCAGCCCGAGGCGGGGCCATTCGGCAAATCATCACCGCCATCGAAAACTACGAAGTCGAGAGCGGCGTTCTGGTTCAGCAACTCCTCGAGCAAGACGAGGTGTCGACTCGTCGCGACCAACTCCTCGAGCAGGGCTACTCGGACGGTGACGCTATTCTGATGGCCGTCAACCAAGTCATCGGAGAAGACGATTTCCAAGCCCTGACCTCGGAACTTCCCACCAGCCAGGAACTTGACCGACTTCAAGCCCGAGTCGAAGCCTGGAAAGAAGAAACCGGTCTGTAGAAGGAGAGAGAAGATGAACGCAACCCCCCCCCATACCCGACTCCGTCAGGAGTTTCAAAGAGAGCTTCATGGTTACTACCAAATGCACGAAGAGGCCAACGGAAGCGGTCTCGAGGGCACCATCTACCCCCCCGATATCGAATCCGGCGACGAAGTCGCTTTGGAGGACCGGGTGGAAGACCTTTCAACCTTTCTCTCCCGTAAGGATGGGATGACCTACCGACCGACCCCAGCCCTGGGCGAGGGTCGCATCCAAGACCGAGCCGAAGTAGCGGCCGCAGCCTCAGGCTGGGTCGAAGCGTGTGGTAAGGTGGCCCTCCAAGCTGCCACCAGCATGATTGTCGACCCTTCCATTCGGGCCATGGTTCAGGTGGGTTTTGAGACCTGCGATCCGGAGTTCTTCAAAGCTCCCTCTTCCAAGTCGGGGATGTTCCACCCGGCCGACGAGATCAACGAAGGAGGGCTGGCTGTTCACACCGCCCGCGTCGTTCAGATGGGTGAGCATCTGGGCGAGTTTTTCGGTCTGGAAGAGCGTGAGCAAGATATTTTGCGGGCCGGACTGCTGCTTCACGACACCGTCAAGGGGGGAGTCCCCTGGAAGGGTTACGCCAACGACCACGGGGAGCTAGCGGGCGAGATGATCGAAGGTCTCGAGGGTCCCGAGGATGCCAAACAGGGGGCCGCTCAGATCGCCTCCAACCACATGGCTTTGTGGCGAAAGACAGCCGACAACAAGCCCAACCCGGCTGTGCCCGATAATAAGATGGACATGATCGCCTCTCTGGCCGACTACCTGGCTGCCCGAGACAACATCTACGTCGACGTGCCCGGGGTTGACAAGTCGATCGAGCCCACCATCACCCCCGAAGACCGGATGCAGCCGAACACTTACGTCGGCACCACCAGAAACCGCTCCAAAGCCTTTCCCCGAGGCCTGACCATCACCACCGACAAGGAGTCGCTGCGGGTGACCATCAATGGCCAAACGGTGGTGGGTCACATCAACCACCCCGACATCGACGGTAAAGATATTAGCTACGGCGGCTTTGAGCCCGAAGATGGCGGAGAGAATCCCCTAGAGGGCATGGACCTCAAGATGAACTTCTGGCTTTTGACCGGGGCGCGAGGGGGCTTTGTCTCCCTTCAGAAGGGTGACCAGAAGGTCGACTACTTCGTTCGTCCGCCCAAAGAGTAGAAGCAGCTCTGCTGGAGCGGGAATAGTGGTGGCCGGCGGCTGTTCCTCGGAGGTGTTGGCCAGGTCCGGTCGATAAGGACTCTATACGCAACCGGGTGGATCCGCTCGGGACAAACTGATACAATCAAGCCATGAGTTACAATCGCCTCAGGGGGATGGCGCTAATCCTGGTGCTGTTAGTGCTGGCGGTGATGCTCATCTTACTGGCAACTTTGCTTTCGTCGTCGCGAACCACCAGTTTCTTCACGCGCGCCCATGTCAGCAATATTCAGGCTCTCTACGTAGCCGAGGCCGGCGTGGTGGACATGCTAGCCCGCCTGAAGGCCACCCCCGACTGGCAAACCGATGTCCACGAGGTGATGCCCAACGGTGAGGGCGAGTACCAAATCGTGTTTGCCGACCACGCTTCGGTCAACAATCTCCAGGGCACAGCCGCCCGTCCAGGCAAGCTGGGTCCGGTGCCTCCAGGAGCCGCCCACCTGGTGGTGGTCGGCCGGGCCCACGGGAAGGAGCGACGCCTCGAGGTATGGGTGACGCGCGGGGGTGGAGCCAATTTCATTCACGCAATTTCGGCCTCGGGTCGTATCCATCTGGCCGGTAGCGTCCAGGTCGAGGGGGTGACTTCGCTGGCCGACGTCACTCCCGTCGACGCCAACATTTACTCCAACGCCAGCGCCGACCAGGAGGACCTGATAGTCTGGAGCAGGGTCGATCCGACCGATCAGGCGGTCGTGGCAGGCGCTGTCAAAGTAGTGAGTCCAAACCCTCAGGCCATCAACTTCGAAGCCGGCAGCAACGTTACCAACGGCTTCCAGCCCAGTTCCCCTCCGGCTCCCCTACCCAGACCCGATATTCTGGGTGAGATCGCTCGCAAGACCAGCGCCAACTCGCCTACCATCGACACGAACGGGGTCAATACACTCGGACCCGGAGACCATTACATCGATGGGGATCTGGTTGCCGAAGGCGACCTGATTCTCGACGGGGCCAATCTCTACGTCAACGGCGAGGTCGACCTGAACGGCACCATCAAAGGCGACGGTGCGGTCTACGTGGCCAAGAACACGACCTTTCGAGGCGACTCCGAGCTCAATGCTTCCGAACACAACCGGATCGCCCTCTTTAGCAAGGGCAATGTCAGTCTAACCGGATTTGACGGGACCCGCTACCTGAACAACCTGGCCGGCCCTCCCGGAACCCCCTCCGGCGATCAGTGGGAGCAAACGAAAAGGGTGTTCCAGAGGATGGAAGAGATTCTCGAGAGCCCCACCGACGACTTTTTCGGACAGGGCTCCGAGTTCGACCTGTTGGGTCACACGCTTGTGTCGGATATCAATGGGGCCGGGTTGCCCTACGGCTCGTGGCAGGGTCCTGGCAGTCTCAACGTTACGGGCGGAGTGCCCCATATGCTGGCCCTGCTGGAAACGCAGACCCCGGGCCCCACTCGAGACTTTCTAACGAACCGGTTTTTGTTTCTCGCCGACGATCGCAACGACGCCACTCCCTACGACAACCATCCCACCAAGGGGCTTTTCTCCTGGGTAATTCCCTATAGCGCGGCCGAGAAGGATGCGCGCCTGGCTGCCTTCGACCAGGACGGCTCCCTGACCGGCTTAATCGACGCCGCCAACGACCGCAACCGCTACGATCTCAAGTCGAATTTGCGGCAGCTCATCGGGCAACTCCACTACGATCGACTGGGCCACTCCTTTTTTAACGGCCAGGTCTACACCAACGGTTACCTCTACGCGGCCCATGAAGTGACCATTCTGGGTGCCCTTGTATCGGATGACGACGGCAGCCAGGTTGGCGATAGTCCAGAGCCCGGTATCGACCTGGAACCGGGCGACGTTCACCTGGGCGACGGCACCCAGGTTACCTACGTCGACGAGTATTTTGACGGTGGTCAGACTACAGGGGGACAACTTGCGGTCACCGCCTGGATGGGTCGCTAGAGGGTTAACCCTGCTCGAGGTCATGCTGGCCTTGGGCCTGCTCGGCCTGGCTCTACTCTCGCTCCTGATCGTTTTCAGTGGAGGCTTGCGACTCATGGCGGATTCGGCCCAACGCAGCCAGGCCGCTGAGGTCGGACGGGAATTCCTGGAGAATCTGCGCCAAGGGCCCGTCAACCTCCCGGCCGGCTCGAGCCGGTTTGACGGTAGTCAACCCGATCCGGTGGTGGCGGGCTTTCCACCGGCCCCATATCCCGCCACTCGACTCGAGGGGCGCGATTATTTCTTAAGGGTTGCGACCGATCCCCATCCCTCACTCGGAGGCGTGATAGTGGTCGAGGTCGAGGTCATGTGGGAGGGTCATCGGCTCCGTTTTCAAACCTTCGTAGAACCATGAGGCGAGGAATGACGTTGTTGGAACTGCTGGTAGCAGCGGGTCTTCTAGCCCTGCTCTCGGCGGCCGTGTTTCTTGTTTTCCGAACAGGAACGAGCGCCTGGCAAAAGGGGCAAACCCAGACGGACTTGATTCAGCAACTCCAGTTGGTCACATCGGCGCTCGCCCGCGATGTCGAGGCGGCCCCTTACGACAGCCTCTCGCTCTCGCCCGGCGGGGACGGCATCTCGGTCTTGTCGGCTCTCTACGCCGACGGAAACTATGCTCTGAACACCCACTCGGGAGAGTTAGTGTGGCAGAGTTTCATCGTCTACTACCTGAGCCAGGGCCAGGTCTTGAGACGCCGGGTCCCACTGGCAGTGCCGGCGGCCGTGAGCGGCCCGGTCGAAGCCACAGCCACCAACTTGGGGACCCATTCGATTGACTTCTATCGGTCCGGCGGCAAAAGCCTGACTCAGGACGTATCCCGCCTGCAGTTTGGGATTTCCGGTCAGATGCTGGTGGTGGAGATAGAGGGCCGCAAGAAGCGCTACGGTAGCGAGGCTCCCGAGGTTTTCCGACTGTCCACCACCGTCCGCTTGCGCAACTAGATTTCTGTCGTGACAGATTGGTTATCGCGCCTCTCCTCATCAATGGTTGACCGGATGAAATCACCCAAGCGAAAAGACAAATTCTGCAGCCGCCGGTATACTGACCTCTGAGAATCGCCAGCGACGATTCCTGACCGGATTGGTGCAGCTCCCGTAGAGCTTCATGCTAACCAGGGGGTGGGCCTCTTCGTTCTCGGCCCCTCCGACTTTGATGCCGGGCTCCGGTTCGATGGCCACAATCTTCAGCGGGTGAGTCTCGACCGGATCATAATCGGCCCTACCCCGGGGGGATGCGGACTTGGCCCGGCATAGTATGCGAACCTGGCTCGGCATAGTCGGCCCTGCTTGGGGGTATGCGGGCTTGGCTCGGAATAGTATGCGAACCTGGCTCGGCATAGTCGGCACTGCTTGGGGGTACGCGGGCTTGGCTCGGCATAGTATGCGAACCTGGCCCGGCATAGTCGGCCCTGCCCGGGGGGATGCGGGCGTGGCTCGGCATAGTATGCGAACCTGGCTCTGCATAGTCGGCCCTGCTTGGGGGTATGCGGGCGTGGCTCGGCATAGTATGCGAACCTGGCTCGGCATAGTCGGCCCTGCCCGGGAGCAGGCTAGAACTCGCCGGGGCGCGAGGGGGCTTTGTCTCCCTTCAAGAAGGCGATGAGCAAGCCGACTACTTCGTCCGAGCATGGGCCGGGGGGCGTTGCCTCTCGTGTCGATGAACCCGCCCTACCCGCTGCAAGAGCAGGTCGACCGGGCGCGATTTCGGAGAGCATGATGTCAAAATCTAGGTCTAGGCTCTGCTCGACCACCTGGGTCGCAACCAGAATAGCTTTAGCTGGTCGCGTTCGGCGGTCAGGTCCTGAGTACTCCTCTGCGCTTCGTTTATCGAACAGTTCCAGATTCGGCGTGAGGGCTGACCGACCCGGTTCCCTGCTGTTTGACTTTCATACCGTCCGCGGTGTTTTGCCTAGCGCGGATGGAAAGACCAAGGGAAGTCCGGCCAACCCGTATACGATTGTAAGCCAACGGGCCTACCTTCAAGATGCTTCGTTCTTGGCCGCTCTCGAGGGGGAGCCTGAGCTGCTTCGGGAGTGTCAGTCGGCTTTGCAGCGACCTGTTTGGCCCTGCTATCTTGGTCGAAAGTCCTTTCCACCTAGCTTGCCACCTTTGATCGGAATTGTAACCTCCGGCCTGGAGTCGGCTCTGAGAGAACATCCGGACTTTAGCAACTCACTGAAGAATCCGGTCCAATATATCGTCCAGGAATCGACCGGTGGCCTCGTCCGTCCTGATCAAATGACCGGCCGACCGAGCCGAGAGTTCCGGCAGAATCGCTACCAGCTTCATCTATTCAACAGAGAGGACCTTACCAATGCATCTTAGTCGCTTGATGTTCAACCCTCAGGATAGTCTAGCGCGCCGCGATCTAGCCTCTCCTTACGAACTTCATCGAACCTTATCGTCTGGCTTTGAGGGTCGAGACACAGGTCGACTCCTCTTTCGCCGCGGCAAGGGGTCTTCGGTCCTGCTCCTCTCACCCAGCCCCCCTGACTTCGGCCGAGCTCTCAGGGAGAATCGTCTGCTCTCAGCCGAGACTAAGCCTTTCGAACTCGAACCGGAAGTGGGTCAAGTTCTCCGCTTTTCCCTTCGGGCCAACCCTACCAAGAAAAAAGACGGCACACGAATCCCCTTTGTGCGCCCGGAGAATCAGGTCGCTTGGCTTGAGCGCAAGGCAGTCCAACACGGGTTTTCATTGCTCACTGTAGTCGTGGTCGAAGCTGGCCAGATGAAGTTCCGAAAACCTGGGAAGAAGAAATCGATTACTCACTACGGCGTCGATTTCCAAGGTAGGCTTCGGGTCGACGATGCCCAACTTTTCAAACAGGCCCTGACCGAAGGAATCGGCCCTGCAAAAGGTTTCGGTTTTGGCCTGCTTTGCGTGGCTAGATAGTGGGCCCCAATTTTCGATTGATATAATAGAGCGCGATGTGACCAAAAGGCAACGCCGGGCTTTCTTCGAGTCGCCGACGAAGTCGTTCAAGCTTCCTCCTGTCAGGACTCTCTCTTCGGAGGGCGTGCTGTCGGAAGAACTCAGAAAGCGCCGCCTTACGGGCCCTGACTAATGGAGTCAGTTGAGGTTCAAGACATTGTTCAGCTCCTGGTCGTGCTCCCCTCGCGAGCTCTTGAGCTTCCCTCCGGTAGTATAACGGAGTGATTCGATGTGCTGCCGGTTCTTTGGGTTCAAGCTGATGGGCTGGTTCGCTTTGCTCCCGTCGCAATGACGATCTGACCCGGTCACACCCGAACAGGCGGCCAATAGATTGTTCCAATCAAGACGCCGGAGACGGTCTTCGGACTGCGGCGACCAGTGCTCGACAATCAGGTCTTGCGGAGTGATGCGCTTATTGCAGTAGCAACAGACCTCTCTCTGATTTTCACAGAGGCCCAAACGGAGTTCTCTGCGGGTTTCGGCATCTAGAAGCGCCATCACATCGTGGCCAGACTCCTCAAGTTCCCGCCGAAGGGCTGCCTGCGCCTTGACAAGACTAGCAGGGGGTTTGCCTGGTGGAACCCGATACACTCAGTCGGCTCCCCAGCCGGCCAGCAAGAATTCGATGGCGCTCCTTTGGTGAACCACCTCGGGGTCATGGTCACCTAGCTTCTCAGCCAGTTGCTCCACCTCGCGGCGAGCCAGATCGAACTGCTCTTGATCGATCAGGTTCTCGATCCGGTTCAGCTTGAGACGGGTCTCTTTTGGAAAGACCGCAACATCCATCAACTCCGCCAGAATCGAGTTGCTATCACGCCCTTCGACCGGCTGAGTGTTCTCAAGAATCTCAAAGTGACGAAGAATTCTTAGACTCGACTTGGGCACCCGACTCAAGACTAGGGGCGAGTGGGTCGTCAGTATAAATTGACAGTTGGGAAAGGTCAACCGGAGAGCCGGCACTACCCGGCGCTGCCAGGCTGGATGGAGATGCAACTCGACTTCGTCTATGAGGACGATACCAGAGCCGAGCAAAGGATCGTGATGGCCCGGATTGGCCAACGAAAGCCTTCGTGCTAAATCACCGGTCAGAGCCAGGAGACACTTCTCTCCATCGGAGAGTTGCTCGACCTCGAGTTCCTGCTCCCCTTTGGTCAAAAGAATCCGCTGGGGACGACGCTGGACACGCAGCCTATCATAACCAGGCATAAGGGAAGAAACAGCCCGTCGCACCGCTTCGATTTCTGGATCTCTAAAGCTTGAGTCACGGCGGGCTCGGACTTCGTTCTCGTAGTCTTCTCGTTCCCTAAACCATTCGAAAAACACCCGGAAGTCGTTGCCGCCGCCGACCAGAGCATCTTCGTAAGCCTGGAGGGGCTCGAATAGGTGCTTCTTGCGAATCCTCCGGGGGATATCGAGAACGGCCCGATTGACGGGGTAGTAAACGACAACTGGTAGGGATGCCCCTTCTGGTCCTAGGGCTAGGTCCGCCTGCAAATCTTGGACCATCGGCTTCAAAGCTCTCAGGTCGGAAGGACCAATAGGTGAGCGACCCTTTTTGGAGGCGGTGACCGTCCAACTCACCAGCTCCCCCCAAAATTCGCAGGCCAGGTGCAGGGCGCAGCCAGCGACATTTGGCTCAGCTCGGATATCGGATTCAGAGGGGCGACGACCCTGGGCGTTGAGATTGTGGCTCACTCGCCGAGTCAACCACGACAGCGCGATCGCGAGCGCTTCCAAGAGGGAGGACTTGCCTGAACCGTTCACACCGATCAACACCGTAACGCCTTCGCTGACGTTGAGCCTCAAAGACTCAAACCCGCGAAAATCCTTGACCTCGAGGTAGCGGAGCGAAAGCGGGGCTGGCGGCACTAAACCCACAACTAAGGCCTGATTGGCCTGGGCTTTTTCGGTCAACTCCTCAAGACCCCAAACCCGAACGCCGGCGGGCGAAGGAAACTCTCTGATGTTCGTGAGGCATAGAGTCTCCAACTGAGAGGACCGAGTCGGAATGGGCCCAGTTAGGGATCTGGTGGGCTGATTCGGATAACAAAAAACTTCCACTTTGGTGCCATTGCGGACCATTAAAGCAGCGAAATCCTCCCATGCCCGAACCACTTGGTAGCCCTCCACCTCCAGGAGCCGGCTGCAAAACTCCAGGAACTGGTCCGGTCGGAGACGGTCAAGTCGCATACTCAGGAAATTACCGTTCCTGAAGCGAGTTCCTCCGGAGTCATCCTACCCCCTCTGAATCAGCCAACCCCAACCAACGAACCGGTGGCTTGTTGGCGGTATGAAGACGGGCGATCTCCTCGGCTCTTTCACGGAGAGAGGTGCGAAGCCAAATAGGCTCGACTACCGAAACGCCGTCGAGGCTCAAGAGAAGGGAACCATCGCTTCGGGAGACCGCACCTCGAAGTAGCAGATACCCGGCCCGAGCTTTAGCGATGGATGAGGAGGATTCTCTGAAAGCCACTCAGCCAGAGATGTTGTAACCCTAAGAACGATCCTCACCGGTTCACCCTGCGTCGCGTCCCACCGATGATAGGCCGGAACGCCAGGCGGTGACAACTGAAAGGTCGCCTTCAGAACCCTCAAGTCCCGTAACCGGCTCAAGCGAAAACGCCGATTATCTTCCTTCTCGGGGTCCCAGGCCCAGAGATACCAGGCCTCGTCGAAAAGAAAGAGGCTTCGCGGCCAGACCCTGCGGACTCGCTCTTCGCTCGCCAACGGCCTGTATTGAAAAGACACTTCCCGACTTTGAGAAATGGCGCCACTGAGCGCCTCAAGACTTGAACCCGCGTCGAGACCACGGACTGGCGCCAGCACCCTGTCCGAAAGAGGCTCTAATTCATCGTGGAAAGATAAACGCTTACGAAGTTTACCGAAAGCTGAACGAATCGCCGGTGAGAGCTCTCCCAACCTCTTCTCGGCAACCGCCAGTCCCAGATAGACAGCTAGGGTTTCCCGCAAGTCCAAATCCAGTGGCGGGAGGTAGCCAGATTCTAGAAGGCCGTAACGGTTATTTTCTTCATAGAGAGGAAGGCCCATCTCTTCCAGACTTTCGATGTAGCGGTAGACGGTTCGGCGGCTTTTACCTAACGTCGCTGACAGCTCTTTAACCGTCCGCCGAGGGGGGGACGAGAGGATGTGAACCAAACGAACGAGGTCTTCTGCCTTTTTGAATGGACGCCCCACTGGCTCAGTTTGCGACGACTTAGGGGATGGTCCCTGTTGACCAGCGGGAGAGGAAAGCCGGGGCAAGGCTCTTCCCTGCCGAGAACTCGGAGGCCAAAAGCTATGTCGATAAGTTCTCTCGAGCCTCCAGCGAAACTTTGGACATCTTCCGAGGCAGTGAACGAGCAACTGTCTGGCCGCCGCCACATCCTCAAGGGCGTGATGGCGATGCAGCGGAGCGTAACCGATAGCTTGGCAAAGGCTTGTCAAATCTCTGGCCGGGGCCTCCACTACAGACTTGGACTCTTCCTTGAGGCAGAACATTGAAAACACCGGGCTCCCAAGACGAGCACGTTCAAACTCTCGGACCAGAAAATGGGCATCGAAGGAGGCATTGAAGGCTATCAGGAGCCGGTCTCTTAGAAGATCAGCGAGGCGACCAGCGATCTCAGCAAAGTCGGGTGCGTTAACCAGATGCAAAAGGTGAAGGCGGTGGATCTCACTCGGCCCGGGGTCACGGCTCGGGTTCACCAATGTGTGATACTGCTCCAGCGGCTCGCCCTCGGTGTCGGTGACGACCAACGCCACCTCGATAATCCGATCGTGAATGGGGCTTAGCCCAGTCGTCTCGAGATCGACGATCGCGTATTCCATAACGCGATTGTAGCTCGAGCGGTCGTCAAATCTTGAAAATCCGTGCTGGGCGAGAGCTCTTTGACAGCTCACCCCTGCGCTCTCACCCGGATAGCACAGTCTGGAATCGCTTCTCAACGATCGGCCAATTGACAACCTTCCACCAGGCTTTCAAATACTCGCTCCGTCGATTTTGATAGCTCAGGTAGTAGGCGTGCTCCCAGCAATCGTTGCCCAAAAGCGGACGTTTAGAGCCGTCCAAAATAGGGGTGTCTTGATTGGGGGTGCTGGTGACCTCAAGTCGACCGACGTCGGCATTCCAGACCAGCCAGACCCAGCCTGAACCGAATCGGTCCAGGCCGGCTTCATGGAAGCGCTCCTGGAAATTCTGAAAGTTGTCGAACTCTTTATTGATGTGCTCGGCAAGCTTGCCCTGGGGGGCTTCAGGGGCCGAATCAGGAGGTGTCATGCTCGACCAGAAGAGGCTGTGGTTGTAGTGCCCTCCTCCGTTGTTTCTAATAGTCGTTCGTAAACTTGCCGGCAGCGGTTCCAACTCTTGCAGGATCGTCTCGAGGTCGTGGGAGGTACGGTCGAGGCTCTGCAAAGCCTTGTTGAGCTTTTCCACATAACCCCGGTGATGTTTTCCATGGTGGGTCTCCATGGTCTTGCGGTCGATGATCGGTTCCAGAGCATCGGCCGCGTAGGGGAGCGGGCTTAAAGTAAAGTGGTTGCCCTGGCTGGGGTCGGCAGGTGCCCTCTGGGAGCTAAGTGCCAGGGTGCCAACGCCGACGGTGGCCAATCTCATAAAATCTCTGCGGTTAAAACGAGGCATAGGCTCTCCTTGGTTTCGACTTGTCTCTTCAACTCTCGATGAAAGAAAGGCTTCACTGGCTCATCAATGCACGATGCTCGCCCCGCGGCGGCTCCTTAAAAAGAAGCCCCGTCTCCTGACCCTGGCAGGGCCAAACATCCGCTCAACATCTTCCGAACTTCTCAACTACCAAATCTTCTCGAGTCGGAGCTGACCGTTTATCAAACCCAGATAGTAAAGTCTGCCGGCCACGATCTCCTCGGTGAGTTGCTGGGCACCGGGGGCGGAGAACGTCGCTTTCATCTCTTCGCCTTCGTTTCTAGTGCGACCCAACTGGTCCAGGTTCACCGTATGGGCGTCGCTGAGGGAACGACCTTTCCCCTCATATACATCGAAGTCTTGATACTCGATTCGATAGTTCAGCTGGTGTCCGGTGGCGTTGATTATGAGAGGGAATCCCCCACCGTTCTTGCGGCCAGCAAAGCGTCCCGCATAGGTAAAAGTCAATCCGCCACCCCAGTTATTGATGGCGATGATATTGTTGGCCTGGACTTTTTCTCGCTTCAGTTCGCTGCCGTCTGGGGCCTTAACCACGAGCATCTCATAGTCGCTATCAGCGAGCTTTCCTCCAACCGCGTCAGTGAGACTGCGGTCTGTCGGCAACTCCAGATCGCGGACCTGGCTTGCCGGGGAGAGGACATCGATCTTGAGCACCTTTCCCGTACCGTTCACCAGTCGGACCTCGGCGAAAGTGGGCAGAGTTAGGAGAACCATGGTGAGAAAGAGTATTCGCATCATAAGATAGGGAGTCGCCAAATGGGCGAGTTATCCTGCAGACCTGGGCGCCAACCTGGCTCGCAGCCCATCACCCGATGTAACCCGGCGGAGCAGGCTAGAGCTCGCCGGGGGAGTAGGCCAGAGTGCCCCCCTGGCAAACAGGGGGACCTGGCCAGTTAACCAGGTCCGTCCCCCCGGGAAGGCCAACCGCGCCAGCGGGCTAGGGCATGTGGGTCCTCGCCAGCTGAGCCAGCCGGTGAGGACAAACCGGGTTGGCCCAGTGACCGTCCTGCTTGACCCAACTGCCCACGATGAGACCGGCGGCCTGGGGAAACTGACCGACGTTGGTGGGGGTCACCCCCGAACCGACATAAACGGGAATCTTCACAGCCGAAGACACTTCGGCGACTTGGTCGGGGTCGGTAGGTGAACCCGTGGACTCTCCCGTTACAATCACCCCGTCGGCCAGAAAAAAGGCCGCCGCGCGAGCCGTCTCGACCAGACTCACGTCAGCCGTGATAGCGTGGGAGGAATGCTTTTTCTTGATGTCGGCCAGAACGGCGACCGACTCGGCTCCAATGAGACGCCGATAGCGCAAAAGTTGGCCGGCTTGAGCCTCAAACAACCCTTCGTCGGCCAAGTGCCCGAAAACGAACCCTTCAGCCCGAATGAAATGAGCGCCGCTGGCCTGGGCGACGGCCAGGGCCTCCTGATTCGCTCCGGCCAGAATCTGGACGCCAACCGGCAAGTCGACGGTCGCCACCACGGCGCTGGCCAAACGGGTCATCCAAGCCACCACCTCGGGCCCGACCGCCTTCAGATAAGGTCGGTCGTGCATATTCTCCAGGATCAATCCATCGAAACCAGCCTGCTGATAAAGGACGGCCTCTCTCAAGACCGGCTCGATCAGCTCGCTCGCTCGATAGCGGGGGGTGCCGGGTAAAGCGGGAGCGTGAAGCATCCCGAGCAGGCCGGGCTGACGAGCGAACCTTAAAGCCACTTCGTGGAGGTGAGACCCTCCCAGGTGAGCTCAGGGGAGTTGGCCGTCGGAGCTAATTCGGCCAGCATCGGACTGAAAGAGTCGGCTACAAACGTCTTGGCCCGGTCGAGCTCTTTCACACCGAAGACTCCGGTTTTGCTCAGGTTGTCCATGTAGCACATTCCCGAGGGTTGACCGGCCGGATTGGTGAGGGGCACATAGAGAACAGAACGCAGCGAGGAGATGATGGCGCTGGTTTGCTCTTTGTAGCGCGGGTCGGCCAGGGCATCCATCATCACCAGGGCTTCTTTTTCCTCGAGCATCGTTTTCAGAACGGTGTGACTGATGGCGGCGGTGGCCCAGATTCCTTCGGTTTCAAGCCCTCGGGTCAGACCATAACCCTCATAGACGATCAGAGACCGCTCGGCCTTCATGGTGTCGGCAGCGAATCCGAGAGCCTCCCCGAACACTTGTTTCCAAAGTCTCACGTCCACGCGCTTTGGCTTCGGCAAGGGGCGGGACTGACCTGTGTCGGGAGAGAATTGTTTCCTATGGGTCAACCTGATGGGGTTGTCGGCTGGCGACCGGGTCGTGTTATCGACGGCAAATTCGAGGTCAAAGAGCTCATCGGCATGGGCGGGATGGGGGCTGTCTTTCGCGTGCGCCATCGGGAGTGGAACCTCGATCTGGCCGTCAAGATGCCTCTAGCCGAAGTGGTGGCTGAGAAGGCTTCTCGCGAGCGCTACATCCGTGAAGCCGAGACTTGGATCGACCTGGGCGTCTATCCTCACATCGTTCAGTGCTGGTTTGTCCAGGAAATCGGGGGCATCCCCCTGCTCTTTCTCGACTATCTCACCGGGGGCAGCCTGAAAGAGTGGATCGACACGGGCTATGTGAAGCCAGGCAAATGGGACACCATCATCGATCTCACCATGCAAGCCTGTGACGGCCTGGCCTACGCCCATTCTCGCGGCCTGATCCACCGCGACGTCAAGCCCGCCAACCTCCTGATCCGGGGCGATGACCGGCTGTGCGTGACCGACTTCGGAATTGTTAAAACGACCCGAGTGGAAGAGCTGGTGGCCGACTTCAGGGCGACTCCCGAGTCGGTATCGTCGCTGCCCGAATCGCTGAAAAGCCCGAGTATGACGTTGACCGGGCGAGGCTCTCTGCTGGGCACTCCGGAATACGGCGCTCCGGAGCAGTGGGGTCACGCCGACGAAGTGGGTCCCGAAGCCGATGTCTACGCCCTCGGGGTGGTGCTCTTTGAGCTGTGTTGTGGGCGTCGTCCCTACGATGAAGGGGACGGCAGTGTGCCCCCCTCGCTCTTGATAGGACGCCACCTTTCCAAGGATATTCCCGACCCTCGCGAGTTTCGAGAAGATGTGCCGGAGGTGCTGGCCGAGCTGACCAAGATGTGCCTGGCCAAGCAGCCGGGGGAGCGCCCCTCATCCATGCTGGAACTGCGTCAGCGCCTGGCTGAGGCTCACCAGAAAATCTTTAACGAAGAGTATCTTCGTCCCGTTCCCAAACCCTCCGAACAGCGCGCCGATGCTCTCAACAACCGGGCTGTGAGCCTCTACTCTCTGCACAAAAAAGATGAAGCGATGGAAGCCTGGCGCAACGCTCTCGACTACGACTCAGGCCACTGCGAGACGATCTACAATTCGGCCACCACCCGCTGGCGTCAGGGCCAGATCAACCGGGACGAAGTAGTGAGACGACTCCAGCAGATCAAATCCAACCGAAGCCAGGGCTCTTTCTTGGAAGGGATGTTCTGGTTGGAGGCTGGGGAACCGGAAAAGGCTCGCGATGCCCTGGAGGTAGCCCTCAAAGACAAAGAGATGGCGGCCAGCGGAACAGCCCAGCGAGCTTATGGCGACGCCAACATGTACTTGGAGAAATTCTATCTCTCGGAAAAGGCCTACAAGAAAGCTCTGGACAGCATGCCCGATGACGGAGAAACCAAGCTGCGAAAGCGAATGGCCACCGTCGGCAAACGGTCCCACCAGGGCCACATCTACTTCCCCGTGGCCCAGCCTCGCCATCAGTTTCGCCGTCAATCCCCCATCAAATTGTTGGTGCCGGGGACCGAGTCGTGCTGTTTCTCCTGGGATGGTCAAAGACTCGACGCCTGGAATGTTCAGCTTGGCCACGTTCTGTGGTCGACTGAGACCAGGGAGGTGGGAAACCTTTCCTTCTGGGAAAACCACGGCTGGTTGAGTTCGAGCGGAATGCTCTGGTCGGCTGATGGTGAACTGCTCCAAAGCTTCGAGAAGAACCGCCTTCTCACCGTGGTGGCTAACGAACCTCGCGGGGTCTTAGGAGGGAAGTCGCTGGAATTGGTGTCTCTCCCAGATGGTCGCTCCCTACACACCTATGAAAGGCCTTCCGAAGCGATTTGCGCTACCGTCATTAGCGATGGTCATCGACTCCTGGCCGGAGGTCGAGACGGGAAGCTAACCCTCAGGGACCTCGAGACTGGCGACTTGCTCCAAACCATCGAAACGGGTGGCTATATCGAGCGGGTGCTAGAAATGCGAGGAGGGTCTTTCGCTCTGACCAGTGACGGTCGAGGTCAAGTGGCCGTTTGGAATCTGGCCTCAGGAACCGCTCTTATCCGACTGAGTCGCGAAGAGCCGGTCAAGAGCCTCCAACTCGACCCCAGCGAAGAGTATCTGTTGGTCACCACTACCTCGGGATATACCGTGTGGCGAATCGGTGGGGGCCAAATCCGTCAGGGTCTTGGCGGAGCCTGCTTTGCCGACACGGCTCGACTGGTCTGCTTTGACGACGGTCGCCTCGGCATCATCGACCTGGCTAGCGGCCGGGTGTTACGCAGCTTGAAAGGTCTTCAGGAAAGCCCCGTTCAACTCTCGAGCACCCTCGACGGGCGTTACCTGGCGGCCAGCACTCTAGACTCTCTTCTTCACATCTGGGAGTTCGACGAGAAACATCGTGTTTACGAGCGAACCTTGATGCTGAGTCGCAGTAAGAGCCACGCCGAGGCGGAAATGAGCCGGGAGCGGTTTCAGGCCGAGATCGCTCAGGCTCGCAACCGGCTAGAGGCCGAAGACTACAGCGCCGCTCTCCATCGGCTCCATCTGGCTCGAAGAGTGGCTGGCTATGGCCGGGACCCTGAAGTCCTCGACCTTCAGGCCGTGCTCACCCGCCAGGTCGGCCGCAAAGGCTTAACGGCCATGTGGGAGCGGCGAGCCCTCCCAGGAGCCGGGGTCTTTACCTCTAAGCACCTCTGCCTTGCTCCCCAACCTTTGTTGGTCGGGGTCGCTGAAGGGGAGCGAGTCAAGCTTTACGACTTCACCACCGGAAACCTGACTCGCACCGTTCGCGGTCACCAGGACGAGCTCTTGGCCATTGCGCTCTCTCGCTCGGGAGACTGTCTCCTCTCGGCCACTGGCGAGCCGGCCTTGTTAAGTTGGAACCTGGAGGAAGAGCTGGCCAGCGCTTTACCGACCGATGGCGTTACCGAGCTGGCTATTTCTGAAGACGAAACCGTAGCCGTCGGGATTCGAGAAGACGGCAAACTCTACCGCTGGAGCCTGGAAGAGGTCTCTATCACCAAGTCGATCGCTCCCGTCCCGGGTTCAGACCGGCTGATGGCTGTCACCGCCGACGGCCGTCTGGCCCTGACCGGCCCCAACCTGTTCGTCTGGAACACCGAAACCGGAAACGCCGTGCTTCGTCCCACTCACCTTTCGACCGATGGCCGCGATGATCGCGAAGCCCTCCAGTGCCGAGCGGCCGCCATTACCCGAGAAGGGGACTTCGTGGCCACCGCCAGCCTCGACAACGTCATCCGGGTCTGGCGGGTGGCTGACGGCCGCTGCTGCCAGACCCTTTTCGGTCATACCCAGCCGATAGTGGGATTGGCCATTTTCAACCAGCAAAGGTTCGCCGTGTCGGCCGATTGCGGAGGCGAGCTACGGATCTGGGATCTTGACAACGGCGACACTTTGGAGACTCTCAAGGCCCATCACGACAGCCTGACCGGCTTTCGAGCCGACAGCCAGGGCCGGTTCTTTCTGACCTCAGGACGGGACCGGGCTCTTCGCCTTTGGGAGTTGGAGTGGGAGCTCGACCTGGAAGCCAGGCCCACGACTCTGGCTGACCGATTCAAAAAGAGGGCCGGGGCCTTCTCTCGCTTGACGGCCCTTTTTCGTCGCCGCTAGAGCCAGAACGGATCCGGTTGAGTTAACTCGGCCCGGTCGCCACTCAGGTCGACGCAACAGCGAAGGAGGCGACGTCCCAGAAAATATTCGGCCTGACTATGAGCCCCAGCGCGCCGGAGTGCGGCCAACCCGAAGTGAAAGAAAAAGCGAGAGTGAGCGGAGTTTCTGGGGTAGGTCTCAATCCTCTCCAAAAGGGTCCTGGAGATTCGAGAGAGGCGGTTGGCGGGCTCAGACTCGAACACCTTCCTGATATCTTCGACTGTGGTCTCGGTCAGATCGTGCCAGCGGCTCCATCCCGCCCGGACGCTGTAGTGGGCCCAGTCCGACATACTCCCACCAGCCGCAGCCAAACGGGCTACTGACTGAAGCCAGAGAGCGCGACAGTCTTGAGAGCGGCTTTTGAGGGCTCGAAGACGCCAGCTGAAAGCCTCGCGAGGGCGACGCTCTCGTTCATAAAGCGAAGCTATCGCATCGCTAATAAAGGGCCAATCTGGTTGTTCCTCATAGGCTTGTTCAAACTTCGTAAGGGCGCCGCGATGGTTGACGGTGACCATCAGCTCAGCCAACAAATAGGCAGTCCAGCCTGGAACGGAGCTTTTGGTTAAGAACTCTTGGGCCTTCTCATACTGCTTCTCGAGCCTGAGTATGAGACTGTCTCTTAGCGGGCTCCAGGGGTCTAGACAAGAGGCCTTCTGGAAGGGACTTGGTCGTTGATGAAAGGCACAGGCCAGGCGAATCACTTCCGCCTCTTCGGGAGTTCCGGCCGGACCGACCGCAGCCACCTGCTGCAAGCGCTCCAGGTAGGGGTTACCCGGTTCATCGCTATCTTTCCAGGCCGCTGTCATCAACCGGTATTGAGAATCGAAAAGCTCCTCTAACACATCCTGATCGTGGTGGGCCCGCTCCAGGCCTGATTGAAAAACCTCGCTCCGCGCCCCGTGAAAGAAAAGACGATGTCGCTCCCTGCCTTCCTGAACCTCCGGCAACTCAAAGAAAGCGCTGCCATGCTCCTCGAAAGCGCGAAAGTTGCGGTAGCTGAGAAGACTCGCCTCACGCCCGAAGCGAAGCCGAAGCATCTGTCTGGAAGCTTCTTGAAGGGCTTGCATCAGCGCTTCATAGGACGCATCTTCGACCAGGTCTGTATGGGACAGATTCTTCTTAAGGAAAGGCGCGGCCACCACTCCATAAATGGTGGTAAAACCCAAAGCTTCGGCCGGTCGGGAGAAACTGACTCCGTTCAGGACCAGAATCAAAGGTCGCTTGACGGGCTTGGAGTCGCAGGCCAGAGCGGCCGAAAAGGAGACCTCCTTTTGCTCTTCATAAACCAAGCAGTCGCTATGGTCGGGGAGATAGGGCTTAGCCAGGCGCAAGCGGGTCCCAGCCCGGGGCTGACTCGGCCGGAGATGAAAGAGGGCCAGACTTCGAGAGGACGATCCTCGCACCAAAGAAACCAGCTGACTCACGTTGCGACCGTTGACTGAGAGTTCTAGCGGTGCATAACGACACATCCCGAGCAGCACCTCAAGCTCAGGCGGCGTGTAGCCCAGCAGATTGAACACTCGGTTGAACTGAAAGCCGAGCTGAACCACAATTCGAGTGCCCCGTGCGAAGGGACGCCACGGCTCAGCAAGGGGCCCGCTCTCTGTCTCTTCCTCCAAAAGACGCAAGAGATGACCTCCTTGATGGTAGGTGGCCACCTCTACGTATTCCGGCTGAAAAGCCCGAGCTCCGTTGAGGCCTATGGCTAACTCTCTCTGCCAAAGTTCGCCTCCCGATGTGGTCAGAGAACTGAAGAGCGCTTCCAGCTCGTGAGCTTCGGGAATCCGCCCGTCGAAGGTGAACTCGGTGTGGTCGGATGCCGTCTCAACACGGAACCGCTCAGCCCCCAGAGCCACCGCCGCCGCCACCAGGTGAACCACATACAGTTCGGGCTTGAGCAGCTGGAAGTCGCGAAGCTTGCGACGAGCCTCATCAGCCGAGAGGGTAAAGGCCGAATCTCGGGTGACCACCTCTCCGGCCGCTTGAGCTTGGGCCAGATAGGTGTTCAGGTCAAGGCTCATGGCGAACAAAAGATTCAATCCGACAGGGCCATTTCTCCTCCCCTCTGAGAGTCTTGAAGACTGTTCTCGGGCAGAGTAGAATGGGCGGATGGTAAACCATCACGATCTGGCCGTTTTCTTCCGCAGCCTCTCCGTGATGTTTGATGCCGGCCTTTCCTTGCAACAGGGCCTGGCTTTACTCAGCCAGCAGTTGGAAAGCCGCCCACTCCAACAAGCGGCTGAGTCGATGAATCGCTCGATCAAATCAGGCCTCTCCTTTAGCCAAGCAGTATCTCGCTTTCCCGACCTGTTCCCTGACCTGCATACCAATATGGTCCGAGTCGCTGAGATCTCAGGAGGACTACCGATGGTGCTGGCCCGCCTGGCCGATCACGAAGAGAAGGCCTACCGAACCAGCATCCGAGCCAGAAGCGCCCTGGTTTATCCGATGTGGATCCTCTTAGTGAGTCTAGTCTTCGTGGTGCTGGTGCCCCCCTGGCTTTTCCGAGAGCTGTTCGGTCTGCTGGCCCGGGCCGAGGTGGAACTGCCTCTCATCACGAGGGCTATGATGAGTCTGTCTCAAGTCATGGCAAGTGTTGACTTCTACCTGGTCCTCGGCTCTGGAACGTTCTTGCTGGCCCACGCCGTTCGACACTCCTGGCAAAAGCCCGCCCTTCGTCTAGATTGGACCAGGAGGGCGATGAGCGTATGGGGACTAGGTCCGGCTTTACGTTCGTTAGCCACCGCCCGTTTCGCGCGGGCGCTGGAAGTCATGACGGCGGTGGGCATCCCCATGCAACAGGCCTTCGCTCTGGCCGGCCAGGCCTCCGCCAATCCGGTTTGTGAGGAGAAAGCCCACCAGGCGGTGGAAGGATTGTTGGCCGGACTGCCTCCCTCAGAGGCCCTGCTCGAAACTCGCTTCTTTCCCATGCTTTTCATTCACGCTGTCAAGGTTGGTAGCGAGTCCGGGGAGTTGCCGAGAATGCTCGCTAAAGCCGCTGACCTTTACGACGAGGACCTGAGCTACCGGGCCAACATCCTGCTGGCCGCCCTGGAGCCTCTAACGATGCTGGCTATGGGTCTGATGGTAGGTGTCACCATTATCGCCACTATGACCCCGATGCTGCGCCTGATCCAATCACTCTAGAAGCAGAACATCGTCAGCCGAGAAGGTCAGTTCGACCTCATCACCAGTCTCCAAGAGGGCCCCCGGTAGGGTCGCTATCAACTCCAACTCGGAGAGGTCGACCACATAGCGGAGACTGCTTCCCAAGAACATCTTTCTGCGCACGCGTCCTTTGAACACGTTATCTCCCTCGCTTCCCAGACGAATCGATTCGGCCCGCACGGCCGCGTAGGCCCCGCTCGAGTTGGGGTCGGAACTGTTCAGGATCACTCCTGACCGCAACTCAACGCGACTATCCTGACGAGAAGCCACAGGATAAACATTTTGGACCCCCAGGAACTCGGCCACCGAGCGGGTGCGAGGCTTGCGATAAAGCTGCTGAGGCGTACCCACCTGGGCCACTTGGCCCTGGTTCAAGATAGCCATCCGATCGGAAATCGCGAGCGCTTCTTCTTGGTCGTGGGTGACATAGAGCGTGGTGATACCCAGCTGCTCCTGGGTGCGCCGGATCAACTCTCTCATCTTAACGCGGAGTTGAGCATCGAGGGCCCCTAACGGCTCGTCGAAAAGAAGAAGCCGCGGTCGAGTGACCAAAGCCCTGGCTAGCGCCACCCTCTGTTGTTGACCACCCGAAAGCTCGGCCGGTCGTCGCCCACCAAAGCCTTTCAGCTCAACCAACTCGAGAGCCTCGTCCACCTGGACCCGACTATCGGGGTCGAGTTTAGCGAACACGGCCTGAGCCCAAGCGCCGAACCCCGCCTTCTCCCGATAGCGGCGAGCCCTGAGGCCGTAGGCCACATTCTCGGCCACACTCAAATGAGGAAAGAGAGCGTAATTCTGAAACACCATGGCGCAGTCGCGAGCCCAGGAGGGCACGCCAATCATCGACTTTGCAACCATTTGAATCTCCCCGGAGGTCGGCGTCTCCAGGCCAGCCAGGCAGCGAAGGGTGGTCGTCTTTCCAGAGCCACTCGCACCCAGTAGGGTGAAAAGCTCACCGGCTTTAACGGCCAAGTCGATTCCGGCCACGGCCACAGTGGCACCGAACCGCTTGACCAGCTTGCGTAGCTCCACCTGCGTCATCAGGGGCCGAAGTTTCCGGGGGGGTGGGAGAAACTCCTCCGCTGAGAAGGACCCCTCTGGGGCTCATCAAACTTAGCCGGGATGTCTGATGAGAGCAAGCGCGTAGCCGTAGGGACCTCCAACGGGGTCATGGTCTTTCGATGGAAGGGCGAGGGGGACCCCTGGCACCTCGAGATGCACGGCTTGACGGGGCACCCGGTAGCCAGTCTCTGTCAGGGGGTCGAGGGCCTTTACGCCGGCACCGTCGACAGCATGGTCCACTATACCCAGGACGGGGAGCGTTGGCGGCCCCTGTTTGAGGGGTTTCAAAGCCCGGCTATCCATTCGTTGGTGGTCGACCGCAACCAGCCTCACAAGATTTTTGCCGGAACTAGCCCCGCCAACGTCTATCACAGTCAGGACGGGGGAATGAAATGGGGGCGCCTGACGGGCTTCAATCAGGCCCCCACCTCCGACCAGTGGAGCCACCCCGAGCCCCCTTACACTCCCCTGGTATCCTCGCTTTTTCTTCACCCGGCCGACAGCAACGTGATCTTCGCTAGCGTCGCCTCGGGGGGGTTGGTGGCCAGCCTCGACGGGGGTCACAACTGGGTTGACCGACGTAACGGCTTGCCTCGCCAGATCCGACAAGTGGTCTGTCCCACGGCCAACCCGGGCCGCCTCTACGTCGCCACCAATCTGGGTTTTTACCGCTCCGATGACCTGGGCCAAAGCTGGACTCTGCACAACTCGGGTCTGCCTTGGGTGGATAGCCAGTGCCTGGCCGTGGATCCAGGCAATGCCGACCACATTCTTCTAGGCTCGAATAGGCCTCAGGGCGGCGGGACCATCTTTCGCTCTCGCAACGGCGGCCTCAATTGGGAGGTCGCTGCGGCCACTTTGCCGGCTTCGGCCAACTCCAATATCAGCGTTCTGGCCTCTTCCGATGGAATCTTCTATGCCGGAACAGACGGTGGACACATCTACTTTAGCGCCGACACCACGAACTGGAACCCGGTGCGACCGCCGCTGGCCGAGATTCATTGTGTGCTGCCTTTCGGTTAGGCGTTCAAGCTTTAGCAACAAAGCTGTCATCCGTCTCCCTTAGTCTTTACCTATGAGAATTGCGACTCAGAGCCTCCATCGGGCCGCTCCCCATCGACCTGCTGTGAAAGAGACCGCCCAACCTCTCGAGGATTCGGTCGAACTCCAAGACCCGGCTCGCCTGCTAGAGCTTCCTATTCTCCAGCCTGAACTCCAGTTCGCTATCGGCAGCCTGGTGGCAGCCGCTCTAGTCGGAGGCCATCCGCTCCAGGGGACCCTCTTCACCCAATCCATCCGCCAAGAACACTCAGGCCAGTTTGACTATCGCCTGAATACCACCGAAGACCTTTTCATCGAAGGCGGCGGCACTCTCGACGAAGCAATCTTTGAAAGTTCGGCGAGCCTGGTGAAGGGAGGCTTCCGATGGAGCGAAGGAGACCGAGGGGAACTCTTGTTTCAGCTAGCTGACGGCGGTATGAGCATTGAGGGGGCCGTCGATTCTATCCCGGTGAAGCTCCAGTGGCGCTCCAACAACGATCCCTGGGACCCGCAATGGACCACAACCGGCAGCCTCGGGGATCAGGAGTATGAGGTCCATACACGCATCTTCGACCCTCGCCAACCGAAGGTTGGATTCTCGACCCAGGGCCATCTTGACTCCTCCCCGATCAACCGAGAAGGAAGCCTCCTGTGGAACCCCGACGGCCAGGCTGCCCTCTCCGTTAAAGGCCAAACGGCCGGTCAAGACCACTCCATCACGATGAGACTGACGCTAGGGTCTTGACGGCCACGGCCGGCCGGTTGGTGATGATGGCGGCGACCCCGAGGTTGGCCAGACGGGTCATCTCCTCGGGCTCATCCACGGTGTAGACGAAAACCGCTCCCTTTTCGGACTCAAACCTCTGAACCAGCTCTCGGTCCACCAATCTGTGGTCAAAAACGGCCACCCGGTTCGAGAAAGGAAGCTCCGTCTTGAGTTCCCCTCGACTAAGAATCGCTCGCAACTCCTCCTCACTGGCGCTGCGCTCAAACAAAGGCGCGGTGACCAGCTGCGGGGTGCCTTCAAGAGCCGGATGGAAGAAGGATGAAACCACCACCCGCCGTTGCAAGCCTAGTTCGATCACCACTTCCTCAACGGCCCTGGCCAGCGGCTTGGAGGTGGCGATATCACATTTCATCTCCACGTTGACCGGGACCAGCGGCCCCAGGAACTCTAGCGACTCGCCCAGGGTTGGAATAGTCGCTCCCTCCCCAAGGTCGACACAGGTCAACTCGGCGGCCGTACAATCCTGTATCGCCCTGGACCGCCCGGCCAGACGCTCAAGAGTAGCGTCGTGGAAGACAACGGGCACTCGGTCAGCCGAAAGACGGACGTCGAGTTCGATCATTTGCGCCCCCAAGTCCAGGCTCCGCCGAAAGGAAGGGAGCGTGTTCTCGGGGGCGCTGTCGCAGCCGCGATGGCCTACGACCAGAGGGGTCCTCAACCGCGCAAGGTCCTCATCACACCTTCAAGATAGGTGGCCGCGGCTTTGCCGCTAAGATTACGACTATTGGCCAGGGCCTGATCGCAGAGAACATTCTGGCTCTCGCTCAGGTCCCCGTGTTGACGCAGAGTTTTCAGACCGGCCTGGTAGAGCAACGCATCAGTCTGGTAAGTTCCACTTCCGTTGATAGCCCGAAGATAGAGAGCTGGTTGGAGAGAAGCCGGTTCCAAAGGATCGGTATTCCGCACGACCGTGAGAGCCTGGTCCAGGAAGTAGTAACCCGTCTTGTCCTCACGACCCTTACTCAGCTCTAGGCACTGCTCAGCGAACATTCGATCAGCGGAGTGGAGGCCCTCGGTCGACTGGAAAACCTCCAGACCGTCTCGAAGATGGTAGAAGCCTCCGCTAAAGGTGCTGTTCTGGTCAGCCAGACGGCGGTGGGTGCCGACGTCTTCGCAAACCGAGACGCTGTCCCGGAGATTTTGAACCCGTTCGGCCACGATCGACTCGACACGCTGCTCGACTCGGGCCTCAATGGCCTCTTTTCCCTTTTTGGACCACAGTTCTTCAAGCCTCTGGTCAGCAGCCTCTGACACAGCAGCCTGGAACTTCTCCTCGGCCTGGTGTGCCACTTGCCGCTCGAAACGCCACTCTTGATAGCGCCCTCCCAGGTAGGACCCGGCCTTTCCGAGGAGGCCCATCAGCGTCTTCCCGGTGTCGGCCAGGACCGCCCCAACGGCACCACCAACGGTAGCTCCCAGAACCGCTCCTCCGAATCCATAACCCATCAACACAGCTCCGCCAGCTCCTACGGCCGCTCCCACCCCTCCGTGGGTGACATAGCGACGAGGGATTTTGACCACCTGGTCATCTGGCTGATAGTGATCAGCCGGGGCTTCGGCTTGTGGTGACTGGCTGGCTTCTTGGGGAGCGGCGGCGGATGCGAACACCCTTCCGGCGCCTACGGCATTCAAAATCATAGCGTCCTCGCAAAATCGTTATTGAGGAGCTGTGGCGAACCAACCTCTGCCTAAATCTTGCGGGCCGACAGGAGGTTAAGCCGAGATGAACATTCAACCAATCGGGTATCTTGGCGAGCCTCAGTCTCGTCTGGCGTGAAGCCGGCTCATTCGGGCAGTGGCCTCGACGGCGGCTTGGCTGAGGGCGAAGGCTTCTAGGAGTTCCAGTTGGCCTGGAGCGAGCGCGACCTCCAATTCTTCACGTCGAAAATCGGAGAAGGGGCTCTGATCACTCACTAGCACTATGCTCACTTTCGTGTTTTCGGCGGGCTTAACCCACGGTCAGTATGACAAAAGATTGAAAAAAAGTCAACCCACTGATGGTCAAATGGGTGCTTCTTTTGTTCGTCGGTAAAATCATCCGGCCAGGAGCCAGACCCTC
>CAYRFU010000045.1:24977-28343 GCA_964423525.1 uncultured Burkholderiales bacterium | reverse complement strand
CCGTCCGGGTATGTCAGAGGTGGTTCGCGAGCTTCTCTCCTGGTGGGGGCAGCAGATCGAGATCGGTCATCCCCCTGAGTCGATCTCGTTGCCGGCTTCGTTTCTGGAGGTGCGCTCCAAGCTTCGTCAAGGCCGCGTTCTCACTATCGGGGTCATCAAGAGTGACGGGAAGATCCGACTCAATCCAGTCGATGACTCGACGATCGAACCCGGCGACCGTATGATTTTCTTGCAGCAGACCCAGTCTGATAGCTAGAGTTGAGAGTTTCTTTCAACGCGAGGACGATGTTAAAGATTGTAGGAAAACCGTAACACGCTGTTCATCTTGATTTGGTAGTTTAGGGCCGAGGAGTTGAACAATGTATCCAATCCAGCCCCAGCAACCAAACTCCACGGTCCGACCCCCGTTTTTCGGAGGAACAGCGCCGACCCAAGGAAGCGGTGGGCCCAATCGAGCCACCACCCTCAACTTGATGCTTCAACTCCTGAAGGCGCTCGATTCGCTGTTTGGACAGTGGAACGGCTCGGTGGGAGGAGGAGCGGGCGGAGACGGTGGAGGACAACCGTTCTGGTGGCAATTTCTCGAGGGCCAGTACCCAGGGGGTGGAGCCACCACGCTCAAGTTCCCCAGCGATGCTGAAGACGGTGGCGGCGGTCAACCGGGCGGGCCCGGACCGATCGTGACCCAGAAAGCCCCTTCAGACCACGAAGACGGGGGAGGTCGACCACCTATTGGTGGTCCCATAGGCCCTATCGTGACCCAGAAAGCTCCCTCAGACCACGAAGACGGGGGAGGTCGACCACCCATCGGCGGCCCCATCGTGACCCAGAAAGCCCCCTCGGACCACGAAGACGGAGGCGGCACGCCCCCTATTGCGGTCACCCTGAAAGCCCCTTCAGACCACGAGGACGGCGGTGGTCAGATCCCGGGAGGACCGGGCGGAATCGCGACCACCCTGAAGTTCCCTTCCGATGGTGAAGACGGCGGCGGTCAAGTCTTCGTTTGATCCTCCTTCTCACGCACAGCCAAGATTACTTCACCATCGACCGGGTCGGCCAAGCCCTGGCCGAAATGGGGCAGCCCTTTCTGCGGGTTAATACCGACCTGTTTCCCCTGGAGCATCAGCTGCTGGCTGGATTCGGGAACGGTCACCCCCAGTTCGAGATGAGGGTCGGACCCCAGTCTGTTGATTTGAGTCAGGTGTCGGCCATTTGGTGCCGTCGTCTCTGGCCGGGGACTTTGCCGCCCGGGCTCCCCGCCGAGGTGGAGGCTCAATGCGCGAGGACGGCTCGCACCTTCTACTTTGAGACTCTCAGTCGGCTGGAAGAGGCTCGTTGGCTCAATCCCATCGAGGCCGGCCGACGGGCCGAGTCGAAGCTGTTGCAGCTTGATCTGGCTGGCCAGGTAGGACTCAGGGTGCCCCCTACCCTGGTCACCAATCGGCCTGAAGAAGTGAAGGACTTCTTCGCGTTCCATGGGCGGATTATCACCAAGCTATTGGAACCCACGGTGCAGTCTATGCAGGCTGATGCTCGCTTCGCCTATACCTGCTTAGTCGAGGCCGAGCATCTCGAAACCATGCAGAGTCTTCGGATTATGCCCCAGATCTTCCAGCCTTTCTTGGCCAAGAAACAGGAGTTCCGCGTGGTGGTGGTCGGCGAGCGTTTCCTGGCCGGAGGTCTTGAGATTCCCGGCAGCGGGCCTCTGGCTGTGGATTGGCGGCAGGCGACGCCCGATGACGGCCTGCAATGGTTCGAGGTCGACCTCGAACAGGAGGTCCAAGCCAAGGTGCTCGAGTTGATGCGACGGTTGGAGCTCCGGTTCGGAGTGCTCGACTTCATTGACACAGGAGAAGGAGAGCCCTACTTCTTGGAGATCAATCAAGCTGGAGAGTGGGGAATGTTAGAAAGAGACCTGGGCCTTCCGATCAGCCAGGCCATTGCCCAAGAGTTAGCTTTATGAGTGTTTTGATCGTCACCCGAAGTGACGATAACGACTGTGTTCGGCGGGTCACCGAAGAGTTAAAGAAACGCGGAGCAGAGGTGGTGCGGCTCGATACCGACTTGTATCCCCTCGAAGTCCGTTTGACCACAAATCCCCAGGGCCCGGGCCGATTGACGACTCAGGGAGAAACTTTCTACCTGGACCACGTTTCGGCTCTCTGGTATCGGCGCTATTTTGCTGGCGGTCGGCTCCCGTTGGAATTGGGCGAGGCCCGAGACGCCTGTGTCCATGAAGCGCGGCGAACCCTTTACGGAGCCATAGCTAGCCTCGACTGCTTTCAGCTCGATCCCCTCATCTGTGTTCGGAAAACCGATCATAAAGAGCTCCAGCTTAAGAAGGCGGCTCAGTTCGGGATGGCGATTCCCCGGACAATTTTTAGTAACGATCCGGAGACGGTCAAGCAGTTCTATCGCTCCTTGAACGGGCGGATGATCACCAAGATGCAATCCTCTTTCGCCCTCTACCGTGACGGTCAGGAGCAGGTCGTTTTCACTACCGAGGTGACCGAAGAGAACTTTGCTGAGATAGAAAGTCTCCGCTACGCTCCCATGATTTTTCAGGAGCTGATTCCCAAGAGATTCGATATCCGCTCGACGGTGGTGGGCCAGCGGGTCTTTTCGGCCGCTATCGACTCCCAGAAAGCCAAACGAACCGAAGTCGATTGGCGGCGTGACGGGATGGGAACGCTGTTGGAGTGGGTGCCCTTTCAGTTGCCTTCCCAGACCGAGCGGGCCCTGCTGAGGCTGACGGAAGAGTTCGGCTTGAACTACGCCGCCGCAGACTTTGTTCTGACTCCTGACGAGGAGCTGCTCTTCCTGGAAATCAACGCTGGCGGGGAGTGGCTATGGTTGGCCCAGCACCACGGCCTTCCCATCGACGAGGCCTTAGCCGAGGTTTTGGTCGGGAAGGCTCCGCGGGTGCCGAGCTGGCCCTGGTGCAGAGGGGAACTGTTAGCCGGCGGGGAAACCTAAAGAGCGGTGAAGAAGGTTGATTGGCTCAAACAGTTCTCGTTTCTCTTGCTGGTGCCCCTGGTGTTTTATCTGTTTCACTGGGGTCAAGACTTGAGTGACCACTGGTATCGTCAGGCCCTGAAGGAGCCCAAGAGTGATATTCTTGTGCTCGAGCGAGACTTGCCCATTCAACGCCAACGCGTCAAGCAGGAGGGCGAGCAAGAAATGGAAAGGATTCGCGAGCGCGTCGTGGCCACTTCCGTGGACAGCTCTGACGCCCTAAAGTCCCGGCTGGTCTACAGCGAAGGTCTGCATCTCCTGGGCTGGGATGGCACCGATGACTATCTCTATCGACCTCAACGAGAAGAGGCTCGGCGTAAGTTGGAACAGGCGCGCCAGGCGGCCATTACG
>CAYRFU010000045.1:0-24967 GCA_964423525.1 uncultured Burkholderiales bacterium | reverse complement strand
TCCAGGCCGAGGTGGCTTTGGCCACCCTCAAAGCTTCCAGCGCCGACCAAGGAGATTTCACTCGCTTCAAGTCGGTCGTGTTCGAGAACTTTGACCTGATGCACCCCGTAGTCGAGAATGAGTATCGGACCTACTTCTCACGGCCTCAGTCCGTCCTGCTAGTGAGCGGCTTTTTGAGGGCCAAGAAGCCGTTCACCGGTAACCGGGCCAAGGCCGAGCGGCTTTTCAGATCGTCGTATAGTTACCGTAGTCGGACCCGCCATCTCTATCCTGACTCTCTGAAAGTGCCTTTTCAGCTCGGTCGTTAACCTAGCCTGTTCCGCGGAGGCCGTCCGGTGAGGGCCCTGTCAAGCCTTAGCCAGGTTCTTGTCGGCCAGAATTCCGAGACCCAGGCCGATGGCACCTCCAGCCACAGCCATTGCGGTCACCGGCAGGCTGCCTCCGACTTGAACCGGGCCTTCCCTGGCGGGGGGGTGCAAGTCTAGGCGCCGCCATGCCGCAAGTTAACTTGAACCGGCCCATCCCTGGCGGGGGGGGTGCAAGTCTAGGCGCCGCCATGCCGCAAGTTGACTTGAACCGAGCCGGACTGGGCGAGTAGGCAAGTTCAGTCGGAGCCGGTGACAGAGAGGACTTCAGAGACCGAAGTCACGCCGGCTCGAAGCTTGAGAAGAGCGGCCTGGCGCAGAGTCCGGAACCCCTGGTCTTGACCCAAACTTTCAAGATAAGGAGCGGTCATCTGCTCCTCCTTAAGGCGGCGCATCTCGGGAGTGATTTCAAGAAACTCATGGATAGCGGTTCGACCTTTGTAGCCGATATTCTGGCATTCCGAACAACCGACGGCCCGAAAAATCTCGTAAGTTTGCTCCTCCATCTCTAAGAGCTTCAGCTCGGCACCGCTGAGCTCGTGAGGAACTTTGCAGTTTTTACAAAGGCGTCGGATCAGCCGCTGAGCCAGGACTCCGTTGAGAGCGGCCATCACCTGAAAAGCCTGAACCCCCATATCGAGCAGACGGGTCACAGCCAGCGCAGCACTGTTCGTGTGAAGGGTCGAGAAGAGAAGGTGACCGGTGAGAGCGGCTTTGAAGGCAATCTCAGCAGAAGAGAGATCTCGAATCTCACCCACCATAACAATGTCTGGGTCGTGGCGCAAAATCGCCCTCAAACCGGTAGCGAAGGTGTAACCGATCTCGGGTCGGATAGGCACCTGGACAATTCCCTGCAGTTTGTATTCCACAGGGTCTTCGAGAGTGATGGTCTTGATTTCACGACGGATGATTCGGCGCAAGGTGGCGTAGAGTGTGGTCGACTTGCCCGAGCCAGTCGGCCCGGTCACCAACACGATCCCGTGAGGTCGCGAAATAACCCGGTCGTAGCGTTCCAGAGTATCCTCTTCAAACCCCATAGCCGAGAGCTCCATTTTAGTGGCCTCGGGATTGAGGATCCTCAAACAGATACCTTCGCCGTAGATATTAGGGAGAATCGAAATCCGCAGGTCGTAATCCTTGCCGTCAACCTGGATACTGGCTCGCCCATCCTGAGGGAGCCGCTTTTCGGCGATATCGAGCCCCGAAAGAATCTTGATTCGTGAAACCACGGCCGGATAGATCTCCTGGTCGGGTGGGGAGTAGTCGTGCAGAGCCCCGTCGATTCGGTAACGCAGAAAAACTTGCTCTTCGTCCGGTTCGAGGTGAATATCGCTCGCTCCCAGGCGAATGGCTTGAGAAATCACCTTTACGGTTTCTTTGACGGCAGGAGAGTGGCCTTCGACCATATGCTCGGTTTCGCCATCCTCATCCTCCACCGAGTCCAGGCGAGTTTGGGGCACGAAACCGGTCCCTCTTTGGGCTTTCAAATAATCCCGAGTGATGGCCTGACGAATATCCTCCTCGTCAGCCAGCACCGGCTTGACCCGGAGCCCCGTCAGTTTGCGAACGAAGTCTTCACAACGGAGGTCCTGGGGGTCTGACATGGCCACGTAGATGATCTCGTCCATCCGGAAGAGAGGGAAAATCCGGAGTTTTCGGGCTTGCTCTTCGGCGATCAGCCCGGTCGCCTCAGGAGACGCATGGTAGCCTTTGAGCTCGATGCAGGGGAGGCGAAAAAAGCGACATTTGGCGATTCGAACATCGTCTTTATCGGCCAGGGAGAGTTGGGAAAGGTAGTCCTCGGCTGAGGTTTCGCCCAAGCCCTCTCGTCCTTTGGCCTCCTCCACGGCCTCTTCCGGAAGCCCATCTACCAAGTCGACCCAGTGATTCATATCTGTCCCAAAGCCAATCCTAACGAAACTTTGTGAAGACAGGCCGGCCCACCCTTTTTGGAAAGAAGCTGGTCCCAATCATCAAGCAAGACCGGGAGCTCGAGTTCTTCTGAAAGATAGGCGGGTAAGTCTTGGAGCAAGGCGGTTCCCCCGGAGAAATAAATAGCGGCCACCTCATCCACCCGGAAGTGACGGCGGAAATACGCTAGAGACCGTTTCATCTCGTGAGCCCATTCTTTCAGGACGGGGCCGGCTGCGAAAGAAAGTTCCTGGAGCGGATAACGCCGTTTCAGTTCCTCGGCGTCGCCCCAGGAAGTCTGGGAGCCTACCTGGATGGCATAAGTGATATTCTGGCCGCCCAGGGGAACGTCTCGAAGGTAATAAGGATACCCACCCTTTACGCCAATAAACTGAGTGAACTGATGGCCGACGTTGACGATCAGATAGAACTGGTCTGAAGTCAGCTCCCGATTTCGGAAGAGCTCTCGGGTGAGAGCCACCCCGGTTGACTCGAAACGTCGAATTGAGATGTCAGCCTGGTCGAGCACGCGCCGCAAGGTGGCTGCGTCTTCTTTTCTCCAAGCGGTATAGAAAACGGCGGTCTTGTCTTCCCGAAGGGGCTCGACGGGGATATGAGCCACATCGACGCTGTCCATCGGAAAGGGGACCTCGCGGGTCACTCCCGACAGCACCGCCACCTCCAGCTCCTTTCTCGTGAGCTCGGGGAACTCGAGGTAACCGCACACGACTCCACGGCCTTGAATACCGACCACGGCCGACTTGTTCCATGCGGGAACCTCTTTCTCAGCCTGCTTGAGAAGTTCACCCACTCTTTGGGTCAGTTCGGCCTCACTCAGAAGGCCGCCTCTGGAAGCCCGCTCGGGCATCAACTCCTGGCGCCAGACATAATTCTTACTCGACCAGGTGTCGATGGCTGACCACTGCAGACTGAAACTGCCCACATCGATTCCCACTACTGGCTTTCTACGGAACACTCAAGCACCTTCGGGCCGATTCGTCCAGGAGCCTTCGAGAGCGAGCGAGAACAAGTTCGCAATGAAGCGTCGTGGCTTTACCCTCATAGAGCTGATGGTAGCCATCGTGGTGCTCGGGATTCTCGTGGCTGGCGTGGCTTTTTCAGTCCAAAACGCCCGTTCTCGCGCCCAGGACACGGCCATCTTGTCAGCCGCCCGAACCATCGCCGCTGAAGACCTCTCTCCCCTGGTGGGCCAATTCGAGCAGCGACGTCGTTTCGGGGGCGGAGCCAACCCACGGTTTTTGAACGGCCAGCTGGCTCTCAACCTCATGGACGGACCCGCTGCCAACGTATACAATTACCGCAATCCCGCCTCAGGGAGCGGTCGGATTCGGCCACGCGGCGGCACAGGCCGACCCGCCCCGGCGGTCTTCATGACCAATCGCCCAAATTTTCGCTATGAGAATGTCGGCCGCAGAGCCCGGCGGCTGGAACGCCTCACCGGGACGATCGTAATTTGGATGTCGAACCGTTCTCCCGACATCGAGGTCTACTACGTCGATACTAGGGGTCGGGTCAGCGACTTTCGCTGGTCCGGCGCTTAACGGTTCAGTAACTCGGCCAGTTCGGAGAACTGTTCCGCTTCCGCCAGCTGGGCGGCGGTCCGACCGTCCTGATCGGTGAGACTCTGGTCCACCTCCCGCTCGAGGAGCAGTTGAGCGACTTCGGCTGAATCGAAGAGGGCGGCGTGGTGGAGGGGAGTGCGCCCCTGGCTATCGGGCTGGTTGGGGTCCGCTCCAGCTTCAAGCAGGACCTCGACCACGTCGACCTCGCCCTGCTGACTAGCGAGATGGAGTGGGTTGAGGCCTTCTTGATTGGAGAGAGTCGGGTCGGCCCCCGCTTCGAGCATTTTAACGGCCAAGTCTTTACTGTTCGCCAAGACCGCGTAATGGAGGGTGGTATTCCCCCTCTCGTCGGCCTCCTCGGCGCGAGCCCCGGCCTGCAGAAGTTGGTCGACCAGTGCCATTTGGTGACCGAAAACGGCCCAATGCAAAGGGGTTGTGCCCTCCGGACCGATACCGTTGGGGTTGGCTCCCAGAGCCAGGAGCTGCTCGACCACTACGGCCTCGCCCGTCATGATAGCAGCCTGAAGAGGGAGGCGGCCGTCCACCCCAGGCGTATTTAAAAGCTCCGGCTGAGAACCGCCTAGCTGGGTGATGGTCTTCAGGTCGCCTTTCTCGATAGCCGTGATAAGAGCGTTGGTTTCGGCTTTCTTCTCGACCTGTCGAGCAGCTAGAAAATAGGGAGCTATCAGGGCCAGCACGACGGCCACCAGAACGGCGGTGGTCAACACAATCTTGAGTTGAGAGGAGTTGGGACCAGCCCCTAACGGCTCCATCTCGGTGACCAGGTGGCCCTTCTCCGACAAAGAAGCGATGGCGGCCGCCATATTCTCAGCCTCGATAGTGCCGCTCTTCTTATGGCCGTCCGAGTCGGTCAGAGTGTAGCGGAATTTCCCCACAATGATCCTTTCGAACCCGGAGCTAGGCTTCCTGGATCTCCTCAAGTTCCGCCCACCGCTCGAGGTCCTGTTCGAGCCTCTTGGCGATCGCCTCAAGCTCTTCGTAGAAACCTTGCACCTGAGCGTAATCGGCGCTCGGTTCGCTCAGCAAGCTTTGCAGTTCCACCTGCCTGGCCTCGTCCCTAGCGATTCTTTCTTCCAGGGTCTCGAGTTCTCGACTCTCTTTGTAGCTCAATTTGCGCCGGCTGGGGCTAGGAGATGTCGGTCGTGGAGTCGTCTCTCGAACAGGAGCAGGGTCAGGAGTCGGCACCTCAAAATCGAGCTCCGAGACCAGACCGATATACTCTCTTACGCCGTTCTCCTCGAAAAGCAAAGTGCGAGTGGTGATGCGGTCGAGGAGATACCGATCGTGGCTGACCACCATGACGCACCCGGCGAAATCGTCGAGATAGCTCTCGAGCCGAATCAGAGTTTCGATATCGAGATCGTTGGTCGGTTCGTCCAGAATCAGCCAGTTAGGACGATCCATCAAGACTCTTAAAAGCTCCAGACGACGTCTCTCTCCTCCCGACAGACCGTCGACCGCCTGGTAGTGCATCGCTCCGGGAAAAAGAAACTGCTCTAGAAGGCGGGCTGCCGAAAGAGACCGTCCGTCTCCCATCGGAAGAACTTCGGCCACCTCCCGAACCGCTTCGATCACCTTCGTCCCGGGAGCGAAGTCCGTGCTGTCCTGGCGATAATAGCCAAGATGAAGGGTCGAGCCGCACTCGAGCGTGCCCTGGTCGGATTCAAGACGACCGGTCAAAAGCTCCAGAAAGGTGGTTTTACCAGAGCCATTGGGTCCGACGATGCCGACTCGGTCCCCGGGGTGAAGCTGAAAGTCGATAGGCTTGAGGTTGCGAGCTTGAAGGCCCTGGGCCTTCAGAAGCTTCTTGCCGAGACGGCGGCTGCCAAAGCCCAGCTTCAGTTCCTGAGCGGCGGCTTCGGTGGGTTTGTCGATCAGCTCCTGGGCTCGTTTGAGGCGGGCTTTCTGACGCGTCGAGCGGGCTTTGGGTCCCTGTTTCAGCCAGGCCAGCTCTCGACTGAGATGGGTCTGTTCCCGCTCGGCCTCTCGGGCTCGGTGCTGTTCGCGCAGAGCCTTTTGCTCGAGATAGAAGCCGTAGTTACCCTGAAAGCTATGAACGGACTGACCTTCCACTTCAAGAATTCGGTTGGTGACGCGATCGAGAAAGAATCGGTCGTGGGTGACCATCAGGATGGTGGTAGTGCTCTTGGCCAGATACGACTCAAGCCACTGGATGCGAGCGATATCGAGGTGGTTGGTCGGTTCATCCAGGAGAAGAAGGTCAGGCTCTGAGACCAGGGCCCGAGCCAGAGCCACCAGTTTCCGTTGTCCCCCTGACATCGTGTCGACCGGTCGCTCGATCTGCTGGAGCCCGAGAGCCGACAGAACGGTTTTGGCCCGAGTCTCAAGGGCCCAGGCCCCGCGAGCTTCGAGCTGGTCAGAGAGTTTGGCCACCCGGTCCATCTGGGTTTGGTCGCCGTTTCCAAGTTTCTGGCAGGCCTGCTCGTAAGCCCCCAGCAGCCGAAGCTCCTCACTGCCCGAGAAGACAGCCTCGAGAGCGGTCATTCCGGTAGGGAACTCGGGTAGCTGAGGGAGATAGGCCAGACTGACATCCCGGCCGGTCACCACCTGACCTTCATCGGCCGCCTCAACCCCCGCCAGAATCTTCAGTAGGGTCGACTTGCCCGATCCGTTCAATCCGATGACGCCAACCTTCTCACGGGCTTCAACGCCGAAGGTCACCTCTTCGAAAAGGGTCTTGTTGGGAAAGCTCTTGGCCAGTCGCTCGGCGGTTAGAATCGCCACTCGAGAGGGTTCCGGGTCAAGGCCCGGGCTCCTTTGACGAGGGTCACTGAACTCAAGAGACTCAGAGCCTAGACTGAAACTATGACAGTCTTACTTGCCTGGTTGGCAGACCTCTACAACGGTTGGCACACGCTTCAATGCTGGATTTCGATCTGGGTGTCCCCGATGATCAGAAAGTCCTCTTCCTGGAAAATCTCCTGGACCGGATCAGGAGGCTCGGCTTCTTGCAGGAGAGCGGTGTCCTCCAGGTGGACCACGGCCCCGTTGGCTGCCACAGCCAGCAGCCCGCCTTCGGGATGAGGCTCCACCGCCGCCACGGCTGCTCCCATCTCAAGCCGGTAGGTCTTTCCTACCGGGTGGGCCTGGGACCAAACCAGCGTTCCATCAGACGCTCCGGCCGCCAGATGAGGCTGGCCGTCTTGAGAGAGAAAGGGCACGAGGCACGTCACAAAAGCGTTCTTGCCAAAGTGGATCGGTTTCTCAAAATCGGGTCCGTGGATCACGATACGGTTCTCACCCCTCTCCACCTGATAGCCGTCCAGACCTTTCCATCGGGTGGAAACCGGATGGAGCAGGCTCGAATCGAGGACCAGGCGACGGCGGGTCTCGTCGGTGAGGCGAAGGAGTTCTTCCGTCACCGCCTGGGCATCGGATCCGGTCAGAGCCAGATTGAGGCTGCCCCCTGCTTTGAGGACTTCGCCCTCGAGAGCGACTCCGGCCAGGGGATTGGGCTGATCGGTCCAGCGGAGAACCTCGGCGAAAAGTTCGTCGACCCGGGCTTCTCGTTGGCTGGCCATCGAAGCCAGGGCGGGAAACTGGCGACTGCGGACCTCAGGAACTCCCAGGGCGTCAACGAGGGCCGTCAAGTCAGCGAACTGTTGACCGCTCTCAAGATGGGTCACTCGGTTACTGGAGAAGGTCATCAAGCCACGGTCGGTCACGGCTAGCGTTAAGAACTGAGCGCCTTCCTCTTCGGCTAGCAGCCGGGGTGGCTCCCCGGGGCTGACCTGGAAAACCCTCTGGTGATGGTCTTCTCTGGTCACGACATACATTTGGCCGGCATCATCAAGATGAACTTGTTGAAACTGCGTTCCCTCGAGTTCCCAAAGCGGGCCGACCGGCTGACCGGGCTCCAGCCAGCGGAAGCGGAGTCGACGTCCCTGACCGCTTTCCTGAACGAGAAACGGCCCGGAGTCGTGCCGGAACAGCTGATAGCCACGCCCTTCGAAGGGGTAAGAGCGAACTTCACCCGAGGCAGCATCGATGGAGACCAGGGCGGCTCGGTCTCCGTGATAGCGATTGGGGAGGCCCTCGAGGCACCAAAGTTTCCCTTCGCTCTGGCAAAGGCCGTGACTGATAATCCGATCGCTTTCGAAAAGGACCTGATCGTTTCGCACCACGGCCAGATGACCGGTTCGCTGAGCCACCACCAGACCTCCCTCCGACGCCTCCATCTCGAGGGGGAGGAAACCCAGAGTGGCTGAGGCCACCTGGTCGGGCTGGTCCGGGTCGAAGGTGGTGATCACTCCCGTGTTCTCCTGATTGCGAGTATTAACGGCGAACCGACCGTCGTCCAGGGCCACCAGGTCAGAGAGAGATTCCAGACCCCTGGGAGTGATGGTGGCGACCGCCTCGCCGGTGGAAGCTGCCACCACCCGGATCTGATCACCTCGGCGGAAGCAAAGCCGATCCGCTCCTGACTGGTAAGACAGGTCCGTCAAACGACCTCCCACCGGCGAACGATAGTGGATCTCCCCGCTCTGGTCGTAGCCGACAAGCGACTGGTCGACATAGTCAAACGAGACGAACTCGGCCTCTCCTTCAGCCTGGTCGAGGGCGACGGGGCGGCCATGACCCACCAGCTTGAGGTGGGCCTGGCCGTCTTTTACGAAACGGGCAATCATGCCCTTATTCTATAGGGCTGCCGGGGCTTCTGGTTGACTAGAATGTAAACTGCCAGCCGGCAGTCAAAACGTAGTCCGTCTCAAGCTGAGGTCCGTCTTACGACTGAGCTAACGGGACGCCTCCCTCGATGCCCAGACGATGCTGGCCAGCGGTCAGGAGATTCACTCCCAGCAGGATATCGAGTCGGCTACCGGCCTGGATAGTGGGGTCGGCCGTAGGAATCAGACGAGGATTGAGAGCCGGATCTCGTCCGGAAATATCGCCGCGGGTCAAGCCTCGGAGCCTCACCGAGGTGCTGACCGAGTCGTTCCAACGGTGAGCGCCCCAGACCGACAGCTCCCCTTCGTTCCCCAGGGTGTAGCCACGTTTGTTGGTTCCCAGGCGCACGGTGCCCATCACCTGGGCGCCCCAGGACCAATCCTCTGAGTCGCCAGCATAGGTCAGGCCGGGACGCAAGTCCAGAGTGCCCGAGCCAAGCTGCATCGGATAGGGCAGTAGTTGGCCCGGACCCATCGGAGTGGTGTCTCGGGCGGTGATGGTGCCGGTCGGCAGGTTGAGACCAGCGTTGAAGTGGAGACGGTGATGGTCGGTCTCGATCAACTTGACCAGGGCGCTGATCCTACGTCTCCCAGTCCGTTTGAACTGGTCGTGAACGTTCCCCCTCGCCGGGTCAGGTGATCCATCGACTTGTTGACGAACGGTAGCATGAGCATCACGGTCACGTCGTCATTGGGCGCCACCATCAGGCCGAGCATATGCATCGACATATCCATCTCGGTGGGGGTGACCATAAAGCCTCGAAGCACCTGTTGAGGTGAGATGGAGGAACTTCCGTTCAACAGACCTTCCATTCTCATGGTCATAAAGCGATAGGAGACCATCCACTCGCCTTCGCGGTGGGTGTGGTCGCCCATCACCCCGATGGGGGCGTGGGCGTCGGGTCGGCTGGTAGGGCCGTCGTCGGCCCAACTCAGCAAAGGAATACACAATAGAAAGAACAGCATCAGTCGCTGCATGAGACATACCTTCCAGAATTTTTTTTAGCTGCGAGAGAGGGCGCTAGCGATTTGGAGGTGGCGTGGGAGGCTCTTGCCTCAGAGAACGATAGGTTTTCCGGCGCTGGTAGACGGTCTCGCCCTGGGCGCCGGGTTCAAAAGTCTGAGAAAGGATAGCGACGTGGTCTGGTGGCGGGGCGCAGCTCATGACCAGAGGGTCGACTTGGGCTTCGCAGCCCTCGAGTGAACACGACTGCTCCTGGTCGCAGCAGCAGCCGGGCAGCCTCAAGTCGACCGGCGGCGGCGAGCCACAGAATTCCTCGGCCATCGGCTCCGGTGGGCACGAGCACTCAGGCGTTGGGGTGACAAGACACCACGCGGCTAGGGCCACGAGCATGGCCAGCAAAAGCCGGGTTGGCTTCGATACGAACCACTGTGGGACTGCGCACATTGTCTTAGTCGCGAGCTAACACCGACTGACAACCCAAAAATCGGAGCAGGCTCGTAAACTCTTGGCGAACCTCATCAACGGGTTTTCGACGGGTCTTCGCCCACCCGTCAAGGAGTTCTTGGGCCGTCTTCTTGCCCTGGAGTCGGGAGACCAACAAAGCTTGATTCCGGTCCAACGACACCGGTTGACACCAGCTGAGGTCGGCCGATTCGAGAAAGCCCCGTTGCTTTTTCTCGTCCCTCCACAACGCTTTGTAGTGGCGGCTTCGGCGAGGTTTCCAGTAGTCCCAATCGGGTTCCCAATCAGGCTCGCCATACTCCTCCAGGCCCTCCATCCACTCTTCCACTCGGTCACACAGAAAAACCGAGGGGACGTTGGTTTTAAAAACGTGTCCCCAGGTTGGGGCCTTGCTGGAGAGTCTTTTGATAAAGACGTTGGCGAAGCCGACCTCGGCAATGCCGAGTCGTTCATAGGAATCGAGATAAGCGGCGAAACGCTCTTCGAATCCTTCCCAGCCGGCATTGAAATCGAGCTGGTTGAGAATGTATTTTTCCCGAGGCACGGTTCCAAAATCGAGCACCGCGATACCCCAACCGTGACTTTGACCAAGCCAGTTCGACAGCCGTTCCAGGTAGGTGCTGGTTTTCAGGACCGGATAGTCGAGAACCATCGAAAAGAGGCCGTCCTCGGCGAGGTAGCGGGGAAGGGCAGCGACCACCTTGGAAGACACTTCTTCTCCCGTTTCGCCAGGGCTCCGGTGGATCGGAATCGACTGGTCAGGACTTGGGACAAAGGGCGGATTCATCGTGATCAGGTCATAAGGCCCGTCGGGTATCGGCTCAAACAGATCCCCTTCGAAGACCTGCATCTTAACCCCGTTCATATGGGCGTTGAGACGGGCGTAAGCGACCGCTCGAGGGTTGATATCGACGGCCACCACATCGTCGCAGTGGGCTCCCGATAGGATAGCGTGAATTCCCGAGCCAGTGCAGAGGTCGAGGGTCTTCAGACACTTCTTGCGAGGAGTGACCCTAGTGATAGCGTAGCTGTCGGCTCCGAGTTCATAGACGTGACCCGGGGGCTGAACCTGGGCCAAGACTGAGTCGGTGAAGACGAATCGGCCGAAAACGGGGTAAAGGTCGACGGTCGCGCTTGCCACCCCGTCTTCGGTTGTGACCACGCCGGCCGATTCGAGAGCCTCTGTCTCCTCCTCACCGAGGTACTCCTCAAGTGCTTGGCGGCGGACGGGTTGATGGAGGAGAAAGAAGGCCGTTAAGAGCGCCAGAATCGAGTTGTCCTGGCGGCAGCGCCAGATGTAGTTGGGGATCCGGTCGCATTCTAGCTGGCCGGGGTCGCCCACTCCTAAGAGATTTCGGATCGAGCCCTCGGAATAGCCGTAGGCTTGGAAGACGGCCGGTAGACCGGCCAGGGCCTCGAGGGCCTCGTCGGATTCTGGCAGTTTGATATCGGGAAGGTTCACTCCGGCGGGTTCGCCGATGGCAGGATTTGATCCCCCACTCAGAAAGGGTCTGTCATGGCCGATTTTTCCGATAATCTTAAGAAGGCTCGCCTGGAGGCGGGCTTGACTCAGATGGAGTTGGCCAAGCTCCTCGGGCATAACTCTGAACACACCGTGCAACGGTGGGAATACGGGGCTCACCGTCCCAGCCGCAAGAGTATGGAGCGGATCTGCGACGCTCTCAAGAAGCCTGAATCCTACTTTTTCCGCGATGACCCCACGCAGGTGGATGAGCACCTGGTGCGGGAGCTGCTGTTCAGCATCGACCGCGTTCAGGGTGAGCTGGATGCTATCAAGACTCGCTTGAAGGCCATTTTGCGTTAAGTATCTTTACTCGAACTCAAAAAGCCCCGGTCCTAGGATCGGGGCTTTTGTCTATCCTAGGGGTCGTTTTCTAAAGAACCGGCATCTCGACATACCTCAGGACACTGAAGTTCTGCGTTGACGGAAAGTTCTTGAGACTCTGAGAAGCGATCCAGTCGTAATTGAATTCAACTTCGAAGCCGTTCGTATCGCCAGCATTGATGTCAGCGGTCTGAGTCCTTCTCATGTTGCCGGTGATGAGACCGCCGTAGAGGCGAAACAGCCCCACACCGTCGTTGTTTTGCATGTCGTTGTTCCGGACACCGAAGCCACCGGTAACGCGGTCGTCACTGGTATCATCAGTTCCTCGTCCGTCGCGCGCGCCGGCCATCAGAACAGCGTAGACGTCGAGAGCACCGCGGCTGTCATCATCTCGATATCTGGAGGAACGGTCATTCACGTCAATCCAGATATCCTGGGCGACTATTCCGAGGATGTGACTCGGGTCAGGGGACAAATTCCCTTCCACGAGACGATTGTTGCCGTTGTTGAGGGGATTTCCAGACTCATCGGTTCCGGTTCCGTCATAGTACTGAAGGATATCTCCCTGTATCTCGATGTCACGCGAGAGGTTGGTAGCGATAGTGCGTCCCTGATAGGCCAGGTCTCCATCGGCGTCCTCATAGAGAGCACCTTTGTTAGTGCCCTGGAGGTCCCAGATGTTGTTGTCTGAGAAGACGATGCCGTTCGTCCGACCCTCGAGGATAGTGAATTCACCATAGTAAACGCCGTTGGCTGAACTATCGTGGTCGATGTAGACGGTTTTGCCCTCAGGCACTGTGAGGACCGGGTCGTTGGGGTCGGTAACGCGAGTGCCGTTCACCATCACGCCTAAGGCGGTATTGAAAGAACCGTCTGCGTTCCTGGGGAAGGGGATTTGGTAGGCTACGTTGCCGTAGTTGGGATTGTTGGTGTCGGTAGGTCCGTTGACCTCGATGATGGAGTCGTCTTCGGAGATCCAGACGGTGTCAGTTCGCGTGTCTGCAACGGCTCCGGGGAAGTCCTGATCGACAGTCTCGTTGACGTCGTAACTGGAGACGTTCTGAGCGTTCGGATTGTCCGCGAGGAACTCATCGATATCATCGATTCCGTCAACCACCGTCGGAGGAACCGGTGTTTCGGTGTAGCCGACAACTTCGTTCTCGATGCACTCGGTTCGCTCGTTATAACCAATGATCGGGCCGTCGCAGGTCCGGTTTATGGTTCGAGGGCAAGTTCTGTCACGCGTAACGGGGACTGTAGTTCCACCGGGTCCTGGAATGAACACCTCCTCTTGTCCACAGGAGGGATGCGGTTCGTTGACGTCGTAGCTGCAGTCAACCCTCGGTCCCCTGATCGGGTCGTAGTAGGTCTGGTCCTGAATGCAATCTCCATAAATCGAGGCCAGGAGGTCATGCCCTTCACCCGGAGCCTACTGGAAAAGGCTATCGTCTTCGATCTCTATGACCAATCCCACCACGGGCGCTCGTCTGACGCCGAGTTTGTCATTCTGAATTCTCTTCACCCCCCCTCAGGACGCCCTCTGATCTCGGCTTTCCCCGACAATGACTTCTTCAGTCTTCCAAAAATTTTCCGAGAAGCTGGTTACGCCACAGACTATGCTGTGCCGTTCCGGGGATCGTTCTGGAATGCACGCCATATGAGCGCCCAGTACGGATTCGAACAACGATACTTTAAGCAAGATCTGCCCAAAATAGACAACCAGGATAGAATGGGGTGGGGCATGCCTGATGAACTTTTGTTCGCGACAATGCTACAGGAACTAGAGGAGGTCCCCGAGCCGTTTTTCGCCTATTTGGTCACTCTCGGTAGTCACTATCCGTTCGACGAACTCGAGCCAGAGCAAAAGCAACTTCGCCTCCCAACTAAAGACTTCGAAGAGACTTTCGCGAATTATCTGCAATGCTGTCGGCACCGGGACGACACCCTCAAGCAGTTGGTCCAAAAGTTGACCGCGACTTCTTACGGACAAAACACCGTTCTTGTGTTGGTCGGGGACCACGACGCCGGTCTGGTCAACCGGGAACTCCTCAAATACCTAGAAAGGGGCTATCCTTGGACCGATAGCGTGCCGGCCTTCATCGTTCACGGAACAGACCTTCCTGGAGGGCGAAGGCGGCAGCTTGGCGCCCATAGCGACCTCGCCCCCACACTTCTCCACCTGTATGGGCTGGTCGACGCCAAGCCCGTCTTCCTCGGATGGAACCTCTTGGCGGCGAAAAGAGAGTCGGTCGTTGCCAGGAGTGGCTATGCCCTTCATCAGGACGGCTACTGGGTGGGGTTAGCGGACAACCACGACAAGATCAGCGATGAACAGAAGGCTCTGCTGAAAAACGCTCAGGAGGAACTCGATTTCTCTCAGATAATCTTAGAAGCCGATGCCATTCCCGAGCTGCGACGCTGATACGCTACCACAATCCCGCCAACCATCAGAGTCCAGGCCTCCAAAGAGAGTGCTTGAGCCGAGGGACTAGCCAAACCAGTCACCGAACCAAAGAGCAAGCCACACCAAAGCCACAACGAACCCCGCCAAGCAGCAACTAGAGCCACCAGAAAAACCACCAAAGGCACGATTGGCGACAGACCAGCCACCCCAAAAAGGACCAGGACGTAGCCAACCCAGTGGGAGGCCAAAAAGAGCCCGATGGCTAGCTCGCCCCGCTCGGCCCGCCAAGCCAACAGACCCAGAAAGCCACCCGTCAAGAGCAACGCCGGCCAGCCTGGCTCAGGCGAACTAACTGGAGCCGCGGGGCGGGGTGGCTCAAACCGAAAAGACGGGCTCTCAGGTGTCACCACAAAGGGAGTGGGCGCCTCCGGCCAATGGACCAATCCCTTCATCCGGCTGTCGGGCGTATCAAAGAGACCATAGACGAGGGTAAACCCCTCGACCTCCCCGGGAAAGTCCCAGGCGAAAGTCAGAGTGTAGGTCTCAAGACGCACCCGAGTAGGAGGCGAGACCAGTTCGGGCTCGGCCCGGACCCCGTCGACCTCGGCATAAAACCCCTGAGCCAACAAGGCGCCGAGGGCCTCTCGAGCCTCCTCCTCATCGAGCTGGGCGTCACCGTTGAGGTCAAGCGAAAGAAGAACCGACTCGGGAGCCGTCCACTCCACCACCAGACGGTCCCCCTCCGGGCGGAACTCACAAAAAGCGTCGTGGTTGGGATGCCCCCAACCGGGCACCATCACCACCAAAACCAACAGCCAACATCGAGCCACAAAGCTCAAGTTCGACGCAAAGGGCTCACCTCCCAGTGGGGGGAAACCCCAACAATGGCCCGCCGCAGCCATACCGCCCTCATCTGTGCTTTCTTTCTGTTCTCAGGACTGACCGGACTGCTCTATCAGGTGCTCTGGACCCGAAGGCTAACCTTAACGTTCGGACACACCGTCTGGGGAGTCTCGACCGTGCTAACCGCCTTCATGGCCGGGCTCGCTCTGGGGAGTTTTCTAGCTGGCCGCTGGAGCGACCGAGAAGACCGACGCTATCTCGCCACTTACGGTAAGCTGGAAGGATTTATCGGACTGTGGGCCCTGGCCACCCTTCCCCTCCTCGACCTGGTCGAGGCCCAGTATATCGCCGCCTCGGCTGGCGGTTCCACCGAGCTAGGCCTGCGCCTTTTCTGCTTTCTCGGAGCGAGCCTGGTCCTGCTACCACCCACCGCGGCTATGGGGGCGACTCTTCCTGTCTTAACCAAGCTCCTGGTTTCAGAAAAGGGCGGCCTCGGTGTCACGCTCTCTCGCCTTTACGGCCTGAATACCCTGGGAGCCTTACTGGGCGCCGGTCTGACCGGTTTCTTTCTCCTGCCCACCCTGGGTCTGAGCTGGTCGATGGCATTAGGAGCCGTCCTCAACTTGAGTATCGGGGTGGCCGCCTTTCAACTCGACCGAGGGCCTTTGAGTTCATCCCGCTCCGATGAAGCGAACCCTTTCGAGAGCGCCGGGCTGATCTACCCGCTGACCTTCGCCCTGGCAGGAGCGAGTTCGATGGCTTACCAGATCGCCTGGACACGGTCTTTAGCCCTCTCGATCGGTTCCTCAACCTACGCCTTTTCGCTCATCTTGATCGTCTTTTTAGGCGGGCTGGCGCTAGGCAGCCTGGTCTACCCCTATTTTTTTGGCAAAACCGAGACTCAGCCTTCCCATTTAGCTTATGCCTACCTCACAATAGGGGGGTTGGGCGGGGTGCTCATTCCGATTCTGGGAGTTTTGCCGTCACTCTTTCTGAGAATCTTCCCCTGGGCCGATAACAGCTTCACCAAAGTCCTGTTGCTCGATTTTCTCCTGGTCTCGTTGCTCCTGGTGCCACCGACTCTGGTGATGGGCTTGACCTTCCCCCTCGTGACCTCTCTTTACAACCGCTCTCTTGGGCGGCTTGGGCGAAGTGTGGGAGAAGTCTATAGCGCCAACACCGTGGGCTGCATTGTCGGCTCCTTCGCCACTGGCTTCTTCTTGATCCCTTCGTTCGGCGCGCAGATGTCTTTGAAGCTGGCCACTGCGACCTATCTGGCTTGTGGCCTCTGGCTCGGCCTCAAAGTCATCGGCTCTCGCTTGCCGGTCACCCTACTCGCCTTGTTAGGACTGATCTTCATAGCTTGGATAAAACCCTGGAACCAGGCGGCTATGACGGCCGGCGTTTCTATTCACGCCGTTTATCATAGCCAGGAAGACCCCTTAGTGGCGGAACGAAACCTGTGGGTCCCGCCCGCCTTTTTTCGGGACGGCATCAGCTCGACCGTCTCGGTTCATTTCTCCGAGCCGTTTTTTCGCACCGTGGCCGTGCGGGTAAACGGCAAGGCCGACGCCTCAACCGGACCGGGCGACCGCTTGACCCAATACTTGCTCGGCTATCTTCCGGCTCTTCTTCACGGAGAGCCCAAAAAGGTGGCGGTGATAGGCTTCGGAGCGGGATTCACGGTGGAGGCGGTCAAGTCTATCCCCTCGGTGGAACGGATCGATTGCGCTGAGTTAGAACCGGCCATCATCGAGGCGGGGAAGTATTGGAATTCTCTCAACGGTGGGGTTCTCGAAGACCCCCGAGTCCACATCCATATCAGCGACGGCCGCACCTTCATTATGGGCTCTCCCCGCCGCTACGATCTGATCATCTCAGAACCGAGCAATCCCTGGATCGCTGGCATCGGCAATCTCTTCACTCAAGACTTCTATCAACACGCTCGCTCTCAGCTTGAACCCGGAGGCGTGATGTGTCAGTGGTTCAACCTTTACAACGTCAGCGTGAAGGATCTCAAGATGGTGCTGGCCACTTTCTACGATGTCTTCCCCGAGGGCGAGGTATGGCAGTCTTCGGGTGGCGATCTTGTTCTGCTCGGTAGTGAGCGCGACTTGACCTTCGATTTCGACAAGGCCTACCAGGTTTGGGAGAGGTCCCCCGCCATTCAACGCCATCTTTACGAAATCGGAGTGGTGCGTCCTGAGGTCTTAGCGGGTCACTATCTCTTTGACGCCCACCAGGCCCGCAGCCTGGCTGGGCAAAGCCCTCTCAACACCGATGACCGACCTTTGCTCGAGTTCTCGGCCCCCTTCAGCCTGTATGCCACGAACCGGACCCTGGAACTTCTGGCCCTGCTGTGGCCCTCGAGCCAAGCGGCTCCCCCAGAATATGAAATGACTGACGACAGGAAGATCTGGGCTGCCATCGGCAAATCGAACATCACCGACCGAAGGCGAGGTCTGACCCTGCTAGGCGAACCCGCTTCTCCCGACGGCTGGTTCGCTCGGGCCCTGTTGGAGCTCAGACATCCGGCAGTCCCGCCCCAACAAGCGCGTGAGAAGGCTTTCGAAGCTTTGCACAAAACTCTGGAAAGCGAGCCTGAGCATCCTCTCGCCAATGCTCTGATGGGCCTGATTCAACTCGACGAGGGTCGGCACCAGAAAGCGGGAGAACATCTCCTGGTGGCCCTCACCGACCCCCCACCCGGTTCTGGCTACGCCTTGAATCTAGAACTCGGACGCAGCTTCTACACTCTCGGGGACTACCGCGAGGCGACCCTTCCTCTGGCTCGGGCGGCCAAATTAGAACCCCATCTGTCGGCGCCTTTAGCTCTGGGCGGCCATTGCGCTCTTGTACTGGGTTGGCCAGAAAGAGCCCTCTCTATCCTCGAGGACGCCCTGAAACGAAATCCTTACGATCCCTTAGCCAAGTTCGGGGAGGCCGACGCCCTCAAGCTCTTAGGTCGCGCTGAGGAGGCCGAGGCCGCTTATCAGGAGTTTCTCCGGATGGTTCCTGCCGACGCCAATGGCTGGACCCGACTCGGCATTCTACAATTCCAACAGGGCAAACTTGGCGAGGCCGAATCTTCTCTCTTGAAGGCCCTCTATTACGACCCCGAATCCACCGAGGCCGCCCAGGCATTGCTGAAGCTCTAGCAACCACCCCTACGTGTGCTCAAACAGAGCCTAAACCAGGCGTCGAGAAGGACGGCGGCGGCCCACCGGCCGAGGCTGATAGGTGTGGACGACCTTCCCTTTGCGCACTCGGGTGTTGGCCTTGACCTGGACCCGCATGGCCGAAGCCGAAGCCACGGTGCCGGTGACGAGAACCGCATCAGAGGGTCGTTCGCGACGACCGACTCGGCCCAAAAGCTGCTCCACCTCGGCTTCACCGAAATGGTCGGCGTCCGTGATCAAAACCATGTCGGCCATGGGGATATCAAGACCCGAGCCCACCAGATTGGTAGCCACCAACACCGCCGGCTTGTGGTCGCGGAACTGCTGCATCATGGTGACGCGGTCTTCGGTAACGCCCTTGCCCTTGCGCATACGCCGCTGATGCTCGCGGGAGTCAGCCATCTCTCCGTGGAGGATGGAAACTGGGACGCCCAGGCGATCACGGATATACTGGCCGAGCACCGGGACCTTGGCCCGAGTACGGCTGATAATGTAGATCCGGCTGCCGGCATCGACATGCTTCTTCAGAACATCCATCCCCAGGTCGATCTGACTGAAAGGATTCTCATTCCAAGATGCCGGAATCTTGTGAACCTCGGTGGGAGGCGAGTCGAACGGCATCTGACTCATCTCGAAGACATGGTCAAAGACCTTTTCCGACTTGAGGAATCGCTCCACCGCAGAGGGAGTGGCGGTGGCAAAAAGGATGGGCGTCTTGAGACCGCGGAGATGGACCAGGTCTTCGTCTTCATCGAAGGCGTTGACGTCGTCGACGACGATGAGGCCCGCCCCCTCCAGCAGATCGCGATACTTGCGATGCTGAAGCAGCATGGCGCTCCCGACAGCGAAGTGGGCTTTGCCAGCCACCAAACTCTCGGTAATGGAGCGTCGACGGCGAGGGGGGATCCCGCCGTGCATCTGCTCGGGGACCAGGTCAGTCTGGTCTAAGCGATCGCTGAAGTAACCGTGCTGTTGGCGAGCCAGGTCCCGGGTGGGAATCAGCAGAACGACCGGTTTTCCGCTTTGCAGCGCCTGCTCGACCGAGACTCTCAAAAAGACTTCGGTCTTACCCGAGCCGGTGGGAGCCTTGAGCAGCATACGCTTCTTGCCGCTAGCGATCCACTCGTTGAGGGTTTTGATCGCGCTCTGTTGGTCGTTGGTGAGAGTGAACGTCTCACCAGGCTGAACGAGTTCATTATTCTCAGCCACTCGCTGGGAATTCTCGTCGATGTGTTTCCAAATTTTTTCGTGGTTCATGGGGTCGACGGGAGTATATCACCGCCTCCCGCCTCTGTCAAAGGAAAGGAATCGGATCGGTGATGTCAAAGCGCGGAGGATGAATCGAGCGGAGGCTTTCCCTGGATGTGTGCCAGAGCGGTCAAAGAAGCGATACGGGTGATCCTGCTCACCAACACCTATCGCCTCGAAGGAGACGTTCACGTTGTGCCTGGGGGGCGCTTGCTAGACGAGATCAACAAAGACCGTGGCTTTATCCCCCTGACCCGGGCCGACATCTATGAGGTGACCGGCAGCACCCCGCTCGACTCGTTGGACTTTATCGCAGTGAATAAGTCCCAGGTCGTGATGGTGGCCCCGGCCAGCCGCGGCTACTAACCAGCTTATTTCTAGGGAGGTTCTATGAATATCCGCTACCTTGGCCATTCCAGTTTTCGGGTTGCCTCGACCAAAGGGACAGTGGTGGTCCTCGACCCCTACGGCTCCAACATCCCCTATGAGTTTCCGCCCCTCGACGGTGACGTGGTGGTGATCTCGCACGAGCATCGTGACCACAACGCTGATTGGCGAGTGAACGGCAGTCCGATGGTGATCAAGAGAACCCACGACTTCCAGTGTGAAAACGAGCTAACGATCCCTCGGACCGAAGAAACGTTGACCTTTCACGGCGTTCCCACCCACCACGACAACTACCAGGGCCGCAAACGGGGGCCGAATACAGTCTGGCACTGGTATTGGGAAGGGATTCACTTCGCTCACATGGGCGATATCGGGCATATCCTGACCGACATGCAGCAAAAGATTATCGGGAAAGTCGATGTGGTCTTTCTGCCCGTAGGCGGCAAGGAGACCGTCGACCCCACCGAAGCCGTGTTGCTGATCAACCAGCTCGAACCCAAGATCGTCTTTCCGATGCACTACAAGACTCCGGAAATCGAAAACCACGACCTGTGTGAGTTTGGACTCGAGGCCTTCGTTGACAAAATGAGTAATGTAGAGGATGCAGCCACCATGGCCACCGACATCGAGTTGGCCCGGCTGCCCTCGGAAACGAAGGTAATTATTCTCCGCCATGGCTAAACCGGTTCGCTACATTTTCGTGACGGGGGGCGTGGTCTCGTCCCTGGGGAAGGGGATCGTGGCTTCGTCTCTGGGAGCCCTGATGAGAAGTCGGGGTTACTCCGTGACCATCCAAAAACTCGACCCCTACATCAATGTTGATGCGGGAACCATGAACCCTTATCAACACGGCGAGGTCTACGTGACCTCGGATGGAGCCGAGACTGACCTCGACTTGGGTCACTACGAGCGTTACGTCGACTGCCTGCTGCGGGCCGAGAACAACGTGACCACCGGGAAAGTCTACGGAGCCGTCATCGAAAAGGAGCGAAAGGGTGACTATCTCGGCGACACCGTCCGGGTCATCCCCCACATCACCGACCAGATCAAGCACATGATTCGGGTCGTCTCTCATGATAGTGACGCCGATGTCTCCATCGTTGAGGTGGGGGGAACAGTGGGAGACATTGAGGGCCTGCCCTTTCTTGAAGCTATCCGCCAGGTCAAGAACGATTTTGAACCCGGTCGAGTGCTCTATGTCCACGTGACTCTGGTGCCTCATATCGGTGCCGCCGGAGAGCTCAAGACGAAACCGACCCAACACAGCGTCAAAGAGTTGCGAGCCATCGGCATCCAGCCCGATGTGATTATTTGTCGAACTAGTCGGGCCCTGGCCGAGGAGCACATCAAGAAGATCGCCCTCTACAGCGACGTCACCACCAAAGCCGTTTTTGCCTGCCGGGACGTGCCCACCATCTATGAAGTCCCCCTCCGGCTCGAAAAGCAAGGCCTGGGAGACTACGTCACCCAAAAACTCAACCTCGAGACTCGCGAGCCCGACCTGGCCGCCTGGCGCGAGATCGTCTCCAAACAGAAGAAACCAGAAGAGACAGTCCGCATTGCCCTGGTAGGCAAGTACGTAGAAATTAAAGACGCCTATCTTTCCATCGCCGAAGCCCTCACCCACGCCGGCATCGCCAACAATGTTAAAGTCGAGATCGACCGCCTGGACGCCTCGGCCCTCTATGAGGGGGAAGGGATGGACATCCTGAAGCGGGCCGACGGAATTCTGGTGCCAGGAGGCTTCGGAGCTCGTGGGGTGGAGGGCAAATTGAAAGCTATCCAGTATGCTCGCGAGAACCAAGTTCCTTACTTCGGCATTTGCTACGGCCTGCAGTGGGCCGTGGTGGAATTTGCCCGTCACGTCTGCGGCTGGGACAAAGCCCACTCGACCGAGGTCGAGCCGGCCACGGCCCAACCGGTCATCACCCACATGCCCGACCAGAAAAACCTGAAGCAGATGGGTGGCTCCATGCGGCTGGGAGCTTACGCTTGCAGCTTAACCCCTTCAACGAGAGCTGCCAAAGCTTATGGGTGCGAAGAGGTCAAAGAACGTCACCGCCACCGCTTTGAAGTCAATAACTCCTATCGCAGCGAACTGGCCGAGCACGGGCTGGTCTTTAGCGGCCTAAACCCCGACCGTAACCTGGTGGAAATCGTAGAGTTGCCGAACCATCCGTGGTTTGTCGCTTGCCAGTTCCATCCTGAGTTTCTCTCGCGACCCTATCGAGCCCACCCCCTCTTCCGGGAGTTTATTGGAGCTTCCCTAACTCATCATCGTGAACGCCAACAATCTGCTCAGCCGGTTACTGTTTCTTAAACTCCTTCTATTGACGGCGACGGGGTGGGCCTCGCCCAACCATACCGTGACGGGCGCCTTTGGCGACGCTCGCTATGGCGATCTTCTCCTCACGACGCGCGGGGTGGGCATCAACCTCGACGTCAGTGGGGCCAAGACGATCCTGCTAAACGGCCAACCAGCCTCACTTGAAGACCTACCGCGAGGCAAGCCCGCCCTCGCCGTTTGCAGCAACAAGACCGGAAGAGTCGTCCGTCTTGAAGTCATCGATCCTCAAGCCGAGCGCCCCGCCGCTTCTCGTGACCTCTATGCCATTTATGCGGGTCACGCCTATGGCGAGCAGGCTCCTTCACGACCTTTCGCTCTGGGGGAGTGGGTCGAGGTCGAACTCAGGGCCCCCGGTGGCGGTGAAGCGTCGTTCGACATCGCCGGCTTTGCCCAGAACATTCCCGTGAGGGAGGTCTCGCCCGGGGTCTACCGAGGCCGATGGAGGGTTCCCAAAGGAGCGGACTCCTACCAAACTTTTGTGCTAGGACACTTCCGCCGGGGAGAGTGGGAAGCTCCGTTAAGGGTGGGGCCGGCCTTACAGTTAGCCCCCACCCCCCCGACCATCGAGGCGGCAGGCCCTCGCTCAACCTCGGAACTACCGGTCGTCTTTGCTCGCTTCGCCTCGGCCGGAAGCCTGGTGGAGAAGATTCAGTTGGTCATCGACGGCCGCGACTACACGAGCCGGGCTCAACGAACAGCCACGGCGGTGATGGTCGAAATTCCTGAACTCGAGCCCGGGACCCATCGAGCCAAGCTGTGGTTACGGGACAAAGCCGGTAACCGCAGGCTTCGCGAGTGGACCTTCGAGGTCCATTGACACCCTGGAGGTTCTGCCGGTATACTAGGCGCCTGCGCGAAGTCTGACTTCGGTTTTTCGGTGTTCTATGTTATCGGTTGGAATAAAAGAGATCCTAAAGAGCACCGGGCTGTGGAAAGACTTTGGTTATGAAGGCCCGGCCGAGATCGAAGGGGTCGAGCTCGAAGGTCCGCTAGACGTCCATCTCCGGCTTACGAACGCCGGAAGCCGCATTGTGGTGCAGGGCGACTTACGGGTCACGGCTCTCCTCGAATGCTCTCGCTGTGCCGAGACCTTCCCGCAGAGGCTAGAACTGAGTGTTGACGATAGCTTCGTTCACGAAGACAGTGCCGAGGCCGAAGTCGGTGGGCTAGACCGAATGAATCTGCTCACCTACAGCGAGACCCGGGTGGTTTTCGACGAACTCTTTCGTCAAGAAGTTGTGGCCGCCGAGCCGATGCAGCCGGTCTGTGAACCCGGCTGCCGAGGTCTTTGCGACCAATGCGGTGTGAACCTCAACGAGGGTTCGTGTCGCTGCGAAGGCGAAGACATCGATCCGCGTTGGGCGCCACTACTGAAACTCAAACAAACTTAGAGGAAATCTAGAGGAGGCTTCAGAGATGGCCCATCCCAAATATAAGATGTCGCGGTCGCGCACTCGCCGGCGTCGCTCTCACAACGCCCTCAGAGCCCCGAACGTGATCAAGTGCCAAAATTGTGGCAGCCCTACGCTGGCACATCGCCTTTGTCTCACCTGTGGGACCTACAAAGGCCGGCAGGTCATCAAGTTCGAGTTCGAAGACGACGAATAGAACCTGGTTGTGACCACCCGTGAAAGGGTCCGGACCCGTCCCGTAGGGGTTTTGGGTCTAGGACACTATGTACCGGAAAAAATCTTAACCAACGCCGAGCTGGAGACGATTCTCGAGACCTCGGACGAATGGATCCGAACTCGAACGGGCATCCACGAGCGACGCGTTGCGGCCGAGGGCCAGAACGCCTCCGACCTCGGCACCCTGGCGGCCCGTCGAGCCCTGGAGGACGCTGGCATCGCGGCTGACCAACTGGACCTGATCGTGGTAGGGACGATGACCCCTGACACGATCATGCCAGCTACGGCTTGCCGAATTCAACACAATCTCGGCGCCCACCAGTCTGGAGCCTTTGACGTCTCCGTCGCCTGCTCCGGATTTGCCTACGCCATGGCCACCGGGGCTCAATTCGTCAAAAGCGGAGTGTATCGCTACGTGCTGGTGATCGGTGCTGACACCATGTCCAGAGTGATGAACTGGAACGATCGAACAACCTGCGTCCTTTTTGGGGATGGCGCCGGAGCGGTAGTGCTCGGCCCCGTCGACGAAGGAGAAGGCGTTCTCTCGTGCTGCCTAGGAGCTGACGGTAGCGGAGGAGACCACCTTCAAATTCCAGCGGGAGCCGGAGCTTTGCCAGGTGGCACCGAGGGGGTCGCCCGGGAAGACTTCAATCTTCAGATGAATGGCAAAGAGGTCTTCCGATTCGCCGTGTCGGCCCTGGGAGATGCTGCCCTCAGCGCGGTCGAGAAGGCCGGGCTTAGCTCTGAAGATGTGAGCCTCTTCATTCCCCATCAGGCCAACATTCGAATTATCAAATCGGCCGCCAAGCGGCTAGGCGTCCCCCAAGAGAAAGTTTTCGTGAATCTAGAGCGCTACGGGAACACCTCCTGCGCCTCGATTCCCCTGGCCCTCTCCGAAGCCCGCGACCAGGGTCGCCTAGCCAAAGGAGACCTGGTCGTGCTGGTCGGTTTTGGGGGAGGACTCGCCTGGGGAGCCGTAGCCCTCCGCTGGAGCCGAGAAGATGCGAGGAGACCACAATGGAATTAAAAGACCACGCCGCTATCGTCACCGGGGCGGGCAGCGGCGTGGGGCAGGCAACAGCCCTGCTGCT
>CAYRFU010000044.1:18002-28644 GCA_964423525.1 uncultured Burkholderiales bacterium | reverse complement strand
GGCTAGATCGACCAGTTTCCGCCCACTCGGCGGAGCGTGCTCCGTCGCCGCGCTGGAAACTCGGGCTAGACAGGCCAGTTTCCGCCCACTCGGCGGAGCGTGCTCCGTCGCCACGCTGAAAACTCGGGCCAGGCCGGCCAGTTTCCGCCCACAAGGCATAGCCGCGCTGACAACAGGGTTGATGAGCAATGGCCGTGATAGGAATGTGAGCTGGAGAAGCTAGCAGAAGGGCCTGAAATTCTTTTGAATAAAAGGTCCTGGTGAGTTGGTTGGAGCGGCTACTACCCTACCGGGTAGAACAAGATCTCCTGGACGAGACCGACCTTCACCAGTTGGTGGAGAATCTCGAGAACTCGCCCTACCTGGCGGTCTCTGACCTGAGCCCGCGTTTTGAGGGCACCTACGGTTTCTCGGTCGTCTTTCAGCGGGCCGGTCTCCCTCGGGTGGTGCGAGCCCTTCCCTCTCTCCAACCTTACCTAGAAGCGGTGCTCGACTCTCGCTGCAACGCGTTCTATATCAATCCCCTTATCATTCACCAGGGGGCGGGGGTGGCGGCTCACGCTGACCGGACCCTCTTGACGTTTACCGTGCCTCAGATGGTCCCCTACCCTCTCAAGACCTCGGTTCTTTATGTTAAGGTGCCGGAGGGGCTTGAAGGTGGGGAGTTGGTCCTCTATTTTGTCGTCCCTTTTGCCAGGATCGAGCCGAAGCCCAACCGACTAGTCGAGTTCCTGGGATCGCTGCGGCACTCGGTCCAAAAGATCCGCAAGAGTCCGGAGGGGAGACCGCGGATCAGTTTAGTGTGTGAGCAGTATATCCTGAAACCGGCTCTGCTGGACAAGATCCCGGAGTTTTTTCTCTCGACCGACCGAAAATTCGAAGACTTTCTGGAATCCGAGTTGAGTCTTTGATCGTCTTGACCGATATTCCAGCCTGGGTCGCTCCCCTGACTCAGCGGCTCGATGGCCTCTCTCTCTACGACTTGACAATCAACGGGTGGCCAAAAGACCTGGCTCAATGGGACCTGGTCTTCAATCGGCTCTCGGCCAGCCAGAATCATCCTTTGGGCACCTCTTTGTTACTCGCGGCAGAACTCCGGGGAATCGACTGTATCAACGGTTCTCGGTGTCACCAAATCGGTCTCAATAAGCTGCTCCAGGCCTGCCTGTTTGAAGGACTGGGCCTGAAGACCCCCTGGACCGGAACGAACCCGAGTCGAGCTCCGGCAGGAGAGCTGCTGGTCAAGCCGCTGGCCGGTGGGTATGGGAAGGGCATCCGTCCCTTCGACGGGAGACTCCAACCAGGGGAACTGCTCCAACAACGCCTCCGACCGGCCGATCAGAGGGTGCACCGAGTGGAAGTCCTGGGTGGCGAGGTGCTTTACCAGGCTAGCCTCCCGGTCGGTGAAGGCTTTAACTACTGCCTAGGAGCGTGGCGGCAAGCGGAAGTCGCTGTGGTCGTCCCTCCCCAAGTGGCCGAGGCCGTCACCCAAATCGCCCGTGCCGCTGGGATGGAGGTGGGTAGTCTTGAGTATCTGCTCGACGGCTCCGACCAGCCCTGGTTTATCGACCTCAATCCGGTGTCGACCTACGCTTGCGAGGAACAGCTCGGGTTTGACCCCCTGGACCGTCAGAAAGAGTGGTTAGAGAAGCGTTGGCGAAAAAGGTTTACAAGAAATTAACAAAAAATCGGTCTCTGTGAAGAAAATTTCTGACTCGCTTTGGCATAATAGAAGAATCACAGGAGGCTTAACGTGTCACTACCAATCAGCAGCGGATCACGAGTCCTTCCCCATACCCGAGGTCTGGTTCCCAACCGGGAGCTGCAACAAGAATTGGACCTTCGCCCCGACAATGTTGTCAAACGCAGGTCCAACAAAGCCAAAGACCGGACTAGAGGAGCTGAGTTCGCTGACGCAAGTTATAAGACGGACGCAGACGGCAACAAGTTCCAGGTCCACGAGGACAAAGAGGGCCGGAGCGTTTTTAAGCTTCTAACCAGTGAGGGGCCCGTTACTGCCGCAAAAGCGAAAAACGGCCTCCAAGTGACCGAAAGCCCCAAGTCCACCGAAGTCTGCCTGCCCAACGGTCTTCGGGTCTTCCATCAGCGGGGCAAGAACCCTATGATTTTTGACGGCGACGATCTGGTTGGAACCGCCCAGAAGCAAATCTCACTCGAGGGTACCGGTCAAAAAGACGACAAGGGGAAAGAGATTCGAGAGCAGGTCGTCGAGGGTTACAAGTTCACCCGAGACGGAGTCGACTATCAGGTCGACCTCAGAGACCTCAGTATGACCCTCACCAACGAGAGCGAGGGAGTCACTCAGAAAGTGAAGTCCGACGGTAGCCACGAAATTTCCATGAGCCGGGATTTCAGAGACAAACCCGGCGGCCCGATCACCACCAAAACCCTCTCGCTGACAGTACGGGCCAACGGTCTCGACCCCACGGTCGAGACCAATCTCGAGAACAAGAGTTCAGTGCAAGTCTCTCAAGAGGCCTTTCGTTTCGAAAGCGGTTCTGGCTTGAGAACCACCATCAAGCTTCCCATGCCGCTTGAGACCCCTCCAGTCGGCAAACACACCTTCGCCAAGCCCGGCAGTGAGGACACCTACGAGGCGGCCACCAAGGCAGCCAAAGATCCCCAGACCTTCGAGGAGGTGCTCGAACAGAAGGGCATCCTGACCGCCACCGATTTCGAGGCAGGCAAGACCACTCTCCATCAAGACTTCGAAGACCACGGCATTCGCCTGCTCGGTCGGCACTCCCAAACCGAAAAGATGGCTGGCATCCTGAGTGACATCGAGGATGCCCCCACCAAGAGAATGCTGACCACCTTCGCCCTCCAAGCCGCGGCAACCGCCATTCCGGGCCCTGCCGGTGTCGCGGTCATGAACCAGAACGAAATTCTGGCCGACCTGGCTGCCAAGAGCGCTCGCAGCAGCTATGCTGCGCCCACCCCCACAGGTGAAGCCGGCGTGAAGGTAGCCAGGGAGATCACGAACTTGTTCGCCGCTCCCGACCGCTCCGTTCAGGAGGCTGCACAGTCCGAAGAAGGCCCCAGCCGTCCCGAGATGGCGGTCTTCCGAGCCGAGCGGGGTATCGGAATGCTGCAAGGGATGTATGCAGATGCTCAGAACCTGAAAGCTCAAGGAGCCAGTTACCAGGAACGAGCCCAGACGCGTGACGTTTTCCAAACCTTCGCCGACAACTATCTTAACGGAATCCACGACAACCACTTCGGAATGTCGCCTCAGGCTAGCTTCGAGCTCGAGCGCAAACTAGACGAGGCTATGGCTCCCAAGCTCGAAAACTCCAGATGGGAACGAGTGAAGCAGCCCCCCTCAGGCAGCCAGGAAGGCCTGCCTGCAAGCGTCGTGAAAACCGGCGACATCATCGCTGTGCCGGTGATGACTAAAACCGGTCGAGTCGAGGTGGTCGAGGGCGAGGCCAAAGTCGGTCAGACAGGCCAACTGTCCATCGATGGTCAGCCCATGGCCCCGAGCGCTAACATCTTTCGCCAGAAGCCTGAGGCTCCGGCCGGGGAGGAAGGGAGAGAGCCGGCAGGGGTCGGGCAAGGGATTACTCAAGGGGCAAGCGGGTTTCTCAAGAGACTCGGTATCGGGGGGAGCCCGGTCTCGGAGTCAGGTGGCAGCACAGAAAAACCGTCCATCTCCGTGCCCTCAGGCTTAGGTGCAACGACGACACTGACCCTGGACGACGCCGAGCAGCTTCAGCCGATGACGGGCCTGGACTCCTTCCGATCACTCAATGATGTTGTCGAAGCGAGCAACCAAAAGTATTACAGCATGGGACTGACGGATGACCTAATGAAAGATTTCTTCCAGGGCATTCCTCCTCTCTGGGAGAGAGCCGGAATCTCCGAGAACGATATGAAGAATATTCGGAGCGACGCCGCTCTCTACGCTAAAGTCGAGAGAGAAAACGTCAATCAAATCAAGGCTGGAGTTGGCGACGAACTCTACGGAGAATATCTGTACTTAGGCATCGCCTTTGCGCTCAAGAAGCATCTTGGAGAACGGACCCTTGCGGACCAACAAGCAAACAGCGTAGAGGAGCTTATTGCGACCCGCCATCTCCAGGTAACCGCTCATGATTACCAGCTGACGCGAGGTGCTTTCGTAGGAGCGTTGGAGCGCAGCAAAGAGGTGACCCGGAATTAAGGCTCCCCCGGCGAAGAGGCTTCCATGCCGTCGACCGTGGTGATCAGCTCGGAGCTGTTCGAGTATTGGGATGGAGAATGGACCGGGCAAGTGGTGGAGTTCTCCCCGCCTATGGTGACCGTCGCCATCAGCGGGGAGAAGGTCGAAATGGAATCGGACGCCCGCCCGGGTCAAACGGTCACCGGCGTCTACGTTCGCTCGGCCAATCAGGAACGCCGGCCAGTGATCACCGAAACCCCGCCGGGCAAGAACCTGGCAACCTGGCTTTTCACTGTTCTCCAGGACCTGCCCGTTCAGCTCACGGCCCCCGAGCCCGATCCCGAGGGATGGGGTTTTCAGGCTCGGGCCGACCGGGAAGAAGCCACTGTCCGAATCGTTCAACTCGCCCCCGCTCGCTGGCAGATCGAACTCTACCATGGGGCCGGCTGTGGCCCGTTTTCGTGGCTGGTCAACAACGAAATCGAGCTGTTCGAGAAGATGTGGAGAGGTCTTTTGGAGACCCTGGAGTCGACCGAAGGGGTCGAGATTCAGCGCCAGTAAGGGTGGCCCAAACAGGGGTCCCAAGGGTCTCGTAAACCGAACGGGTCGGTGGCCTGGCAAAAAGGGTCGTTCCAGTACAGGTCCGCGTAGGGAGAACGAACCACCGTTCGCATCGGCCCGTAGTTGCGCACCTGCTTGGGTGGAAGCTCCAGGGGCCGAGCCTCTTCCTGAGTGAGGGTCAATTTACTCCCATCGTAACGAACCTTCACCGAGGGTTTCTCGGCCCCGGCCGAAAGCGAAAGCAGGAGAATCAGTAGGAAGACTCCATAGGAACGACCTCGTCGGCCACCATTCGATAGAGACTGAGGAGTTGACCATCCTTCTCGTCGGCTCCGACCAACAGGCGCCCGGCCACCGTGATCGGTTGGTCGAGACGGGCTTGAGTGCGGCTGTCGCCTTCCATTAAGACATAGATCCACTCATTCATTTTAGGGGTCTGACCGTAACAACACAAGAGTTGGTTCTTGACCAGGATAAAATCGACCACTCCCTCCAGGTCGGTGGTGAGAGGGACCATAAAGCCAGACACAGCCACCTGCCTTTCGTGAAACTCGGTGATTCGCGGCGGAACGCTCCGACCATCAAAGTCGTAACCGGCCAGCAGGTCGAAGGTTAAGGGTGCATACCCCTCAAGCTGGTGGGGACTGGGAGCGGGAGCCTCAAGCTGCTCACGGGAAACTCCCGCTGGAAGGGGCTTCTTAGCTCCCGGCATAGAGGGGGAATCGATGGGCGCGCCGGCCAGACCCTGATCACGATAGGGCGCGGTCTGGTGCTGAAGCTGGTCTCGCCAACTGGGCCGCAACATCATCAGAGCAGCCCCCACCACAATGATCAGAGTCACGATACGGGGCAGTCTAGCCATCCATCTCAACCACCTGGTCGGCGGCCATGCGATAGAGGCTTAAAACCTGGCCATCCTGAACGTCCGCTCCCACCATCAGAGTGCCCGCCACCGTGATCGGCTTGTCCAAAATCGGCTCGACTGACTCCTCTGGAGCTAATTGCACATAGACCCACTCGTTCATCTTGGGGGTTTGCCCGTAGCAACACAGCAACTGATTTTTGACCAGGACGAAATCTTTGACCCCTTCCTGCTCGATGGCCAGAGGCACCATGAATCCCGACACGGCAGAGCGCGTTCCGTCCAGTTTGAGGAGCTCGGCTGGGATCTCGGCTCCCTCAGCAGCCGCTCCCTGTTCGTCGATCTCGAAGCTAAAACCAGAAAGCGAATCGAACGTCACGGCCTGGTAGCCCTCGGGAGCCACCGGGTCGGGGGCGTTGGCCCGAAGCTCTTCCAAAGAAACGCCCTCGGGGAGAGGCTTTTTCAGACCCTGAGGAACCTGGCTATCAGCCGATCCGTCCAGGGGAGCGCCCGCTATAGGGCTAGACGGCCCTGGAGGCTCCTCCACCAACGATACCCAAAAGACCCCGCCCGCAATGGCGGCCACTAACAGGACCAAAAACAGAAAACTCGCTCTCAAAGCTTCCTCCTACCTCAAACTCGACGCAACCGGGCTAGCGTAGGCCCGCCAGGCTGGCAATAAGCCGGCCAAGCAACCGAGGCATACCATAGCCAGGGGACCCCACACCATAACCGGATGAACAGCCCAAAGGTCGAAGACGACGCCGGTCTGCTCGCGGACAATGCGAGCCGCTCCTGAAAGTATCACAGCGTAGACGAAAAATCCAGCCAGGCTCCCAGCTAGAGCGATCAAGCCGGCTTCCAGAACCAGCATAGCAAAGAGCGAGCGTCGCCGCATTCCCAAAGCCCGGAGAACAGCGAACTCGACTTTGCGCTCATTGAGGGTATTGTAAATGCTGGCCAAAATCGAACCCGCAGCCACCACCATCACCAGGTAAGCGACCAGGGCTAGAATCTGGTGAGCCCAACCCATCTTTTGAAACACTTCAGCCATGACTCGTCCGATCGGAAAGGCCAGAGTAGCGACCTTTCCCTGCCGATTGACTGTTTGGTCTAACAAGAATCCGATGCGGGGGTTACTCAGGTCGAGCAAAACCGCGCTCACCTCCCGGTGCTCCTCCGGTATCGGTTGGCCCGCCTGAGCTTCGTACTCCTCACCGCTGCCGCGAAGGACGTGACCTTCCATCCGATAGACCCCTTCGATGGGGATGAAGATCACTCGGTCCACCGGTGTGTTGGTCGGTTCGAGGATGCCCACAACCACGTATTCCTCGGCGTGACGCATCTTCTCATCGAACGTGAGGCCATGGTAAGGGTTAAAAATCTGGCCAAGCTTGAGACCGGTCTGGCGAGCAGCGAAGGAACCGACCACCGCCTCACGCCGGCTCGGGTCAAAGAAACGCCCGCCCCGCTGGCAAGCGAACTGGGTTCCGTCACCGGGAGGATCGGTGAAGAAGGTCTCGCTCGTGCCGACGATACGAAAGCCGCGATAATTGTCACCCAGTGCGAACGGTACGGCCCGGTCCACCCCTGGATTCTCAGCCACCTGTTGGTAAAGGGAGTAAGGAATGTTTCCGGGCGAGGTTTCAAGATGGAAGACCGTGTTGAGCACCAGTTGCAGAGCGCTCCCCCGGGCCCCCAGCACCGCCTCGTAGCCGTTGGCTCCTGACGTGAAGGCTTGATAGGCCTGGTGATTGATGGCGAACACCGCCATCACCAACCCCCCCGCCAAGGCGCAAGCCAGGGCTGTTACGATAGCCGAAAGAAGATGCTGGCGGAGATTGCGAAAGGCGATACGCCACAGACTCATAGAGGCTTTCCTACCTCGTAGCTCAGCCCGAGTCCTCTAGCGGCCTAGTCGTTTCGCGGCAGGATGACCCCGTCGATGGTGACACTATCAACGTCTTCAGTTAGGACCAGCGCCTGCTGATCGAGCTCAAGACCAGCTCGAAAAGGGCCTTTGAGAAACTCGGTAGCGGCCTCCCCACTCATCTGGCGCTCCTCCATCGAACGGTGACAGGCTTCCAGATGAGGGACCATCTTGGGCTTTCCAGAGGCAGCCATGAAAGCTTCGAAGTATGCCTCGCGGTAGTCGGAGGTCGCAAACAGACCGTTCCCCTCGAAGAGTCCAACCTCGTCCAGGTGGACACGCTGGTTTTCAGCTAGCTCAGTCCAACGAGCCAACCATTTAGGTAAATCAGCCAGCGGCAAAGCCGATGTCGCCAAGCGACGGGACAGCTCCGGTTGACTCAGGAGAAGCTGGCACTCCTCTAAGAAGGTCACCACAGCTTCGGTCGGAGTCTGCTCAACAGCGAACCTTTCTAGCCATTGGCGAGTCAGCTCCACCGATTCCTGGTGACCCTGACCCAGTTCTCTTCGAGCCTGATAAGTTGCTAGAGCTGCCGTTTTGACGGCGTAGCTAGTGAAGGGTGGGCGTCTGTCCAGCAAGCCCAACTCTGAGAAGGCCTGTCGCTTTTCCTCGCTAGTTAGCTCCTTAGCGAAGTCGACCATCTTGGAAGGGTGGAACCCTGCCTGAGCCATGCGAGTCATGATCTGAGTGTTCGCTGGTCGCATCAACAGACGGCTAAGCTCTTTGATAGGTGGTTGACTCTCCTTGGAGCTGATCTGGCGCATGACGGCGGCCGCATCCTTGAGCTGTTCGAGGCCTTGGTCGGGACCCACGCCCTCCTCGCGAGCCCTTTGATAGGCCAGCAGAAGCTCTTCACGACTAGCGTATTCTCGCAGCAGGTTCCAGCCCGTGATCACCACTTTCAAAGCTTGGCATCTCTCCGACTTGGCCAGCTCACCAGGTGCGGTGACCAGGTTAATGAAGTCGAGGGTCCGTTTCATGTGAAAGCCCTGTCCGGCCATCTCCTGGATCAACTCCCACACCTCAGGGTCCTGGCTAAACTTGTCGACCAGATCAGCCGCAATGCGAGCGGCTTCGACCGGCCTTTCTTCCTGGTCGTTTCGGTGATTGGCCAGAAAATTCGACAACGTGTCGAGGTCTTGACGTTTGTCTGGCTGGGATTGAAATCTGTGGTAAAGAAAGGTCTTAACAGCGTAATATCTAGTGAGTCCGCGCCCAGGGCTGAGAGCAAAGAAGGTCTCGGCTTTCTGCTCATAGGAGTAGCCCTCGACCTCTTGTTGAAGCATCGAGTGATAGGACAAAGCCCGCTCTAGAGAAAAGCCGCGCTCTCCCATTCCGTCCAAAGCCTTGGCTTGCTCAGGTGTCGCCTGGCCGTAGGCTTGGAGCAAAGCCGACACCTCTTTACTCTCAAAGCCCTCCGGCCTCCACTTTGGCAAAGACCTCATCAACTGCTGGACCTGCTCCAAGGCCTCATCTCGCCCACCACTCTCCGATTTTCGTTCGAGCATATCGAGAACTTGTAACTTCGTTTCGAAAAACGAAGTCAGGCCGCGCCCTCGCACCAGGCCCAAGTTCTGAAAATCCTCCACTGCCTGGCCGACCGTCGTAGCGGCCGCTGGTCGAGCCAAACGGTCGCAGAAACGTCGCACTTCGGAGAGAGGATATCCAGACGATACGAATTCCTGGGACAGCTGTCTGAGTTCAGGCTGTGCAGCCAAGTGCTCAAGATAATAGCCGATGTAGTCTCGGACCTCAGCCTCATCAGCTTTATCCTGACCGAGAATCCCCAGAGAGCCTCGCAGAGGCTCCAACTGCCGGAGAGCTTGGTTGTGCTCAAGACCCCGGCCACGAAGCTGGTCGTAGGCCTCAAGAAGCTCTTCCATCGTCTCATATCGCCTAAGACAGCCGCGAACATCTGAGAGGAGTCCTCGGGTCGCCTCCTCTCCCTCACGAGTCTTGCCGCGGGCACTCAGCTTGAGGGTCGGTTCCAGGTGGAAATTCTGCTGGACCATCATCGTCATCAAGCCGCTCACCTGGGGGCTAAGAGTGGCTTTAAGAGCGAGCGCCAGCTGAGACTGGCTGAGTTTGCGACCTCGAACAGAAGTGGCCACCAAGGTCTTCAGCGACTCTGTGACCTCCTCCACCGAATGACCGGCCTCGACCTGGCCACTCAGACTCTCGAAAAAACGGCTCCGGGTCTCGGGTTCTTCGAGATCTTCCAGGGTCGCGGTCAGGTCCCGGTAGGTCTCGAACGGTTGGGGGAGCTTTTGCAAGACTTCTATGCCAGGAGGCGGTTGAGAGCTGGCTAGATGGTCGAGCATCTCCAGTTCCTTCACGCTTTCGACAGCATAGGTGTCTGGCCCGATGCGAACTTTCAAGCCTCGCTCCAAAAGCGACTCAGCGTCTTGCCGACTCACTCTGCGGTCGGGCAAGAACCAGAATCTCTCCTGAAAAAGGACCGGTTGGATAGGCTGCTCCACACCCCAATTTCCCAAAGGGAACTGAAAAGGTCCTGAAGCGGGTTGAAAAGCGTCTCTGCGACTTCGAGCAAGGCCTCGACGAGGCGTCCTAGTGATAAAGAGCTGAAAGAGGGACCGTAGCCTGGTCAGGTGTCAGAAGACTGTTGGTTGACCCAAAAATCCGGTTGGGCAAAAAGGCGGGGACCAGGATGCTCTTGTTCTGACCGGTCCAAGCCAGCTGCTCCACCAGACGGTAATCAGCTGTGGTGGGAAGGCCAAGGTCCATAGCCGGATGATTGTGACCGAGGAATCCCACCAGGTTCATCCGTCGGCCCTGCGGGTCTGATATCTGGTTCGGGATAGCTACCTGGTGAGGCTTTCCCCTTTGGACGAAGAAACGAGCCGCTCCCTCGCCGTCGCTGTAGGCCGTGAAGGCGTATTCAGTCCTCCAGCCGTGAGGAAGCTCGGCCAAGGTGTCGGCCACCTCGCCCACAGTCTCGGGGGCCTCCACCTCGACCACACGCCCCTCCGAGACGTCCAGACCCGTGCCCACCCGGAGGTCGGTGGGCAGCAGCACCCGGCCGCGTTCCAGCACCCAGTAGCCGTAATCCCACCAGGACATCACGCCGTAGGCGGTGTCGGGATATTCAAACTCATCCTTTGGCGGG
>CAYRFU010000044.1:0-17992 GCA_964423525.1 uncultured Burkholderiales bacterium | reverse complement strand
CAAACTGATGGCCAGGTGAAAGGTAGAGACCAGCTAGGCCACCCAGGGCCGCGCCGGCAAGGGTGGCGAGGAGACTGCCTCCCATCTGCCAGAACGCGACCGCTCCTAAGAGGGCCGAACTGGCAGCCGCTCTCAACCAGGGAGAAGCCCCCGTCGGAGCAGCGAGTAAGCCTGAGCCCGAGCGGAAAGCGTCCCCTATCCTGGCGCCATCAAGCGGGACGGGAGGTGCCGGTCGCTCGCAAGTGAGAGCCACCAGGTCTGAAGGTGAGACCGTGTCCAGCGTCCTTCGGACCGCCCGTTTCGCTCCAAGGCTCAGGGGTAGGCCTGAGCCGACCGATGGCACCGTTAGAAGAGCAGCAGGCCGAGAATAGCCCCGAAGGCGGCGCCCTGGCCACCGCCTATGAGATAACCCAAAGCGCCGAAGAGAATGGCCCCTTCAAGCGAGCGCGCTTTGCTGATACCGGTCTTCGGCTCGTCATCAGGAACATAGCTGTCTTGCTGGGCAGCTGAAGCCTCCTCCATCGGAACCGGTTGAGGAGCGCTAGAGAGAGTCCGCACGCCGTAGGACGGGGCTGCGAGAACGTTGGAAATTGCCATGGTGGCCTCCTAGAAGGAATTTGCCAGCCGAGGGTATTTCTGAAGCCTGAAAAAACTCTTAAAGAAACCTGAAAGCCGCAGCCCTTAGAATCCGAAACCGGGATAGAAAGGCGAAAAGAACCCCGGGTTGTAGAGTGGGAACGGGACCGTGGGGGCAAACCCGGGGGTGAGAAGAGGGGTATAGCCGGGTCCGGTCAAGAGGGGGGGAGCCGGCACGAATAGCGGTTGAGGGTAGGGAGCGTAAACGGGCGGAGTCGGCGGCATCACGACCTGGGGCGCCACGGGAGGGATATAGGCTGGCGACCCTACGCCCGTCGGGTCAACCCAGGGGTGGGTCGGGTATCCAGGGGTCTGAGCGAAAGCTCCCAAACTAAGGAGGCACCAAAGGCCGATCATGAGGAATCGAGTCATATTTTTTAGTGTAACCCGAAGAGAGGTTAACGAAAACAACATTTCCGTTAACGGATGTTACGATTTCAGTTTTGCCAACCCATTCGCTCGGCGGTTCGCTCCAGGAAACTGTGGTAGGGCTCAAGACCCTCAGGGTAAAGGCCGATCATCTTATACCACGTCAAGTCCGTGTGAACGATGACGTCGAGCAGAGTAAACTCCTCACCCAACACATAGGGACCCGTAAAACGAGTCGCCATCGCCTTGAGCAGACTCTCGAACTGGGTCTTGGCCTCGGTCTTGTCTTCATTGGCACGGGCTTGGAGGGCGACTTGCTCCAGGGTCGTCTGAAGGAAAAGCACCCACTCATAGACCAGGATGGAGTCGTTCAAACGAGCTCTCCATCCAGGGCTTTCTCGATGAGCTCGATGGTGTTCTCGACGCCGTAGAGAGCCACGAAGGAGCCGAAGCGGGGGCCCTGGTCTTGGCCGAAAAGAACCTGATAGAGGGCTTGAAACCAACTTCGCAGGTTCTCGAATTGGTGAGCTTTCCCGACGGCGTAAACCTCGCCCTGAAGCTCTCCGGCATCGGTAACCCCTTTCATCTTGCCCAATCGCTCCAGCAGATCCTCAAGAGCCTGCCGCTCCAGGTCAGTCGGCTGGCGGAAGACCTTGGACGGCTTGACGAAGTCTTCGAAGTAGCGAATAGCATAACCCACCAGCTTGTCCAGGAGGGGATGATTGTCGGGGGTCGCTGCCGGCGCGTATTGTTCAATAAATCCCCACAGGACGTCTTTATCCGAGGCGTTGGAGGCGCTCACCAGATTGAGCAGCATGGCGAAGGAAACGGGCACGTCGGCCTGAGGCACCTGGCCTGAGTGAATGTGCCAAACCGGGTTGGCTAGCCGCTTGGCCTCTTTCTGCTCGGGATATTTTTCCAGCAGACCCAGGTAGTCGTCAACGGCTTTCGGGATCACGTCGAAGTAGAGGCGCTTGGCTGTCTTGGGCTTGGTGTACATGTAGAGAGATAAACTCTCGGGGGTAGCGTAGGTAAGCCACTCGTCGATCGACAGGCCGTTCCCCTTCGACTTGGAGATTTTCTTAGCGTTCTCATCCAGGAAAAGCTCATAATTGAAACCCTCGGGCGGCTTCTTTCCCAGAGCCCGGCAGATCTTCCCCGAGAGAACGACTGAGTCGATCAGGTCTTTACCAGCCATCTCATAAGCCACCTCGAGAGCTGCCCATCGAAGAGCCCAGTCGGCTTTCCACTGACATTTAACAGCTCCGCCCGTGACCGGCACTGTGACCGGTTGGCCCGTTTCGGGGTCGAGATAGGTCACCGTTCCGACTTGAACATCTCGCTCTACCATGGGCACCTGGAGGACCTTACCGGTGCGAGGACAGAGGGGAAGAAAGGGAGAGTAGGTTTGACGGCGCTCTTCCCCAAGGGTTGGCAAGATAATATCCATCACCTCATCGTAGTTTCCGAGCATGGTGAGAAGCATCTCGTCGAAACGACCGGAAGTGTAGTAGTCGGTGCTACTAGCGAACTCGTAGTCGAATCCGAACTGGTCCAAAAAAGCCCGTAAGCGAGCGTTATTAGCGGCCCCGAAAGACCCCTCAGGAGAGCCGAAGGGGTCGGGAACCTTGGTCAGGGGCAGACCGAGATGGCGGGCCATCTCCTCCTGGTTGGGCAGGTTGTCGGGAACCTTGCGGAAGCCGTCCATATCGTCGGAAAAACAGAGAAGTCGGGTGGGAACCTGATCGTCGGTGAGCACCCGAAAAGCGTGGCGCACCATACTGGTTCGGGCCACCTCTCCGAAAGTACCGATATGAGGTAGCCCGGAAGGACCGTAGCCGGTCTCGAACAGCACCTCTGGAGGCATCGCTTGCCCTTTGTATCGCTTAACAATTTTGCGGGCCTCCTGAAAAGGCCACTCATTACACTTCTCGGCCAGCTTGACCAGTTCGCTCATGGGCGAGCCTTTCAAGCCCGGCCCAACAGACCCTTCGGCCAAATCTTTTCAGCTTTCTTTAAGGATCGACTGAGCCCTTAAGGCTAGCAAAGATTGGAGAACCGATGCCTAAACCCGCTCACTACACCGCCGCCACCGCTGCCCGCGCCGACCAACTCAACCGCCTCACGACCCTGTTGGGAAAGCACCCGGCCGAGAATCAGTCGGGTCTTCTCGAGGAACTTTACCAAGAGAGCAACAGAAGACCATCTCCGCCAAACCCTGGAGCGGGTTCTCGAGACCCAAGCCGCGCTGGAAGGACCAGAAGGAAGACCGATGGGTTTTCGTTTTTCATCCTAATTTCAGGGGGCTTTACTAGCTTCGGCTTGGTCCACCAGGCTCAGAAAGAGCCAGCAATGAAACCCCTTTCAACCTATCGCCACCCGGTCGCGCTCTGGCCTCAAGCCCGAAGCGCCGTCACCCAAGAGGTTCAGCCCGAACTCGCCGACCAGGACCAGGCCGAACTCAGCGGCGGCTTCTGGGAGCGAGCCGAGCGGGCCGGTCTGATGGTGAGTTTCGGCGCTTTGCCTGAGCCAGGGCTGACAGCAGCCCTGGCTCAGGCCTCGTTGAACGAGGGTCTCGTGCAGGAACTTGAGGCTCTCGAGGAGCTTGGCGCGGAGTTCACCACCTACAAGCGAACTCTGCTGGGAAGTCGAGAGACCGCCATCACTGCTTCGGAAGCCGCGACGAGACTTGAGAAGGACGCCGATCTCTTCCTCCAGCGACCTGGCGGGGAGGGTTTGGGGAACATCAAAAGCCTGGCTGAAGTTCGCCATTTTCAAAACTTGCTGAAAGGGCAGCCGGACCAGGAGCTGCTACAAGCGGTCGAGGCGATCCCGTCTCCCCACCGCGATAATCGCTCCGTGACAAAGGCCTACTGCCGGGCGGCCTCAGGCCAGGGCATCAGGCTGTGGCTCCCCTGGCGCGAGCCGGAGCCTGACGAATATCTGACTCACTTCTCGGTCCCCGAGATCTTCACCAACCGGGACCATATCCTAGCTTTTAGTCACTTTGTCTTTGATGGCCCGAAGACCGGTCTCGCGAGCGAGCCCGCCGAACGGCTGGGACAGCTGGTAGAAGAGGGCCTGATGTGCGGCTTTGAGGCCTTTCATGCCTATACTGGTCTCAAGCCAGAAGTGGAACTCTCACGCGCTGGCGGGCTCCTCCTTCCTCCCGAGGCTTTCGACGACCTTGAAGCCGTCACAGAATTGGCTAGAAGGTATCGACGAGTGATGGCCCGTTACCCCACCCTGGAGCTTCCCAAAAAGCTGCGCCGAGAGCCGTCTCCCTTCTCCATCGAGAGTCGGGCCGAGGCCTTTGACACCCTGCTCGAAGCCGCCCAGAGGCGAAATCTTGAAACGGGCTCAGCCGATGCCGCAAGAGTCTTTGACTCCCTTCTGACTTCGTCTCGTAACGAGATCGACTTTCTGGCGCGCCTTGACAGCGTGGCCCAGACGCTCGCTTATGAGGGCCCTGAGGATGCCGCTGCCCAGGCCAGTCAGTCCAGAACCTACATCCAGGACTCAGAACAGGCTCTCTTCGAACACCTCAGTGCCAGCATGGGTGCAGGACGAGACGCTCGCCAGGCCGTCAATCTTGTCAGAATTCCCATCGCACAAGAGAGTCAACAAGAACGTCTTGCCATCGTGGAACAGCTGGCCTCGAGACTGCCTGAGGAGCGAAAACACCTAACTGACGACCTCTACCAGGCGTTATTGATTCACCGCCTACCCGATCAGCCCCTGACAGAGGCTGCTGAAGACTTTGTCGAAGTTCTCGAGGCTTGCTTGAGCCTCGAGAAACCGAATCTTACGGTGCCGGTCTTCGCCGCCACCCAGAAAGCTCCGGCCGCTCAACGCAGTCAGTTAATCAGGTCTTTCGCCCACGCAGCCATCATCAGCGACAGTGTCGAGGAAGCCTTCCGGTCTCTGGCCAGTCAGCAAGACGGGCTCTCGGCCAGCCTGCAGGTTGGCGAGGACGAAATCATCATTAACGGGGTCAGTATCTTCCTGGATTGATGTTCCGCGATCGGTCATCGTCTCCCCACCTCAGCGTAAGGTCTAGCCAAGGTCTGACTTCTAGCATCAGAAGTATCAAGACATCGAGGAGGACAGCCAAGCCATGATTTCCGTCGCTTTAAAACTAGCCGGGGCCAGCCAGATCCAAGACGGAGTTCGCAAAGTCGTCAAGGACGACCAGTGTGACTGCGCAGGTGATCGAGGAGACTCTTTTAATCCGTCGCTCGAACTTCTAGAAGAGGCCCACACCAGTCCCCTGCACAACCCAGTCGGAGCCCTCTTAAAAGGCCTTTTCGACTAGAAGTCCGGCCAGAAAGTCACTTTGAGCGGCGGAAGCAAGTTCCGCCACACAACCTACGGTGGATGGCCGGACGTTCTAGCACAACCTGTGGGTCGTCGCTCTGGCCGGACCCCATTGTCAATGGGGTTTCCGGCCGCGCTCCTAGTTCAAGCTGGCCAACTCCCAGTGATGAGTGGTGACCAGGGAATCGTGAAAGACCAGTTGGTAAAGTGGAAGTCGAAAGCGGGGGTCGAAGTAGAAGCGGCGATAGGTTGGCTTGAGGGGAACTTGCTTCACATAGAGGGAGGGGGCTTCTGGGGGCCAGTAATTTCCCAGGAAGAAAGGCGATTTCTTGTCTTGGCGCAGGTCCGGATCCCCCCAGCCGATGACGGGGAGAAAAATCGTCGAACAGCTCTCCGTAAGCGTCACAATCCAGAAACCAGGAATTAAACGGAACCGAGAGGCTGCCTTGAATTCCTTCGACCCTGGCCTCAACGTAAGGTTGGGCCGCCAGGGGGCTCAGGTGGTAGCCTTTTCCCTTAAAGCCAGGGCTCTTTCTCCCATCCGGACCCACAATCGGGCCGGTCTCATAAAGGTGTTGATCGAATTGAGCGGTGGGCCAGCTGTCAGGGGCGCCGGGTTCGTGGATACTGTGATAGGAGTCATAGGGCGCTACCAGGTAGCCGACCTCGAGGGCTCGTTCTAGAGCAGCCGGGTGACGTTCGGCGGCCCTCCAATCATCAAGCCCGAGCCACAGTCGGTCCAAGCCCGCCTCAGCCAGACGGTTTACCAACTTGGTCGAGAACCCATCACCCCAGTCGGCTCTGGGTCGAAGGGCTCTTGAAGTGAAGCCTGGCTGTCCCACCAGATCCTCGAGGATTTCTACCAATTGCCGCTTTTGGTAGGGATAGGCCCGACCCTGGGCAAGAACGGCCTCAGGGATCTCCTCACCCAAGCCGGCTGTTTGAAGTTCTCGAGCGAGCTGAAGCCAATCGACCACATCGTGGGCGCTCACTGTGGTGGCATCCCAGAGATAGACGTGGGCAGCTCCCAGAAGTTTCTCCACCTCGGGTGTCTCCTCGATCTTGGTCACTAGACTTTTGAACTCACCCCGCTCCTTGAGAAACTGGCGGTAACAGTGAGAGGGGGTTACGGGAGACCGCTCGCCCAGGTGGACCTCGAGGGCAAAAGACTTCTCTTTCCAGTTGCTAGTAAACTCGTGACGGAGTCGAAGCCCGAGTCGGCCTTGATGGTTCTTGAAGGAAAGCTGATTGTTGAAGGGATTGACCACGATGTAGGTGATCGTTGCCTGGTCTCGCTCGACGCCCCAGAACGGCATGGACAACCCCGAGGTCGTTTCGATCGGACCCCGTTCCGTGAGAAACTTGGTCCAATAGGGGTCGTCACTGGGCACATAGCTCCCCTCGAAAAAGGGCAAGAGATAGGCGTGGCTCTCTCCTGTAAGGACCGGCCAAGTCAGGCTACCGATGGACTGAGACCGAACCGTCACAAGAAGCCGCTTGCCTTCTAACTGAAAAGTCCATTCCCGTCCCTGGTTTGTCCTCCACTTCACCCCGCTCTGGTGTTGTTGAACCTGGTCGGGACGGGCGTTGTCATGAACTGGCGCTGAAATCGTGAACGATTGACCTCCTTTCGGAAAGGCTTGAACGGCCAGAGTTTCAGGGTCGACGACGACGCTCCAGCGGTCGTTACTGAGAGTTAAGGGTTCGGCCAAAGAGACAGTAAAGCACAGAAGAAAGATGCAAAGAACGCGGAGCATGGACGGGCCGTTCCCGACCCGGGCTTCGCCCTTCTACGGTCGTGGGCCAGCCCGGCTGAGAACGAAGGTGGACCTAAGAAGGCAGCGAACTCACCTGAAAGCTGATACTACCCCGGGCCCGGGGGTAAACGAAGTGGGCCGAGTCTTGAGGTGATATGCCGACTTTACGTCGACGCGGAAGGCTCCATCCCACTGCTCTGCCGGTCTCGGACTTTGAGTTCGACTGCCTGGCTCGCCACGGCCTTTTCTACCGAGATCATTTTCTTCCGGTGAAACAGGCGAACGTTGTTCGTTCCCGAGCTGTTCGCTTGTCTCGCTCGAACAGAATGAAAGAAGCCGGAATGGGTCGCGGCCAGAGGTTTCGGGTCGATTCGGCCACTCGTGGTGATCAGATCAGCTGGCTGGAGAGAAGTGACATCCCGCTGTTCACCCAGAGATTGGAGCACCTCCGAGTCGAGTTCAATAAGCGAGCCTTCCTGGGTCTCAAGAGTTTCCAGACACAACTCTCTTTCCACCGCCAGGGCAGCCCCGGCTACAAGAAGCACCGAGACACCTTTCGGGACAGCGGTTCTCGGAGAGTTTTAACAGCGATTTTCTATCTCAATGTGGGCTGGAAACCGGAGTTGGGAGGCCAGCTTCGAATCTACCCCGACAGCATCGACATCTCGCCGACCCACAACCGTCTCGTTGTCTTCCTAGCTGAACTTGAGCATGAAGTGCTTCCCGTGCAGGGTCAACGACTGGCCCTCACCACCTGGTTTAGCGCCTGAACCGCAGCCCGACTGGCCCATAGACTTAGCCACAACTACTCGATCTTGCCGTCAACATTGAGAAGGTCGATAACGGCAGCCCGCTTGCGCTCGTCTTGAATCAACTCATCCAGGTGGCGGTCGACACTGATATCGGGGATCGTCTCCAGCTCTCCCAGGTCAGGGGTGGGCGGAGGCTCTTGCTCGGCGGTGGCTTGAACGATCGTATAGGCTGGCCCCGGCATACCCACCCCAGCTTTATCGAAGCCTTCCTTAATGATCCTGATGGCCTCGCTCCAAACCTTGAAATAGTCGTAGTTCTGCTGATCGACCCAGGCATAGATCTTGAGCTCAGTGCCAAAGTCGCCCAGAGTATCGAGCCGACATTGAGGGGCAGGCTCTTGAAGAACGCCGGGGGCGTCCTCTAGGAGCTTCAAGGCCAAAGCCTGCACCCTCGGGATGTTCTCGGCCGAGTCCACCCTAACCCCGAAGGAGAATCTTCTGGCGGGGTTGCGAGTGTAGTTGATGATGGTCGCTTTGAAGACCTCGGAGTTCGGGGTCGCGATCTTCCAACGGCTGCTGGGCCCAGACCAGGCTTACCAGCATGAGAAAGAGCGCAAAAAGGTTCCGGAGTGGTGGCTTCATGGACGGCGCTTCCACGCCCTCCAAGAGAAGCCTCTCCTCGGTACCCTGGTTGCGCCGCCGTCTGCAACGGTCGCTGCAGTAGCGGACCTCATCCCAACAGTCCCGCCATTTGCGACGATAGGTAAAGGGACGAAGGCAAACGGAACAGGTCTTTTCGGGAAGACCGTCCCGTTTTTGAAAGCCCTTTTTCAAGCCTGCTCTTCCGGCTGAGCGAGGGCCAGCATCTTCACGCGCCGGCCGTCTTGACGAGTCAAGTCTTTCTCGACGCGATGGAGTTCGAGTTCCTTCACAAATTCTACCCAGCGAAACCCCTCTCGGAGAGCGGCCTCGAGGGACGTGAAGATGGTCATGATTTCTCCCTTTCACGTTCCCACCAAGGAGACTATACAATAGCTATACAGAAGTGTAAAGTTAGTCGACCCAGGAATCGAATGGTTCCTGGAGTTTCAGGCACTCGTCCACCACGGCCACCACCGCGTCGAGCATCTTCTGGTGCTCTTCAGGGGGCAAAGCCTCGGGGATCTCTTCGTTGCTCTCTGGAGTCAAAGGCTCGCTCTCTGCGACCTGCTGGCGCAACCTGAGCAGTCCGTCTTTGAAGGCCTCTACCTGGGCAGGACTACAGCTACCGCCATCAAGATCGCAGAAAAAATCCCAACTCTCGAGGAACTCGGGCAGGGAGCGGGCTACCAACTCTTCGAGACGTTCCCAGTGCTCCAGAGGAAGGCGAACGAGACGACCTTGATGCCAGGCAGAGCCGGCGATCGGAAGAGCCTTCCCCTCGGGGCCCGGGGCCTCGAACTGCTGATACATCCGTGACATCGGCGCAGCCCTTCCCTCCGACCCGGCCAGCTCCTGGTCACTGAGCAACATTTTGTTCAAAAGGGCGGCCGTCAACGATGGTAGCCTGTTGAGAGAAATTTCAGCTTTCGGTGATAGCCTATGATCGTGACTCAAGGACCCAAGAATTTGAGCTCCCAACCCCGACTCGTCCCGCCCGGAATGCGTGCCTCCCAGCCGATTGAACCGGCGGAGATGCCGGCTCCCGCCGACGACTATTGCCCTGAACGCGAGGGTGGATGTCCGACAGCAATCTTTCTCTTGGGGGCAGCCTCGCTGGCCGCTTTGAGTTCTGTCAGTCAAGCCCAAACACCGACCTACGACGGGGTGGTCATCTTTGATGATTTTGTCGAGGCCGATGTCCGGTCGACCCACGGCCTGCTGGTGCAGAAAGAAGAATCTGGACAAGGGCCTGACTGCGAGGCCGTGCCGACCTCGGCCCAACGGCAAGTCACCATCGACGTCCCCTTTGACCCTATCAAAAACCAGGAAGCTGACGGCCTCGAGCAGTATGTGCGCAACCACTTCTTGATTCGGCTGAACAACACTTCCGAAGCACTCAGAGCCGAAGCCGCTCGGGGGGTTCGCCTGGTGATCAACCAATCCCAGGGCGCCTCTGAATCCCGCGTCTTTCAGGTTCTGGCCGGAGCCGCCAGAAACCCTGAGCATCGCCCTTACCTGGCCTCACAGCTTGGCCTGGAGGAAAATCCCGACAACAAGGAGCTGCTAGGGGCTCTGCTGGAAGAAGTCGCTCGAGTCCACCGCCACGATCCGGCCGTTCAGGCCGCCGAGCGAGAGCTGGCCGAAGCCTCGGCGTTGGCCGACGAGCAAGGTATTATTCGCATTGTCTCGGCCGGAAACCATGGCCTGCTCCACCGTCATCTAGTCCGACTCGTTCTGGAACCAGACGCCGAGTTCCACCGCAACGCCCTAGCCACTGAGAGCAGCATCATAGTTGGCGCCGCTGATGATAAGGGAACTCCAGACCCCAGCGACGACGAAGTTTCTTACCAAGCCTCGCCTATGGCTGGGGCCCACCTTTCCGCCGATGGGGTGCAGCGAGAACTGTGCGTTCACGGCCAGGTCGGCAAACACGACGGCTCCTCCTACGCCGCTCCTCAGGTCAGTGACCGAGTCGATGAGATGCTCCTCGAGGATCCCACGATCACCCGCGACCAGGTTTTGGAGACTCTGGTGAGCGAGGTCACCCCGCGACCGGGCGACGAGACCTATCTCGGTGCCGGTATCTATCGAAGGCGGGATTAAGGGACCGTAATCTTTTCGCAACAAAAGTTGACAGAAAAGAGAGAAATCGGCAAAGTTCAGCCGTTATAGTAAGGGCAATTACCGATGCTGGAGGATCAACCCATGAATGCAGAACTCACCCTCGACTCTCTCTGTGAAGACCGACGCTCCCACGCCAACCTGGAGCACTCCGGAAACTTCGCGACTCCCGACTTTTTTAGCCAACCGATCGAATTGGGCCGTGGAGGAGGACGAATTCTCGCCCACCACAAGCTCAAACAGGGCCAGGTCTTCTTTTACGTTCTCAAAACTGAGAACGGTCATGAACTTGAAGGGTCGGCCCGAGTCGTTTGGACCTCCCCCCTGGCTGGAGACAAGACCGTAGCCGGCTTCGCTCTAAACTAGAGCCCGGCTTCATCGGCGAAACAGGGGCTCCTGGAGAGACGATGAAACCGTCCCTATGAATGAGCTTACCGGGGGATGTCTGTGCCGTTCGATCCGTTACCAGATTAACTCCAAGGCTCTGGGGTCGGGCCAATGCTTTTGCCGAGACTGCCAGTTTACCAGCGGCGGAGGGCCGCTCAGCGCTTTCGTAGTGACCCGAGATAGCTTGGTGATCGAAGGTGAACCCAAAGTTTTCGAGTCGACGACCCACACGGGGGGAAGAGCGCGACGGATGTTTTGTCCCGAGTGCGGCACTCCCCTCTTCGGGGACAAAGACTCTGCTCCAGGAATGGTGGCCGTCATGGCCGGGAGCTTGGACGACCCGGATATCTTCGAGCCTCAGGCCATCTCCTGGTTCGATGCGGCTCCCGTGTGGGCTTATGTCGACCCTGAACTACCGCGCTTCGGCCGCGACATCGGCTCCAGCGGATAGTGCTGGAAGCACCACCACAAAGCGAGCGCCTCCCTCGGGAGGAGCCTCCGCATAAACTCGACCATTGTGCTCAGCCACCAATCTCCTGGTCACCGAGAGTCCCAGCCCCGTTCCCTCGTGACTCTCTTTGGTGGTGAAGAACGGATCGAAAATCCGAGTGAACGCTTGCGGTGGAATTCCGGGTCCGTTGTCACTGACCGTCACAAAGACGGAACCCCGGCTCCTACCGAGGTCGATCTCCACTCTCGCAACCGGATCTCCCTGAACAGCGTGGAGAGCATTCGAGAGAAGATTAAGAAAAATCTGGCGGAGGCGATCAGCATTGCCCTCAACCCAAATCGAGGGGGGCAAGTCGGCTTGCAGCAAAACCCCCTCCCCTTCAAATTGATGGTCCACCAACTCGACCACCTCTCGCACCACTTTTGTGACATCCACCGGCTGGAGCATCGGAGGCTCTTTGCGAGACGTCTCCAGGAGAAGATCCACCAGATTCCGGCACCGCAGCACCTCCTCCATCATCGGCTCGGCCATTTCCTCACCCTGTTGTCGGAGCACCTCACCGATGGTCAGCAACGAGGTAAGGGGGTTGGTGAGTTCGTGCATCACCCCGGCCATCATCGTTCCCAAAGCCGCCATCTTCTCGCTCTGGACCAACTGGTCTAAATACTCCGCTCGCTCCAGAGCGGCCGCCGCCATTCCGGCCAAAATATTAGCCAACTCAAGCTCTGACTGAGTGAAAGCTCCGGCTCGAATAGAGTTGTCCAGATAGAGCAGTCCGTGTTGACGCCCTTCCCCCACGATCGGGACACACAGCACCGAGCGGGTTCCCATCAAACGGAGAGAGGCGCTCTCGGAGAGGCGATTGTCTTTAGAGACGTCCAAAGACAGAAGAGGACGACCTCCTTCCCGAACCTTCCGAACCACGACCTCGCTGTAGCGTCGGTCGTCGTGGCCGTCGAGGCCGTGAAAGGCCGGCATATCCAGCTTGGCGAACCCCCGGTCTAAAAGAAAGAAACTCCGTTCCGCTCCAGTGATCTCGGTCAGCACCTGAAGGACCTTCTGCATCACTTCTTGGAGGGTGAAAGAACCGTTGAAGTAGCTACATATTCGGGCCAGAACAGCCAGGCGGTCGATATCCTGCGAGGCGATCTCACGCACTTCCATCTGCTCGCGAAGACCGAGAATGGCTGGCTCTCTAGCGCTGCCAGTGATGCGATGCTCCTCCAAAAAGTCGAGCAACGCTTGGAGCTGCTCGGGCGACTCAAGTTCCACGAATTCAAAGCCTAGCTCATAAAGACCCGGGGAGTGCAACTCCTCTAGCCAAACCACTCGCGCCAACCCCTGAACCTGTTGGCCTTTGTTCAGCAAGAGACGAAACTCAACTTGCTGTTCCGGTTGGCAAGGTTCGTCGCTTGCGATCCGGAAGCCGGAGGCGCTGATATCGGTAATAAAGCGTCGACCCAGGAGACAGTCTTGGGTGAACTCGACGGCCAGGACCCGATTGAGTCGGACATTGGCCCTACGGTCCGGTTGGGATTGCATTGGATTGGTCCTTTCCCTTCTTAAGGGATAGCACACTAAACGGGGTTTTTCCTGGCGACCCGTTTAGGCAGCCCGACCGGTAGCCCCCACCAGAAGCTCGTGAAGAGTCGGATGCTCTGTGGCTAGCCAGTCTTTGCCCTCGGGTCCATATTCCTCCTCGAACTCCTCCCCCATCGTTGTCAGGAACTCATCCCTCGGGTAACCGTAGGTGCTCTGGAAAGGACCGCCCTGTTCGACCAGATCGAGGTGATACCGATCGACCTTCTCGACCTCAGCTGGCGTGAGGTATTTGTTTTCTAGCAAATGATACAGCTCGTGACGGAGTGCGTAGCCGCCCCGGTCGAGGTCTCCCGCATTGACGAAGATCATCCAACCCTGCTCCGTGCCCAGGAAGGTGGCGAAGCCTCGACCGGCCGGTTCGGCCAGCATCTCTTCTTGAATCGGTAAGATGTGAGGAAGGGCCGTCCAGTGGTGCTGGTCGGGAACGACGAAGATATAGGCCGGCAGAGAGTCCTCGTCAGCTTGATAGGAGCGCGCTCGAGGGCCGCAGATCGACTCAAATACAGCGGCCGCCTGGTTAGCCAGCTCAGGAGTGGGGGCGAACACCCCTGCTCCCCCCGGAAGCTCGACCGGAGAGGCTAGCCAGGAGGTCTCTTGCATTGGCCGCAACTGCTCTTGGGAGGGTCCGTCGACGTGGAAGGGCCGGTCCCGATAAACCTCAAAGTTCGGTTCAAAGGGGGGATTGCTCTTCACTTGAAGTTTGCCCTGATCGTTTAGGAGAAGGTGCACCTCATTCGTCGGCAGGCCGGGGATCCCAGTGGTCGGATCGAGCAGCATCCAGGGGTTGTCTCCTCCTGGGCCGGGGGCCGGGTCAGAAGAGAAGAGACGGTGGCGACTCCCGTCTGTGGTCACCATCTCAGCTCTTTCCAGATCGACCTTGACGCCTCGACTGGCCAGGGCCTGGCTCAAACTGGGGCCCAAGGTCACAGTGAAGCGATGAATCTCGCCTTTCCAGGGTGTCCTCAGCTCGTGCTCACTGCCCTTCGGGTCGACCTCGAGGAGCTCCTTGGTCTCGAAGCTGTCGAGCGGGTCCGGGGACGCCACCTTGTGGACTGCCGGGGAAGAGGGCCAATAGGGCGGCACTGACAGGTTGGTAATTTTCATCGTCCCTCTCTTGCTATCGCGCGGGGGAACAGGTTTTTGCTACCAGGATCTTAACTTCCAGGGAATTAGAGGTCTTCGCGCCGGAAGCGAAACCAGAGTGACCCGAGGAAAAGGACGATATAACAAAGGCAAACGGCGACCAGAGTGGCCTGGTCCAGACCAGAGAGGAAGGGCTGAGCCGCTTCTGGAGCGTTCTCTTTAAGAAACGGCAAAGGAAGCAAACTGCCGGCCGCATGAAGAGGAAGAAACCCTCCCAACCCGGCCCAATTCAGGTTTAGTAGGAAGGCCAAAATGTTCTCCAAGATGATCGAGTAGAGAAAGAAGGCTGCCAAAGCCAGAGCGGCCCGACGGATGACGAAGGCCAAAGCCAGAACAAAAAAGGCGTAAACCAGACTCTGCAGGAGAAAAAGGGCAAGAAAACCGCTCCCCTCCACGGTCGGCGGGGTGCCGACTAGCCCTCCCGCGCCGATGGTCAAGAAACCGGTCAAAGCCGTGCAATAAAGACAGAGGAGAAAGGCAAGAGTCGCCTTGGCCTCCAAAAACTGAATCCGACTCCAACCCTCAAGCAGATTCTGGCGATGACTGCGAAAGGCGAACTCATTGGTCACATTAAGAACCAACAGAACAGCCGGGATGAAATGAAGCCAACTGGCCAGATAGGCGACGCTCTGCCAGGCTCGCGGAAAGGCAAAAGGAAGGTAGGCGTCGACCACGGTCGAGGCCGGAGTGTCAACCACGGCTTCCCGCATCTCGAACTGAGCCCAAACGGCGATGGCGACCACCCCTCCCAGACAGACCGGGTAGAGCACAAAAACCAACCAAAAAGGACGATAGCCCTTCAGCTTGAGCCATTCGGTGCGGGCCAGGCTGAAGAAATCAGTCATCGGTCATCTCCAAGAAACGACTCTCCAGGTCCCGCTTTCGAGTCCGAAGCGAGCGGAGAGTCACCTCGTGCTCGAAGCAAAAGCGATTCAGCTCCTCGGCGTTGACCGAGCCGCTCACGCGAAAGCCTCCCTCCTCCGGGGTGATGTCGAGAGGCGGGACGAAATCGGCCAACACCTTCTCAAGCCGCTTCCGGTCATCGGCCTCTAGTTCGATCACCACCTCTTCTTTGAGCACCTGCTGCATCGAGCCGACATCGAGCAGCAAACCGTTCTTAAGAATCGCAACATGACTGCAGACCTTCTCCACCTCGTCGAGCAGATGGCTGGCTAAGATAATAGTCTTGCCTTCTGCCTGAAGCTCCCCGATCAGCCTCCTGACATCGGCAATACCGGCCGGGTCGAGGCCGTTAGTCGGCTCGTCTAGAACCAGCACCTCGGGTCCGCCTAAGAGGGCCCCAGCCAGGGCCAAACGCTGCTTCATGCCCAGGGAAAATCCCGAGAACGGCAAGGTAGGATGGTCACTAAGACCAACCCGCTCCAGGGCCCCTTCGATATCCCCTTCACCCCGACCCCGGATGGAAGCCGTGATAGCAAGATTCTGGGCTCCCGTAAGATAGGGATAGTAGTTGGGAGTCTCTAGTAGGGTGCCGATGCGGCGACGCTGTTGGGCTAGCGACACCTCAGGCTGCTCAAACCAAACGAAGCTCCCAGCACCAGGATAGAGAACCTCCAGGACCGTGCCCAACAAGGTGGTCTTGCCACTCCCGTTGGGCCCGAGAATCCCGAAGACGCTACCTTTGGGCACCTCAAAGCTGACGCCCCGAAGGGCCTCGATTTGGCCGTAGCTCTTACGAATTTCCTCCAGACGCAGAATGGTCACGCTCTGACCTTCGACACAGGAGTGACCCGGGCTGCAGCCAGAAGACAGCTTACTGGAGCTTGTCGGCGTGCTGTTTAGCGGCTTCGGCGATATCGTAGGGTTGGCCCTGAAGGAAGGGACAGGCTTCATGGGAACTCCCTATCTTTACTCGATGGCCAGCCCAACCGAGCTTAATCGGCCCTGAAAAACGATTGAAGGAGGTCTTTATAGACGGCCGCTTTCTCGACATAATGGCGAGCTCCGTAGGCGATCCGCTGCCGGTCCTCAGTGGTAAGCTCTCGAACCGGACGGGCCGGGATTCCCATATAGAGCTGGCCCGACTGAAGGTGAGCACGCTCGGTGACGAGGGCGCCAGCCGCCACCATCACATCGTCTTCGATAACCGCTTGATTGAGCACTTTGGCCCCGATTCCGATCAGAACGCGCTTCCCCAGGGTGCAGCCATGAAGGACGGCGGCGTGACCCACGACGCAGTCAGACCCTATCGTCAGGGGCAGTCCAGGGTCGACGTGGCAGATACAACCTTCCTGAATATTGCTCCTCGGTCCGACCACGATAGCGTCATTATCGGCTCGAAGAACCGCCTGAAACCAGACCGAACTGGACGCCTCCAAGCGAACCTTTCCGATCAAGGTGGCATTGGGAACAACCAGAGAGTCCGGGGCCAGCTGGGGAGCGATTCCGTCGAACGGCAACAGCATAGCTAGTTGCGAAGGCTCCGCAAGTTGGAGAGGGCCACCACTAACTGGCCCATCCCGATGCCGTGTTGGGAAGCAAACTGACGGGCTCGCGCAAAAGCCTCATCCCGACGCTGGCTGGAGGGCGGCTGAAGACGAGACTCCGGGTCCATCCGAAGTCGCTGCTCCAGACCAACCTCGAACTGAGGACGCGTAAAGCCTAAGGCTTGACCTGCGCTGACGCCGTGGTCATCCAAGAGACGGCCCAGAGGGCCAAAGGCCTGATCAAGCTTAGCTTGAGTCAAGCCGCGGGAGGGATCGGATAGCTCCAGCATCCAGACCTGAAGAAACCTCAAGCCGTCGGATGCTCGAAAATGATGTTCCGCCGCCAAACTCTCCATCTGATCGAGAGCCTGTCCCACTTCTTTGGGCATAGGCATCCCGGCCGGCAGAGCCTTTTCGCGGTATGGGGCCAGAGCCAGACCGGCCGCTTCCAGCGAGGCAGACAAAGCCTGAACATCAGACGGTGAAACCTGATAGGAGGAAGCCAGTTCCTCGAGGGAGGCCAGCGACTTCTGGGCTAGTGCCGGCGTCACCAAAAGGAGGGTCAGCCAGACGATTGTGAGCTTTCTCATAAGAAGAGAATACTGCCAGAATGTCAGCAAAGTATGGAGAATCTGTTAGCGTCTCGACTTTCAGGCCGGAGCTTTGCGGCTAGTGTGGAAGGAGTGGCGGTGAAAAAGCTGCTGGTTTTAGCCCTACTGGCTCTGCTCGGGTCGCCTCTGACGGCCCAGACCTCCCCACCCAATGGGGCCCACCTGCTGGGAAGCTCGGGTCCCTTGACTTTGCGTTGGCCTGGTCGCGAGGGCGAAGTCTTCCTGGTCCAGATCCTGGCCGGGCGCGCTTCGGTGGTAGAAGAGATGGTCCGAGAAACGGTCTTGCGCGTGGAGCTCAAGCCGGGCCCCCTCTACACCTGGCAAGTGAGCCGCCGAAATGCTCGGGGCCAATTCGACCTGGTCGTGCCCCCCAGAAAATTCCAGTTCTCAGACCAGCTCCTCTTTCGCTTCGACGGCGCTCCCGGTCGCCCAGGACAACGCCCAGGCCAAAGCGGTCAGGCGGGCTCACCGGGCTCGAACGTCACCGTTCGGCTGAATCCCGCCGACGACTTCATTGCGGTCGAAATCGAAGATCTGCGGACCAACCGCAAATTCTTCCTTCTGCCAGGCTCCGAGCCGGTCCAGATCTCGGCGCGCGGGGGGCGAGGTGGTGCTGGCCGGGTTTTACGAGCAGGCGCTGAGCTTCGCCTTCCCGCCGGCCTTCATGAAGGAGGCGCGGATTCGCGTCGCCGCGGAATGGAAGCCGGATGATTTGGTCGCGGTGAAGGATTTGATCGCCGAGCGCCGGCTGTCCCTG
>CAYRFU010000043.1:0-28690 GCA_964423525.1 uncultured Burkholderiales bacterium | reverse complement strand
AGCCTCGCGACCGGCATAGCTCCTCCAGGCGGTGGCGCAGGCGAGAGTTGCAAGCCACCCCGCCAGCGATGAGAAGGTTCGAAATGGAAAGCTCGTGGGCGGCCCGCTCCATCTTGGCAACCAAGACATCGACCACCGCCTCCTGAAAGGAGGCGCATAAGTCCGGTACGGCCACCGGGTCCCGCTGCTGTTGATTACGCACAGCTGTCTTGAGGCCGGAGAAAGAAAACTCGTAGCCGTCTTTGAGCATCGGGCGAGGAAGAGCGACCGCGCCAGGATCCCCCTCGCGAGCCAGCCGGTCTACAATCGGACCGCCGGGATAGCCGAGTTCGAGCAGCTTGGCCACTTTGTCAAAAGCCTCGCCGGCAGCATCATCACGGGTACTGCCCAAAACCTGATAGCGACCCGGTTCGGGCAGATGAATCAGTTGGGTGTGACCACCGGAAACGAGCAGAGCAAGCACCGGGTAAGAGTAGTCGGGGTGTTCGAGGAAAGGGCTATAGAGATGACCTTCCAAGTGGTTGACCCCGATCAGATCGATAGAAAGGGAGGCTGCCAGAGTCTTGGCCACCGCCACCCCGACCAAGACGGCCCCGATCAAACCCGGGCCGTGGGTGACAGCCACCAGGTCGAGGTCGGAGAAGGTGACACCCGCCTCGTCAAGGGCTAGCCCAATCATCGGGTTGAGGGCCTCCAAATGTTTTCGGCTGGCCAGTTCCGGCACCACCCCGCCGTAGCGCTTGTGAACCTCGGTCTGAGAAGAGATGAGGTTAGAACGAACGGTGGTGCCTTTTTCCAGGACCGCCACCGAGGTCTCGTCACAGGAGGTCTCAATGCCAAGAATCAGATTCACGCCAGGGTCTTTTCGATAGCCGCGAGGCGCTCCTGGTAGCTCTCGGATAACAGGTTGCCAGCCCACATGACAACGGCGTCGTATTTCTGCTCGTAGTAAGCTTTTCGGAGGGCCACCCGAGCAAACCCAAATCGGCGATAAAGAGCCAGAGCGGCCCGATTATCGGCCCGCACCTCAAGAGTGACCCAGTGAGCCTGGCGCTGACCACAATATTGAAGAAGTCGCAGCAAGAGAAGCTTGCCAAGACCCTGGCCTCGGCGATTTGGGTCGATAGCGATGGAAGTGATGTGAGCCTCGTCGGCTACCAGCCAGGCCCCCGTGTAGCCGACCACCCGCTCTTGCGGCCCTCTCATCACCAGGTAGTGAGCGGCCTGGTTGTGGCGCAACTCGGTGGTGAAAGCCTCGGGGGCCCAGGTCTTTTGAAAGGAGGCTTGCTCGATGAGACGGACCTGCTCGATATCGTCTTCCTCCATGGTGACCACTTGCATCACGATACCTGCACATCAGGGGGGCGAAGATAGTGGGGGGTCAGAGCAAGCCAGTCGACCTGGCGGTGCCCACCAGTAGCGGCCAGTCTGGCCACCGCTTCGGCCCGGACGACCTGGTGGCGAGGGGGTGGGGCCGGCCGGCCGCTCAGGCGGGAGAGAAGCTCACCATAACGAGGCCAGGCGTTGCCCACGATCTCGGCTTGAGGATAGTCTTTCACGAGTTGCTCGAACTGTTTGGGAGTGCGCGCCGCTCCCGGCTCTAGCTCCGTTGGTTGGTCTCCTTCGAGACGATAGATGGCTGAGTAGAGTTCCCCTCGACGGGCGTCGTTGGCTGTCACAACCACCCCAGGTGACCCGTTTAAAGCGAGCACTTCTAGAGTCTGAAGAGGAACGATCGGTAAATTTTGGGTCTGAGCTAGAGTGCGGGCGGTGAGGATTCCCAGCCGAACCCCCGTGAACGACCCCGGGCCTACGGTAACAGCCATGCTTTCCACTTCTTCGAGAGTGAGGTCGGCGGTGGCCAGTACTGACTGGATTCCCGGAATGAGATGGCGTAGGTGGGTTCGAGGTCGACGTCCGCTCAGTTCGGCCAGACAGTGGCCTCGCCAGGCAGCTACACTGAAGGTATCCCCGGTAGTATCGAGGGCGAGGATCGTCAAGTCCAACCCTCGAGCATCTGGTCGGAGGTTTGTCCCGTGGCTTGGACCACCAGCTTTCGACCTTCTGGCAAGAGTTCGATCTCGATGTCAAGACGGTCGGGTGGGAGGAGCGAATCCGCTCGCTCAGCCCACTCGATGACCGACACACCCTCCCCCCAGAAGAACTCCTCGGCCCCGATCTCCTCGAGCTGGGCCGGTCCCTCTAAGCGATAGGCGTCGAAATGGTAGAGGGGGAGACGAGCGTCGTCGTAAATCTGGAGCAACACAAAGGTGGGGCTGGTGACCTGGGCGCTGGTCCCCAGGCCCCGCGCGATCCCCTGTGTCAGGGTGGTCTTCCCGGCCCCCAGCGGACCCCGTAGGGCCACCACCGAACCGGGGCCGAGGCGTCCCGCCAGGCGTTCCCCGAATTGGGCCGTTTGCTCGGCGTCTGTGACAATCCACTCCAGAATCTTGTGCATCGGCGGGAGGTATTCGATAGTTAAGAGAGCAAAACCCTCAAGCCATGGACCAATTCCAGGATAAGGCCAAAAAGGGATTTGAGTTTCTCCGCGAGCGAGCCAGCGAAGCGGTGGAGGCCCAAAAGCTTTCTAGCAAAGTCAGGCAACTCGAGAAAAGACGCGACGAGTGTATCCTCGATCTAGGTCATCGAGTTTTTGTGATGTTCGAGATGGACCGGTTCGACCCCGATTCGCTCAAGGATCGAGTCGACGAAATCCGCGACCTTAACCATCAGCTAGAGCAGACTATGGAAGAGGCTCGCCAGGTAAAAGACCAGCTCCGTCACAGCGTTGAGGAAGTCTTGCCCAAGCGTCAAGCCATCAACAACCCCAACGTCCCGCCTCCACCAGATTACTCCCAAGAGCCCGGAGAGAAGCCCCCAGTGACCACCGTGCTCGAGGACGAGGGCGAACAAGACCATTCTTGAACTCCGCGTGGTGCTGGTTACCACTATGGGCCCGGCCAACCTGGGAGCGGTGGCTCGCTCGATGAGCACTTTCGGCCTCGCAGACCTCCATCTGGTCGCACCCCAAACCGAGATCACAGAAGAGTCCTATATGTGGGCAGTCCACGGGAGGCCGATTCTTGAGGAAGCGAGAGTTCATCAGCAGTTAGAGCAAGCCATCACTGATTGTAATTTGGTGCTGGGGTTAACCCGACGCAGTGGGAAACATCGCCATCGATTCCACCTCTTATCGGATTTCGTGGAGCAACGCCTCGACCATTATCTGCCGGGCCGGGTGGCCCTGGTGTTCGGTAATGAAGGGAGCGGCTTGAGTTTAGAAGATCTGGAGCTTTGCCATCGTTTAGTCACCATCCCGACCCATCCCGAGCACGGCTCCATGAACCTGGCACACGCCGTGACGGCAACCCTCTATGAGTTCTTTCGCCAAGGCGAGACCGAGGAAAGTCCGTCCTCGCGGGCGAGCGCTGATCAGAAGGCCAGGATGCTTGACGAGGTGGCGACCTTCTTGGACTCCTGCGGCTACCCCCACCACCGGGCCTCTCTAGCCGAGGAGATGACCAAGTTGGGCGATCTGGTGGGGAGGGTCGGGTTAGAGGAGTGGGAGGTGCGACTGCTGCTAGGGATTCTCAAGCAGGTTCGCTACACCGTAGAGAAGCTTCGCAAGGAAAAAAAAGAGCCACCGAGACCTGGTGTCGAGGATTAGTGTGCAGGAGGGTCCACAACGCTTTGGGGCCGGTCTCGGTGGCGGGTATGTTGTTTTGTAGTCTTAGAATAGGGCCTATCCCGGCCGGTTGCCAGCCAAAGTTGTTGCGGCTACGTAAAAAATGTTAAATGATGTTGCCGTAGTGTTACGGGTTTGATCTGAAGGGGAATGGTGGCTCGGTAACATCTTCTTCAAATAGATGAAACAAAACCCGTGTAACCTCGTAGTGCCGTGAAAAGGAAGCTATTCGTTCTAGTCTTGACGCTCATTCTTCCCGCTCTCAGTGCTGGCACGTTTCAGGCCCAGCTGAGAGGGACCACTCTCGATGGCGGCTTGCTGGTCAGTTCCGGGATTCAGGACGGTCCCGGCAATATTCGCGTGAACCTTGCCGGCATAGAGATTCCGCCCTCGGCTCGCGAGCACTTTGCTAGTTACTGTCGGAAGGTTCTCAGAGATCGACCACTGATGGTGCAAGTGCTTGAGACCGAGGAAGAAACGCCAGCGATGCGTTCCTATGTCGCCATCGTCAAAGTGGTGGCCCCCGGCGGCAAGACGATTCATCTCAACAAGCAACTCCTCGTGGACGGCTACGCAGTCTGTGACAAGTCTGCCCTGGGGCGGGACCTGGGGCGGTTTGAGAGTGCTGGCCAGAAACGACAGGTGGGACTGTGGTCCCCAGGTCGTTCCAAGTGGGTCTCCCCCAAAATCGGCCAGACAGAGCTGAAGCAGCACGCCCAGATGACTGACCGGGACCGGATGATCGCCAAGCACGGTTTGCCGGACTTTACCCGGAAAGAGCGACCCAAACGGATTCACAGCCTTTCTAGTAACCCGCTCGTGATCAAAGACTTCTACGTTCGCAAGGGCCTGGTTTTCATCTACCGCGACGGAAAACTGCTCAACCGGCAACCTTATAACCAACAGGGATAACGACCCGCCTCGCCAGAAACCCAACCGGGTGACACGTCTAACTTTGCCAGTCGAGGGTCTTCGCTGCGCCGGATGCGCTCGACGACTTTCTGAAAGCCTGAAAGAGTTGGGGGGGGTGGAGGAAGCCGAGGTCGATCTCGTCGAGCACCGGGTTACCGTCTCTTTTCAGGGGCTGAGTCCCACCGAACTGGTCCAGGGCGTGACCCGGGCTGGTTTTGGGGTACCCCTCCAAGAGAGGACGTTTCCGCTCGGGGGTCTTCGCTGTGCTGGCTGCGTGCGAACGGTGGAGAAGGCGGCCACCGAGGTCGAGGGGGTGGTCGCTGCCCAGGTCGACCTGAGTAATAGCTCAGTGGTAATCCGCTACTGGAAGGACGCCGAACTCGAGCGGGTAGCCACCAGCTTGGAAGCAGCGGGCTTTGAGCTTCGTCTCCATTCTAAGGAGGCTGCTCCTCGGGTCGACCGGAAGCTGCCCCTGGCTGTCGTTTGCACCTTGCCCCTCTTCGTCATCAGCATGGGGCGTGACATGGGTTTGATAGGGGCTTGGGCTCAGGCCGAATGGGTGGGCTGGCTGCTAGGGGCTCTGGCCACTCCCGTTCAATTCTGGGTGGGCTCGGATTTCTACCGAGGAAGCCTGACCGCCCTGGTTCACGGCAGCGCCAACATGGATACCCTGGTCGCTCTCGGTTCGAGCGTCGCCTACGGAGCCAGCCTGGCCACCCTCTTGGGCTGGGGTGGCCATCTCTATTTTGAGACCTCGGCCGTGATTATCACTCTGATTTTGGTGGGCAAAAAGCTCGAGGAAAGAGCTCGCCATCGCACCGGAGAGGCCCTTCGCGCACTCTTGGATTTGCGGCCTGCCCGAGCTCGAAAGCTCGGTCCCGAAGGCCCCATCGAAGTGGATGTGGCTCAGCTTCAGATCGGGGACCGGGTGGTGGTGCGAGCCGGGGAAAGGATCCCCGTCGATGGCAGGGTGCTTGAGGGAGAGAGTGCCGTCGACGAGAGCATGTTGACGGGCGAGCCTGTGCCGGTTTCCAAAGGTCCTGGTCACGAGGTGACCGGCTCTACCCTCAATCAGAACGGAGTGCTTGAGCTCGAGGTGGTGCGGGTGGGGGAGGATACCACCTTCCAGAAGATTGTAGCTCTGGTCAAGAGGGCTCAGACCAGCCGGCCTCGCGTCCAGGACCGGGTCGATCAGGTGGCGGCTGTCTTCGTCCCGGTGGTGCTTTCGGTAGCTTTGGCGACCGGTTTGGTCTGGTGGTGGCTGGGTGCTTGGGACGAAGCTTTGACACGAGTAGTGGCCGTGTTGGTGGTGGCCTGTCCCTGCGCTATGGGCTTAGCTACCCCCACGGCCGTAGTGGCCGCTATCGGGGCTGGGGCTCGCCAGGGTCTACTGTTCCGCGATGCCGACGCCCTGGAACTGGGAGCGACGGTCGACACGGTCGTCTTTGACAAGACCGGCACCCTGACCGAGGGCAAGCCGGCCGTGACGGCTGTGGTCGGTCCGAAAGAAACCGTCCTGTGCCTGGCCGCCGCTCTTGAGCAAGAGAGTAATCATCCCCTGAGTTCAGCTATCATCGAGGCGGCCCACGGTTTTGTGCTCCCTGAGGTCACAGGTCGGCGAGAGGTCGCTGGCTGCGGTCTCGAGGGTCAGGTCGACGGCCAGTCGGTAGTGGTCGGTCGTCCCGGTTGGCTCAAAGACCTCGGCTACTGCTTCGAACCGATCGAAAGTGGTCACACGGTGGTGGCCGTCGGTCGGGCCGGACAGCTGCTCGGCCACATCGAGTTGTCGGATCCGATCAAAGAGGGAGTTGGCGAGGCCATCTCGGCGCTACGCCAAAGAGGGCTCGAGGTGGTCCTTCTCACCGGGGACAACCCTAAGGCTGCCGGCCTGGTGGCCGAGGAGGTCGGCATTGAGCGCGTCCTGGCCGGTAAGATGCCGGACCAGAAGGAGGCCGAAGTGGCCCACCTGCAGCAGGAAGGTTGTAAGGTGGCGGTAGTCGGGGACGGCATCAACGACGCTCCCGCTCTGGCTCGGGCTGAGTTGGGTGTGGCGATGGGTCAGGGCACCGATGTGGCCGTGCAGACAGCCCACTTGACGCTGGTGGGCAGCCATCCTAGCGGGGTGAAAAGAGCCCTCGAGTTATCGGCCCGGACCAGCTCAATCATTCGTCAGAATCTCTTTTGGGCTTTTGCCTATAACGTCGTCTTGATCCCTTTGGCCGCCGGAGCCCTGAGCCCGATGGGCTGGGGCGGCCTCGATCCGATGCTAGCGGCGGCTGCGATGGCCTTTTCAAGCTTAAGCGTGGTCACCAACAGTCTCAGGATTTAGCCAAAACTGCCCTTCAGATAGTCGGCCGTCTGTGGGTGGGCTGGGGATTCAAAGAGCTGCTCGGAAGGCCCCGACTCGATCAGATGTCCGTTATAGAAAAAGGCCGTCTCGTCAGAACAGCGGCGCGCCTGCTGCATATTGTGGGTCACGATCACAATGGTGATGTCTTGACGGAGCTCCAGGATGAGTTCTTCGACGCGAGCGGTGGAACCGGGATCGAGGGCTGAGCACGGTTCGTCCATCAAGAGGACCTCGGGCTTGAGAGCGATAGCCCGGGCGATACACAGTCTTTGCTGCTGCCCTCCTGAGAGGGATAGACCGCTCTGGTCGAGTTTGTCTTTGACCTCATCCCACAAAGCTGCTCGCTGCAGCGAAGACTCTACTAAGTCTTTCAAATCGCCTTGATAGCCGTGCAGCCTGGGCGCCCAGGCGATGTTTTCAAAGATGCTCTTGGGGAAAGGGTTGGGCTTTTGGAATACCATCCCAACACGCCGTCGGAGCTCTACCGGATCGACTTTCTCAGCATAGATATCCTGGCCTTGGAAAAGAAGGTCGCCCTCCACCCTGCTGCCGCCGACAAAGTCGTTCATCCGATTGACGGAACGTAGGAACGTGCTTTTTCCGCAACCCGACGGGCCGATGAAGGCCGTGATTCGGGCGGCTGGAACAGCCAGATCGACCGATTTCACAGCCTGAAAATCCCCGTAGTAGATGGAGACGTTTTTGGCCTCCAGGACCGCTTCGCTCATTGGAGTTTCCTTTCCGTCCAAGTGCGCAACCAGATGGCTGCCGCGTTCATCAAGAGCATCAGCACCAGCAGCACCAGAATGGCCCCAGCGGCCAGGCCGTGATAAACCTCCTGAGGACGCTTGGACCAGTCGTAGATTTGCAAGGGTAGAGCGGTGAATTCGCTGAGAGGCCCGTTGGGAGTGAAGGTCATATAACCGACCGCCCCTACCAAAAGGATCGGGGCTGTCTCCCCAATAGCCCGAGAGATGGACAAGATGACCCCGGTCAAAATACCGGGCGCTGCCACCGGAAGGACGTGATACCAGATGGTCTGCCAGCGCGTGGCTCCCAGAGCGGCAGCCCCTTCCCGCAACGAGACCGGAACTGCCTTCAGGGCTTCCCGAGAAGCCGTGATGACGACCGGTAAGAGGAGGAGAGTGAGGGTCAGGGCACCGGCTAGAACCGAAGGTCCGAAGCCCAGCAAGCGATTGAACACCGCCAGGCCCAAAATTCCGTAAACGATGGATGGGACCCCGGCCAGGTTGGCGATATTCACTTCGATCATTCGATTCCAGGCAGGGATCCCCGGGTATTCCTCCAGGTAGACTGCTGCCCCCACCCCAAGAGGAATGGTAAAAAGCACCGTCATAGCCATCAGCCATAGGGTGCCGGCTAGAGCCTGCCACACTCCTGATTGGTGCGGTTCGAGAGAGGAGGGGAGGGCGGTCAGGAAGTCGAGACTGACCCAGGCCAGGCCTCGGGTCAGCAAGACGGCCATCAAGATGACCAGAAAGAACACACCGGCAGCGGCGCACAACTGGAAAAGACGAATACCGAGGCGACTGACACGATGGCGGCGCTCGAGTTGACGATTGGATGTCATCGGACTTGCTCCTGATAGCGGTGGATGAGCAGTTGGGCCAGGAGATTCATGACCAAAGTCATGAAAAATAGAACGAAGCCGACGGCGAAGAGCGTCTTATAGGCGGTCGAACCGAAAGGGGCGTCGCCGGTGGCCACCTGGACAATGTAAGCGGTGAGGGTTTGCACGCTTTCCAATGGGTTGACAGTGATCTGGGGGGTCTGACCGGCTGCCAGTGTCACGGCCATCGTTTCTCCGATGGCTCGAGAAATGGCCAGCACGAAAGCCGCCATCACTCCTGACAAGGCGGCCGGTAGAACCACTTTGATGGCCACTTCGAGAGGGGTCGCCCCCAGGGCGAACCCGGTTTCCCGCAGGCTCCCAGGAACCGCTCGCAGAGCGTCGTCGCACAGGGAGGCGACCATCGGTAAGGTCATGATACCGACCACCAGCGAGGCGCTGAGGGCGTTGAACGTATGCATCGCCTCGGGCCCGAAGACGAAGGTTCGCAATAGGGGGGTGATGGCGGTCAAGGCAAAGTAGCCGTAAACAACCGTGGGAATGCCGGCCAGGATCTCAAGAGTCGGCTTAAGCCTTTCCCTGGTCCTAGGAGTGGCGAATTCACTCAAATAGAGAGCCGTTCCCAGGCCCAGGGGGATGCTGACGAGGGCGCTCCCCACGGTGATCAGCACAGTTCCGCTGATCAAAGGCCAGATACCGTATTGACGGGGCCGAAGCAACGGGGTCCAACGAGGGTCTGTGAGGAAACGAACCACCGACACCTCGGAAAAGAAGGCGACCGTACCCTCTAGCAGGACCGCGATGATAGCCAGCGTTGTCATGACGGAAAGGCCGGCACAGACCAGCAAGAACTTCTCGATCGCCTTTTCACCGACCGACTTCATCGCAGGAACACCTCGTCGAAGCTTTGCCCCTCGAGAAAGATGGAGCCGCTCTGGCTGGCCTGGAATCGTACCAAAGCACGTTGACAAGCGATCTCGGGCAGGCCTGTGTAACCGACCTTGGTGGCGATTTCGGTGCCGTTCTCAAGATAGAAGGTGACAAACGGGGCCACGTCGGGGCGTTTCGCGGAATCTTCCCGGATGTAGATGAAAAGAGGTCGGGCCAGGGGAGCGTAGCTGCCGTCGGCGATGGTTTGATCGCTTGGCAACACCGGGTCGCCTTGAGGGTTGATAATCGGCACCGCCCTCAGGCGCTGGCTGTTTTCCTGGTAGTAGGCGAAGCCAAAAAAACCGAGCGAATCTCGCTCTCCTTCGATGCCCTGCACCAGAACGTTGTCGTCTTCGCTGGCGGTGAAATCGTAGCGAGCCGCGCCCGATTTGTGGTTGATCGCTTCGGTGAAATAATCGAAGGTGCCCGAATCCACCCCGGGGGCGAACAAGAGGATCGGTCGTTGGGGCCAGTGGGGCCGGATTTGACTCCAGGTTTTGACCTGGCTTCCAGGTTCCCAAAGGGCCCGTAGCTCCTCGACCGTCAGGGAGTCGACCCAGTCGTTTTCGGGATGAACCACCACAGTCACGCCGTCGAGGGCGACGGGGAGTTCAATGAAACGGATACCGCTCTCCTCGAGCTTTCTCGCTTCACCCTCTTTAATGGGACGAGAGGCGTTGTTGATCACCGTCTCGCCAGCGATAAACTTCTTGAATCCCCCACCGGTGCCGGAAAATCCCACCGAGATGCGAGCTTCGGGGTGGCTTCGGTGATACAGCTCAGCGGCTACCTGGGAGATAGGGAACACAGTGCTGGAGCCATCGATACGGACACTCTGACTTTGGAGAGTGCATCCCCCAATCACCCAGAAAAGAAAAAAGAAATATATGCTTTCTCGACTTGTCATTCAGGCTTACGCCACACAGAGACGAGCCACCCTTTGCCACCCGGTCGGGTCCTCCTGCTCCAGTGTTTGGCGAAAGCCGGGGAAAGTGCCAGGCCTACAATCAAAGTACATCAAGCCTTGGAGGTCCAACCCATGCATTCAGCCATCACTTCAAATCCCACCAACGCCCCCCTTCGTTCTAACGGTGCCAACGCGGCCGAGACTTCTCCGGATTCAGCCGTCGAGACGACCGGTTTGCTAGCTAGGTTTGAGTTGTAAACCGCTGTCGTTGATGGCCTTGGCTCTCAGGCGATACTGGGCTGCTTCCTCGGTATTGCCCTGGGCCTCAGCGAGATTGGCTAACTGTATGAGAGCTTTGGAGACGTTAAAGTGGGTAGGCCCGAGGGCTTTCTCGTAGATTCCGACGGCCTTCTTCACCAAAGCCTCAGCGGGTAGATGGAGGCCCTTGGCAGCCTGTACATCGGCCATCTCTTGGAGCACGGCAGCTACCAGAGGGTGCTCCCCTCCGTAGCGCTTCGAGCGGGCATCGAGGACTCGTTTAAAGAGCGGTTCGGCCTCGTTGTAGTTCTTGGCGGTCTTATAAAGAAGGGCCAGAGCTAACTGGGTTTCGAGCAGTTCGGAATGATCGGGCAGCAGCACCTTTTCGCGGATCTCAAGAGCTTTGGTGAAGAGGGCTTTGGCGGCCAAAAAGTTGCGCTGGTCCTGATACACCTCGGCCAGGGCGTGAAGGCTCGAGGCGACGTCAGGGTGCTCTTGGCCAAGAGCCCTTCCCCGCAGGTCCATAGCTCTCTTGAGCAGGTTTTCAGCTTCGCTGGCCCGGCCCAGAGAGCGATAAAGCTGCCCCAGGCTATGGAGGCTGTCGGCCAAGTCAGGATGCTCCGGGCCCAGGTCTTTCTCGAGGATCGTCAGGCTCCGTTTATGGAACCGTTCGGCCACTGAAAGCTTGCCTTGCCTTTGATAGATCTGAGCTAATCCGCGTAGGCTAACTCCTACATCGGGGTGGGTGGGGCCCAGGGTCTTCTCGCGGATCTCGAGAGCCTGATCGAAATACTGCTCGGCCTGGTCGAAACGCTGTTGGCGTTGACACAGTTCGGCCAATTTATTGAGGGCCTCCGCGAAAAGGGGATGGTCTTCCCCGTAGACGTCTCCTCGGATCTTGAGGGCTTTCTGGGCCAGCGGCTCAGCCCGTTTATACTGGTTTTGAACCATTTCAAAGTGGGCCAGGGTGAGCAGGGTGGCGGCCAGTTCCGGGTGAGAAGCGCCGTGCACCCTCTCTTGTATCTCAAGAGCTCTCTCGCATAACGCGCCAGCCGCCACATACTTGCCCTGAGAGGCGTAGAATCGGCCCAAGGAGCGAAGGCTCGCGGCCACCTCAGGATGGTCGGGACCGAGAACGCGGCCCCGGATCTCTAACGCTTTTTTGAGCTGGAACTCGGCTTGCTCGAAATTCTTGAGGGCACGGAAAGCCGAGCCCAGGTATTCCCGGCTGGCGGCTACCAGTTCATGGTCGGGACCAAGACCCTGGGTTCTCAGATCGAGTGAGCGTTGAAAAAGTCCGCGAGCTTGCTCGGCATCCCCCTTCACCAAGGCCAGATGGCCGAGTCCATCCAGGGTTTCGGCTACGCTGGGGTGGGAAGCCCCGTGCTCCTTTTCGAGGATCACTCGGGCTTGTTCGAAGGCTTTGCGGGCTCGGTCGGTCTTATTGGTCAAGCTGAAATAGTGGCCCAGGTCGTTGAGGCTGCTAGCCACCAGCCGGCTCTTCTCGCCCAGCTGGTTGCGACGGATCTCATAAGCCCGCTTGAGTGGCTCTTCGACTTTGCCTAGCTGGCCCTGGGCTAGATTGACTTTGGCTAATCTAGTCAGGCTATCAGCCACGGCCAAGTGACTGGGGCCGAAGGTGCTTTCGAGAGATTCCAGAGCTCGGTCGAGGAGGGGTTCGGCTGCCGCAAACTTCTTTTGAATCTGATAAAGTTCCGCCAGACCTTCCAGGCTCTCGGCCACGTCGGGGTGGTTCTGGCCGAGAGCTGCTTCCCTCATTTGCAAGCTACGATGATAGGTCGTTTCGGCCAGGTCGTATCGTTTTTGTTCCTGATAGAGTCGGGCCAGGTCGAAAAGAGCCGAGGCGATCTGAGGGTGATCCCCCTGAAAGGCTTTCTGTTTGGTCTCGAGAGCTCTCTGCAAGAACGACTCTGCGTTTTCGAGTTTGCCTTGAATCTGGTAGATTCGACCCAGGTTGTGGAGGCTCTCAGCCGTATCGGGATGATCGCTGCCGAGGGACCGCTTGCGCACCTCGTAGGCTCGCCGGTGGAGAGTCTCGGACTCGGTGACCAGTTCTCGGGCTAGATAAAGATCGGCCAGGTCGGTCAGGGCCTTGGCCACCTGGGGGTGTCCTTCGCCCAGGTTTCGCTCGTGAATGGCCAGGGCCTTTTTGAATCCTTCCTCGGCCTCGGCCAACAGGCCCCGATTTTGGTAGACCGAACCCAGTCGCGAATAAACGGCCGCGACTTCGGGGTGATGCTCGCCCAGCAGACGGGTCTTGAGCTCAACTTGACGCCGACATAAGGGAGCGGCCTCTTTGAGAGCGCCTCGACTCAGCAACAACTCGGCCAACGGGCCAAGAGCTTCGGCGCAACCTTGCTCGTCTTCGTGCTTCTCACAGGCCTTGAGGACCTTCTTGTAGAGTTCCTCGGCCTCAGACTCAAGCCCCTGGCTTCGATGCAGCTCGGCCGAACTGAGAAGAAGCGGGGTGAGATCCACCACCCCTCGTGTCTCTCCGCCCTGGAGGGCAAGAGCTTGCTCGAGCAGAGGCTTAGCCTGGTCGAGATCGGACTGAGCTAGATAGCATTGGGCTACCCCGACCAGGTTCGGAATGAGGGCCGGGTCCGAATCTCCAAGCTGTTCCTGACGGGCTTCCAGGCAGGCGACCAGGCGAGGCTCGGCCAGTTCGAACTGGCCCACGTTGAGCAACATCTCGCCCAAGAAAGCACTAAGCTCCAGAGAATCGGGATGGTCGACCGGCACGACTGCCCGCAAAAGGTCCTCTGCCTCCATAGCCGTCTGCAGGGCTTCCTGAGATTTGCTGAGTCGGAATTGGGCTTTGGCCAGGGCGCGGTAGGCTCCGGCCAGCAGAGTGCGGTCGGCCTGACCAGGGATCCTCTCCCAGATGGCCAGGGCTCTCTGATAAAGCTGCTCGGCTTCTTCGGGACGGTTCTCGAGGTAGAGGTCGGCCTTCTTCACCAGGTAAGGTGCCAGGCGAAGATGGTGGGGACCGAGGGCGGCTTCGACGATGTCGCAAGCTCGCTCCAAAAGGACCTCGGTTTGAACCATTTTGCCCCGGGCGGCGTAGAAGAGCGCCATCTGCTCTAGACTCTCGGCGACCTCTGGACTCTCGCTACCACAAGCCTTTTCGCGAATGTCCAGAGCCCGATTATGGAGAGACTCGGCCTGGGCCATCTCTCCCTTTTCGAATAGCAGGCCGGCCAGAACGTGAAGGGCACTGCCCACTTCGGGGTGCTCGCCTCCCATCACGGATTCCCGAATAGAAAGGGAGCGACGGGTGAACTCTTCGGCCTTCTCAAGGCGCGATGTCTTTCGGTAGATGGTGGCCAGGTCGGCTAGTAACTCAGCCAAACGAAGATCCTCTTCTGCTTCGCTCTCCTGCCACAGTTGGAAGGCCTGGGTCAGGCGCGGTTCGGCTTTTTCGATGCGACCCTGGCGCAGATAGATCCGGGCCAGCTCAGCCAGGCTATCGGCTTTCTCTTCGGGGACCACAGCCGGGTCACCGAGCTGAATCTCGATGGCGGCCGTGTAGAGCGGCTCAGCCTCGACGGTCCGTCCTTGTTGCTGCAGAATGCGCGCCAGCGACAGTCGCATCGGGGCCAACTCTTCGGCTTGCAGCTTGGGCTCGAGAATCTCAAGCGACTGTCCGTAAGCTTGCTCGGCCTCCTCCAGTCGCTCCAGAGCTTCTAGCAAGCTTCCCAGCCGAGCCAGAGAGTGGCCCACAATGACGGAATCTTCACCCTGGGAACGCTTCTGAATTTCAAGCGCTCTGGAGACCAGGGATTCGGCCGCCGCTAATCGGTCCTGCTCGCGGTAGAGGTCGGCCAGACCTATCAGCAAAGGAGCCAGGTCGGGGTGGTCTACCCCCAGGTTGGTGCCGCCCAGGTCTAGAGCCCGCCGGTAGAGGCTCTCAGCTCTGCTTAGGTCTTCGCGGAGATGAGCTGTTCGAGCCATTTCAGCCATCGTCTTACCCACCTCGACGTGGGTCGGGCCCAGCCCGTCTTCTTGAATCTTCAGAACTTCGGCCAGATGGGACCAGGCCTGGTCAAGGCGACCCTGTTGACGACAAAGGTCGGCCATGGCTTTCAGCGGTTGGGCCAGCTCGACCGCCCCTTCCCCCTGGTTTGACCGGATCAGCCCGACCGCTTCTTCGAGAGAGGCGTTGGCTTGCTCCAAGTTTCCTTCGGCCCGCTGACAGCTGGCCAGGACCACCAGGCACTCGGTTACCGTCTGGGCCTCTCCCTCTTGTTCCCGAGCTAGCTTGAGAGCTTGAGAGGCGGTTTCCAGGGCTTGCTCGGGTGCCACTTCGCGTTGGCTTTTGGCTTTGAGCACCAACAGAGAAAGCTGGTGGCTTTTAGGTGAGAAACTGAGAGCTTTCTCGAGAGTCCCGAGTGCTTTCTGGTGGCGGCCCAAGTTGCTTTGGACGCGAGCCAGGGCCATCAGGCCCGAGGCCACCTCCGGACTGTCCGCGCCCAGGGCCCGCTGACCGATTCCCACCGCTTCGCTATAGAGTTTAGCCGCTTCGTCTAGTCTGCCTAGCGCCTGGCAGGTCTCGGCCAGGTTGGAAAGGCAGGTGACCAGATGGGGGTGATCCTCTCCTAGCGTTTTGCGGAAAATGTCGAGAGCTCGTCGGGCCAGTGGCTCGGCCTCGGCGTGTTGCTCTCGTGACATATACATCAGGGCCAGGTTATTGAGACCGGCGGCAACGTTGGCGTGATCTGGACCCAGCGAAGATTCCGAGATATCGATAGAGCGGCGATACAGCTGCTCGGCTTCGTCAAATCGATTCTGGGCCGCATAGAGTTCGGCCAGGCTGCTGAGGTCGATGGCCAACTCTGGATGGTCAGGACCAAGCGCGGCTTCGGCGTCGGCCACCACTTTGGTCAAGATCGGCTCGGCCTGGGCCAAATCTCCCTTGAGGCGGTAGACGTTAGCCAGGTTGCGTCGCACCAGCACCACATCCGGGTCTTGCTCCCCGAGGGTCTGCTCCAGGCTGGCCAGCGCCCGTTCAAAGATCGGCTCGGCCTGGGCGTACTCTCCGCGCGCGAAGTAGAGCTGCCCGAGGTTGTTAAGGTTGGGGCCTAATTCGGCGTGGCTGTCGCCATAGAGGTGCTTTTGCACATCGAGAGCTCGCTCGTAGTAGCTTTCGGCCTCCTCGTAGCGCTCGGCCGAGAAACAGAGGTCAGCCAGATGACTGAGTTCGGTAGCGACCTCGGCCACCATAGGGCCTTTTTTGCGAGTGAGAATGTCGAGAGCTCGTTGGTGATACTGCTCGGCCTGGTCGTGCTCTAGTTGAGCGTGGCAGAGTCGACCCAGTGAGCTGAGAGCCGGCACCAATTCAAGGTGGTCATTGTCGTACTTTTGCTCCAACACGACCAGGAGATTCTGGAAGCTCTCACTGGCTTCTTGAAACCGTTCTTGCTGCTCGCACAGCTCACCCAGGATGCGATAGCCCAAGATACGGTCCTCGAGATTGTCGGGAGGCAGGTTACTAAGTCCTTGGCGCGCCAATGACTCGGCTTGTTCGCTTCTGCCCTGCCCGAATTCCAGCGTCGCTAGATCGAGCAAGATCGGTCCCGTCCAAGCTTTTTCATTCTCGCCAAAGGCCCCGGCTAGCTCTTTGGCGCGCACCAGGAGCTGTTTGGCGTATTCGGACTCCCCTTTGGCGCGGTTGAATCGACCCAGGCAGGCCAAAGGCTCGACCAGGCAATCTGCTTCGGGACCGAGTTCCGTCTCGTTAGCCTCCAGGTAGCGGTGATAGTAGACCTCAGAAGCCCCATCCTGGTCAAGAAAGCGGCAAGTTCGAGCTAAATCCAAGACGATCTCGAGGGTGTCGGGATGATGGGGCCCTTTGCTGGCCTCCAGCCCTTTCAGAGCCTCTTCGAAATAGGGCTTGGACTTGGCGTAGCGCTCGCGCCGATAGTGGATCTTGGCGAGACGGAGAATCGAATCGAGAAAATCGGGGTCGTTGGGGTCTAACTCTTGACGTTGGGATTCGAGGGCGCGTCCCAGAAGATCGTCAGCGCGTTCGCTTTGACCTTGCTGTTCGAAAAGTTCAGCCAGCTCTTCTAAAAGGCCGGGATCGGGGGCCACATCATGCTCGTCGCAAAGGTCCACCACTCTTTGGTAGAGAGGTTGGGCGGCTTCGGCGCGTTTGAGACCGCGATAAACGCGGGCCACGGTGGTCAGAGCCTGGATCAGATCGGCGGAGTGGTCGCTGAAATTCTCCTCAATCAGGTTGAGGGCTTCACGGCTATTGGTTTCTGCTTCCTCGAGCTGGCCTTGCTCGAAAGCCACCCTGGCCACCAAATTCGAAGCTCTTGCCTGGTTGATCCCGGGCGAAAACTCGGACTCTTGAAGGAGCTTCCTGGACCGTTCGGCAGCCTCTTTCGCTTCGTCTAGATGACCTTCGGCGAGGTAGGCTTTAGCCAGGCTCATCAAGACGCTGGCCAGGTCGGGGTGCTCCAGGCCGAGAGTTTTCTGACGGATGGTGAGGGCCTGGTGTAGCACCACGCAGGCTTCCTCGTGGCGTCCCTGGGCATTGAGGATTTCGCCCAGATTCTTGAAGTCGGTAGCCAGGTTAGGATGCTCGGCTCCCAGTATTTGGTCGTCGATGGCGATGGCTCGCCGGGCAAACTTCTCCGCCTCGGAGTAGGTGCCGCAATGAAAGTGGAAGGCGGCCAGGTTGCTGAGGCTTTCCGCCACCAGCGGGTCGCTCTCGCCTAGGGCCTGCTCTCGGATGCGTAGGGCTCTCTCGAAGAGTGGACCGGCGTCTTCGAAAGAGCCCTGGGCTACCAGCATTTCACCCAGGTTGTTGAGGGCGATGGCGACCTCGAGATGGTCCTCGCCCAGCTCGGTCTCTTTAATATTGAGGGCGCGTCGGTAGAGAGGCTCGGCCTCAGCGTAGGAGCCTTTCTGGCTGAGAATATTGGCCAAGTTATTGAGGGCGGTGGCGAGCTCTGGCGTTGAGGGTGAGGTCGTCTCATAGACTTTGACCGCTCGGCGCAACACCGGTTCGGCTTCTGGGGCTTTGCCTTGGGCGGCGTAGAGGCGGCCCAGGTCACTCAGGGTGCGCCCCAGCCTGGGGTCTTCCTCTCCAAAGTCTTCGGCTTCACTGAGAGCTGTTTGAAGAAGCTCCTCGGCCTTAGCTAGCTGGCCCTTTTCCAAATAGCTCCGGCCTGCCTCGATAAATGTGTCCCACAACACCATGGCCGGCTTTTTCCTCCCTTACCAGGCCATGGCCTGCCTTAAATTTGGGTTGTTAGCTGCGCTGGGATTGAAGGAGGCGGACGGTCTGCTCGAGTCGGCTGATCTGGCGGGTTTTGATGACAAGCTCGGCCTCGAGGGCCCGAGCCCGTTCCACGGGGTCCTCTTCGACCGGCCGCTCAGCCGACGCCCGAAAGGCCTCAAGCTTCTCTTCCAGGGTCCGAATTCGGGTGTCTCGCTCGGCCAGCGCAGTTTTCACCACTTTGGCTGTCTGTAAAGCTTTGCGGATCTCCTCAAGTTCAGACTCTCGCTCGGCCAGTAGGGTCCGCACTTGGTCGGTGCGGCGCTGGGCCGCAGCCAGTTGGCTGCGGAGATCTTCTTCGAGCTCGCTCTGGGGTGGGAGTTCGGTCTCGAGTTGGCGGTTTCGTTCTTGAGCGGCCAGATAACTGGATGTCAGAGTCTCGAATTCTTGGCTCTTGCGGGCCGCTTGACGCTCCATTTTACGCAACTGATCAGTCAGGTTATCGGCTCGCTCGCGGGCGTATTGGTAAGAGGCCTGAAGCTCCCCTCGACTGGCCTCGGAACGATGGAGCGAATCGCGCAGTTCGTCATTGGCGCTCTCGAGCTGCGCCAGGCGCTGCTGTTCCAAAGTGGGGAGTTCGGCTGCCGGAGCCGGGGTCAGTTTGAGTCGGGCCAGTTCCTTTTCTAACTGAGCCACGCGCTTGGCCAGCCTTTCCGCTTCGATGCGGTGGCGATTGGCTTCGGCCAGGGTCAAAGTCTTTTCGGCCGAGACCTGTTCGAGGCGGTCGGCCAGGGTTTGGAGCTTTTTTTCGCGCTCGATTAGGGCCGCATGAAGCTCGCTAGGGGGAGATTCCTGAGAGAGCTGGCCTACGGCTGGGAGAAATTCCCTGGTCAGATCGTCGAGGCGCAGATCGCTCTCCAGTTGTTCGATTCGTTGGCGCAAGCTAACCATCTCGGCCTCGGCCGAAGCCAGCTTATTCTCGACCACGATCTTGGCCGATTGGAGTTCTTCCACCCGGGTCCGCTCCCGGATCACCTGACTTTGAAGTTTGTCGGTATCTGAAACCATCTGTCTCATCTCGCCTCCGCTTTGGACTCTTCCAATTCTCTGACCCGGTCCCGCAATTCGTTGAGTTCCACCAATTGGGACTCCAACAACTGAGATTTCCCGCCCATGCCCGCGATCTGCTGCTCGAGAGCGGCAATCCTTTCTTGATAATCGCTAATAGTCCGTCGACTGGCCCCCAGGCCACTTTCGAGTTTGGCGATGCGACCCACCCTCACAGCCAGTTCCTCCTCGAGATTGGTGGCCTTCAGTTCGGCCGTCTCGGCTCGGTCGATGGAGAGGGCCAGTTCTTGTTCCAGGTCCTCCAGGTCCAGGTCGCGGGCTTCTAACTGAGCTTTGAGCTTTCGCTCTCTCTCTTCGGCACTGGCCAGGGTTTCTGAGAGACGAGATTCGAAACCACTGTTTTGACTGGCCTCGTTGCGAAGCTCTTCCAGTTCGCTTTCCCGCTCCTCTAACAGGGTCTTGAGCTCCTCCACTTTGAACTGACTGGTATACCAGGCTTCCTCGGTCTGAGAGAGCTGAGCAGTGAGCTCGTTGATGCGCTCGTTCAGCTCCTCGGCGGCGTCCGGGCTCTCTTCTTCCTGGCGGGCCTGCTCCAGGGCGTCCTCTAGAGCGTCGACTTGTTCCTGAGTGCTGTCGAGATCCATTTCGAGTTGCTCGGCCCTGGCTTCGGCCATCCGGGCCCGGTTGACGGCCTCCCCCAACTCATCCTGAAGCCGCCCGATGGTCTCTTTGTTGGCGGCCAGGTCGGCCTCCATGGTTTCAGAGTGAAGACCCGACATCTCCGTACTCTCGTGGAGATGGGAGATCTCTTGCTCGAGCGATTGATACTCTTCTTCGCGGGCCTCGAGTTCGCTCTCCAGCCGTTGGGTTTTCTGCTCGGCCGCCTGCAGTTGAGAGCGGGTGGCTTCGAGCTCTTCCTGAACTCGAAAAAGACGTTCCAGCTCGTTCTGGAGCGACTCGTTTTCGGCCGCCTTTTGGTCCAAGCTGGCCTTGAGTTGCCCTAGCTCGACCTTCTGTTCAGCCAGCCGCTCGCGCAGCTCAGAATCTTCGCCTTCCTGAGCCTCGGCCAGCGACTCGAAACGGGCTTGGTCGGCCACAGCCTGTTGGTAATTTCGCCGCAGCTCTTCGCGCTCTTTGAGAGCCAACTCGAGTCGTCCCTCGACTTCGATGGTCTCAGTCCGCTGACGGGCCAGTTCGGACTCTTTTTCGAACAGCTGATCTTCCAGATGATGGCATCGTTGAGCGGCTTCCTGACGGGCCTCGTTAAGAGCCTGCAGGCGCTTCTTGGCGGCTTTGAGTTGAGCCGCGGCCGTACCCAGGGTTTCCTCAAGCTTGCTGATTCGGTTAGCTCGCTCTTCGAGCAAACTGTTGAGATGATCCGTTCGTACTTCGGCCGTCGAGGCGGCGCTTCCGGTCTCGTTAAGCTGCTCCTCAAGAGTTCGGACTCGCTCTGTCTGTCGTTCAACTTCCTCTTTGAGCCTCTCCTCGCTGGCTCGCACCATCTCCAGGCGAGCGGTCAGCTCAGTCACCTCAGATTGCTGTTGGTAGCTTTGCTCAAGTTCCTCTTCAAGACGGATAATGTGGGCTTCGCGGTCTTCTAAAGAAAGCTGCAGTTCCTGCAGGTCTTGTTGCGCCGAGCTGGCCAGGGACTCCAGTTCTTGACGGGCTTCCTGCTGTTGCTCAAGCTCTTCCTGAAGAAGGCGGTTCTCTGATTCGAGTTCTTGCAATCGCCCCGTTAGGTCGACGCTTTCATCGCTGGTTTGGTTGGCTTCCTGACTAGCTTTCTGGACCTGCTCCTCGAGGGCCATGATGCGGCGCTTAGCGACCTGAAGTTTGGAGGCAGCCTGACCCAGCCCTTTTTCGAGTTTGGTGATCCTCTCGGTGCGCGAGCGGAGTTCGTCCTGGAGGTTGGAAAGGCGAACGTCCTCGGTATCCGAGCGGCCCCGGGCTTCGGCCAACTCGCCCCGAAGTTGGTGAAGCTCTTCTTCGGCTTTTTGTCCTGCTTGCTGCAGCTCATCCCGTTCGACCTGACTCTTACGGAGTTGCTCGCTAAGCTGCTCGATCTGACTCTCGAGCTCTTCTTGCCCGGCCAGACTCTGGGAAAGCGACTCGAATTCTTGCTCTCGGCTTTGCAGGAGGTTCTCCAGTTCTCGCACCTGCTCATCGCGTTGGCGTAGCTCCTGACGCAGGTCTTGGAGGCGGGTCTCGCTGTTGGTCAGGCGTGTCTCGGTCTCGGCCAGTTGACCTCTCAGGCTACTCAGCTCAAGATCCGTCTCTCCCGAAGAGGTTTCAAGTCGAGCCTCGAGTTCGGCGATGCGAGCAGCCCGAGCCCCCAACTCTTCTTGAAGCTCGCGCCGGCGATTTTGCTCGACTTCCAGCTCGTCCTTGAGGCCGTTCACCATCAGCCGAGTTTGTTCGAGCCTATCGCCCGAGGCCGTGGCCCTCGAAAGTTCGCCTTTGAGACGGGTGAGAAGTCCCGAACGCTCAGCCAGCTCCCGCTCTAGTTCGCGGCATCGGTCGACGGCCTGAGCGCGCGCACCCTCCAACTCAGCGACGCGATTCTTGGCCGTCTTGAGTTTGGCGGCCGCCTGGCCGAGTCCGCTTTCGAGGCGAGAAAGCTTGTCCAGTCGCGAGGAAAGCTCTTCGCGAAGATTGGAAGCCTGCAACTCGGCCGTTTCAGCGCCATCCTGGGCGACGGCGACTTCCTCCTCCAGTTCACCGACCCGGGTGCGGACGGTTTGGAGTTCTTCGCGCAGACGAGCTTGCTGCTGATCGCGGATTTCGAGTTGCTCAACCAGGCTCTCGTAACGGCCTTGAAGCTCAGCCAGCTCAGCCACTTGCTCAGAAAAGGTGTCGATCTCTTGACTTCGACCGGTGAGTTCGGCTTCCAGCTCCTCGACCTGTTGGTCTTTGCGAAGAAGCTTCTCTTCCAGTCGACTGACCAGGACCTGGCTGGCGCTCAGGTTCTCCTCGAGCATGTGAACTTTGCGGGTGGAATCTTGGAGGTCGGCCCGGAGTAGAGCCACCTGTCCCCGCGACTCCCCAGCTTCGCCGACGGTGTTTTGAAGGGCCTTCTCTAGCTCCTCGATCCGCATTCGGGCCATCTTGAGCTTGGAGCCGGCCGAGCCCAGGCCTTGCTCGAGCTTGATGACCCTCTCCACTTTGGAGGAGAGTTGCTCACGCAAATTGTGAGCCGTGAGTTCGGCCGTCATTTTTTCGTTCTCGGCCTCGGCTAGCTCGTTCTCCAGGCGAGCCACGGTTTCTTTGCTCTCGTCGAGTAGCTCTTCCAGCCGAAGCTTCTGTTGTTGTTCTCCCTCAAGCTCCTGGCGGACTTGACCGAGTTCATCCTCCAGCAGTCCCAGGCCCGCCAGTTCAGCGCTGACATCTTCGAGTTCGGTGTCGCGCGACTCGAGGACCTGTTGGAGTTCGGCGATCTGAGACTCTTTCTCAGCCAGGAGTTCTTCTAGTTCGCCCACACTGGAGGAGCGACTTCCCACCAAAGAGGTGAGCTCAGCCACTTTGCGTTTGGCTTCGTTGACCTGCTCCTCGAGAGAGACTTTAGCTTGACTGGCAACCTCCGCCTTTTCGCGGGTCGCCTCCAGCAGCGAGTCGAGTTTTTCACATCGCTGTTGGCGGGCGTTCGATTCCAGCTCCAGGTCGCGAGCTCGTTCTTGGGTGGCCTGCAGGTTTTCTTCAAGGTTGGCGATATGGACCTTGGCTTTGTTGAGCTTGGAAACGGCCTCGCCTAAGCCTTTTTCAAGTTTGACCAGCTTGTTGACCCGGTTGGACAGTTCTTCTTTGAGATGGTCGGCCTGGATCTGGGTGGTCTCAGCTCGGTTGCGAGCCTGTTCCAGCTGCTCTTCTTTCTCGGCCCGCGATTGCTGTAAGGCCTCGAGTTCGGCTTGAGTTCTTTCCAGCTCTTCTTGGACGTTGCCTAACTGAAACTGGTTTTCCAGCTCCTGGTCGCCCAGGCGAGCCAGCTCCTGGCCCAATTCATCGAGGTCGGCGTCGCGGGCGTCCAGCTGATGTTGTAACTCTTGACAGCGGGTCAAAGTGGCCGCCATCTTCTCCTGGGCCGAGATGAATTGACTACTCTTGTCGTCTCGTTCCTTCTCAAGATCGTCGATGCGAGACTCGAGTCGGTTGACACGGCGGCTGCGAGCGTCGAGTTCCTCGGCTAGCTCGCGAGCTTTGCTGGTGGTTGTGGAGAGAGCCGATTCGAGGCGGGCGATGCGAGATTTGGCTCCCTTCAGCTTCGAGGCCGCACTCCCGAGCTGACTTTCAAGTTTCTTGAGGCGTCCGACTCGGCTCGACAGCTCTTGCTGCAGATGATTGGACTTCAGCTCGGCTGTCTCGGCCCGCTGACGGGCTTGGCCTAGCTCCTCCTCTAGTTGACTGGCTCGAGCCCTTTGAGCCGCCATCTCTTCGGTAACGGTGCGAATCTCCAGGCGGGCGGCCTCGAGTTTTTCGACCAGCACGCTCTGCTCGACCTCAAGCTCACCCAGGCGAGCGGCGTCGTTGGCGAGGTCGTCGAGTTCTTGTTCTCGTTCGGCTAAAGCCTTCTCCAGCTCTTCGATGACCTCTTGGCGCTGGCTGAGCTCGTCCTCTAGTTGTTGGAGCTGGACCTGACTCTCTTCAAGCTCTGATTCCTGGTCCTCCAGCTGCTGGCCACCCATATCGACCCGCTCTCGCAGGATATTCCGCTCTCGGGTAACTTGTTGGAGTTCTACCTGGACCTCATCCAGGCGTTCCGATAGGGCCTGGTTCCTAGCTGTCAGGTCGTCGCGAGCCTCGATCGCCTCGTCTAGACTCGCTTTGGTCTGGTCGAGTCGCGCCTGCTTGGCAAAAACGGTCTCTTTAATGACATTGTATTTGCCGGCGGCCGTCTTGAGCTTGTCGCGAGTCTCGTGGAGAGCGGTGGTCAGCTTTGAGACTTTGCGAGACTCGACTCGGAGGGCCTCGCTCAGAGTGCTGTTCTCTTCTTTATGCTCACTGTTAGAAGTCGATAGCCGCTCGATGTCCTCGTGGGCTAGGGCCAACTCTTCTTGCAGGCCTTGCATCGAGACGGTCAGCTCTTCGACTTCCTCGTGGGAGAGGAGCAGCTCTCTTTGCAGTTGCTCGAGCTCGGCTCCCGTTTCCGTCTTGGCTTGGGAGAGAGCGGCCACCTGGTTCTCTTGCTCGCTGGTTCGTTGCCTGATCTCTTCCAGTTCGCGGCGTGTATTTTCGAGGGCTGCCTCAAGCTCTGTTTGGCGATTACTCGATTCTGTTTTGAGCCTCTCGAGCTGGTCTTGGAGGCGGTGGATTTCGTCTTCCCGCTGAACCAACGTCTCCTCGAGCTCGCTGAGCCTCTCGAACTCGAGATTGAGGTCCTCCAGCTCCTGATCGCGGGTCCGGAGTTCGTTTTGAAGTTCCTCGACCCGAGACTGACTGGTCTCGATGCGGGTCTGCATCTCGGTCAGAAGCTCACTCTTGGAGTGCTCCCCTTCGGCCGACTGGGCTAGGCGAGACTGGAGGTCGGTCAGCTGGCGAGCCTGATCGATCAGCTCCTGAGCCTGACTTCGGTTCTTTTCGTGGGTCTTGCGAAGCTCCGACTCAAGGTGCCCGATTCGGCCTTTGGCCGTCTTGAGCTTGGTGGCGGCGTCGGCCAGGCCCGCTTCCAAGCGGGTCATTCGCTTACTCTTCTGGTCGAGCAGCTGCTCTTTCTCCATCAGCTGCTGAGAGTGGACCAGCACTTCCTGTTCCAGCTCACGAGCTTCCTGACGGGTGGCCTCGAGCTGGCGCTCGATGTCAGGAAGACGATCGTTCTCCTGGCCCAAGCGCGTGATCTCTTCGCTCAGACCTTCGATCTCGGTCTCGCGGGCTTCCAGGGTGGCTGCCATGTCCTCGATGGCCTGGTCGCGGTCGAGCAGTTCGGCCTCGATCATTTCCAGCTGGCTGGCCCTCTCCTCGGCCAGCTCGTTGAGCGAGAGAACTTCGGCTTCGAGGGCTTCCTTCTGTCCGATCAAGCTGTCGGCTCGGGCCGCTAGCTGGTCGCACTGTTCGCTGAAGCGTTCGGCCCGCGACCTTTCGTTGTCCAGTTGGCGCTGGGCTTCTCCGAGTTCACTCTTGAGTTCATCGAGCTTAGACTGCTTGAGGACAACGGTCTCTTTGAGAGCGGAGTATTTGCCAACCGCTGTTTGGAGCTTGGTCTTAGCCTCCGTGAAGGCGGCCTCCAGTTTGGCCACTTTTCGCTTCTCAAGCTCGAATCGGCGGTCCGTTTCGGTGCTGACCTCCTGCTGCTGAACCAGGGCTTCGGCCATCTCCTGGCGTTCGGCCTGGAGACTTTCGACCAACTCGCTTGCTTCTAGCAGCTGATTCTCGGAGGTCTCGAGCTGGACCTGATAGGCCTCCATCTGTTCTTGGTAACCGACCAGCTCCTCTTGCAGCAGGCTTATTTGAGCCTCATCCTCGACTGTTTTCTCTTCCAGCTCGAGGACCCGCTGTTGGCTCTCTTCAACGACTGACTGGCTCTGCTCCAGCTGCTGACGGGTCTCTTTTAGCTGGGGCTCGAGGTTGGCCAGCTTCTCCTCGAGCAAGAGGCGGGCGTCTTCGGCCCCCAGGAGCTCGTTGTTGAGTTCGTCGAACTCCTCTTCCCGGGCGGCTAACTGCTCATTGAGTTCCTCGTTGGCGGTGGTCAGTTCGGCTCGCTCGGTCTCGGTTTCGAGCAGGACTTCTTCCACTTCGCTTGCCCGGGTTTCAGCGTCGACCAGATTGTCGCGCAAGGTCTGGACTTGACCCTCGAGCAGGCGTTTGTTCTCTTCTAGCTCGCTGTTGCGGGCTTCAGCAGCCTCGGCTCGTTCGAGGGCGGCCACCGTCTGCTCCTTGAGTTCGAGGGCTTTGTGTTTGTGAGCTTTGAGGGCTTCGCGCAGCTGATCGTAGCGGGCTTTGAGAGTCTTGATGACCTCCTCGCTGCGACGGGCGTGGGCCTCTAGCTTGGCGACGGTCTGGCGGTCGGCATCGCGACCTTGCTGTTGGTTTTTCAGGCTTGAGCCGAGCTCGGCCACCACTGCTTCCAGGTTTTCGACCTCGGTGGTTCGAGCTTCCACCAGCTCCTCTAGTTCCTCGATCCGGAGCTGGTTGGTTTCCAGGGTTTCTTGGGCTGCATTGAGTTGTATGTCAGTGGTCTCAAGCCCCTCGGTGAGGGCCCCGATCTCCTCCTGGGCGTTCACCAGTTCTTGCTGGAGTTCGGAGAGCTGAGTCTCAGCCTCTTCTCGCTCTTTTTCAAGTTCCAGAATGCGAAGGTTGGCCTGTTCGGACTCAGAAAGAGTGTCTTCTAGCACCTTCTGGGACTGTCTGAGCTGTTTTTCCAGGTCGGCGGCTCGATTTTCGGCTTCCTCGGCCCGAGCCAGCGCGGCCTCCATGTGTTTTTTGATCGAGAGGGCCTTCTGTTTGTGGGCCTTGAGAGTATCGCGCAACTGCTCATAGCGGGTCTTGATGGTGGCGATGACCTCTTCGGAACGCTTGTGTTGGGCCTGAAGGCGAGCGATGGCTTGCTCGTCCTCGGCGGACTTTTCACCCCTTTCTTCTAGTTCTTGGCGGGCTTTGGTCAGGCTTTGCTCGGCCTCTAGGGCTCGTGCTTCGGCCTGGGCCAATGCTTGTTGTTGCTGCTCGGCTTCGGCTTCCAGCTGTTCGAGGCGGCTTTGAGCCTCCTCAAAGTCTTCGGTGAGCTCGCCATAATCTTGATCTTTGTCGTTGATCAGGCTCTTGAGGTCGTTGGCTAGCGACTTTTGGGCTTCCAGTTCCTCCTCGAGCTCAGAGACTCGTCCCACCGCTCCTTCGAACTCGCTCTCGAGCATCTCCAAGCGGCCCTCGCGGGTAGCCAGTTCGGATTCAAGTTCGGTCACCCGCCGGGCCGCTTCCTCGTTGGCCTGACCGGAGACCTCAGACAGCTCTTGTTCAAGTTCTGAGATGCGGGTCTCTTGCTCGTTCAGTAGGCCTTCGAGGTCGGCGATCAAAAGAGTTGACGATTCGAGTTCTTCGCGGATCTGGTCGGCCGCCTCTTTCTCGCTGGCCGCCGTCTGACGTTCTTGCTCGGCAGCCGCCGTGGCCCCCTCGAGCTCACTCTCGAGAAGCTCGATCTTGCCTTCCGTCAGGGCCAACTTGCTGTCGAGACCGGCCACCTCCCGTTGGAGCGTTTCGATCTCCTCATCGCGAAGGGCGAGATTGGTGGTGGCTTCGTCGAGTTGTTCGGAGAGTTCCAGCAACTCGGTGGGGTCGGCGCCCCCGCCTTCTTGTTCAAGTCGGCGAACCCGGGCCGTCAGCTCTTTGACCTGGTCAGACTTTTTTTGATAGGCGTCTTTGAGCTTTTTGTTGTTCCGCTTGGAGGCTTCCAGTTTTTGCTGGATGGAGGCTACAGCCTGGCCGCCTTCGCCTTTGCGAAGGGCTTCGACCTCACGCTCAAGCTTGCGCAGTTCAAGCGAACTCTTCTTCTTTTCTCGGCTGAGTTTGGCCAACTCGCTCTTGTAAGCTTGCACCTTCTTGGCGACTTTTGCGAGCTTGAGCTTGAGCTTCTTGTTTTCAACCTGAGATGCAGAAATGGCCTCGGCTCCAGAGCCGGGATCGGCACTCTTAGCTCTCTTATGAACTGTTCTAGTCTCGTCCGCCAAAACGCCAACCGACCACTTGCGTCGCGGCATTTTCGCAACGCAACCGGCCTTCCATCTCTTGCCTACTCCTGGACCCGTGGCTGATGACCCGCTTAGTCGCCAACACCCGAGAGAAAGGCTACCTGAATTTCTATCAAGACCATGCCGAATCCCCCTCATGCGAAAGGAAGTTCGCCAGTCACCCTATTTTCCGAATTCTGGGGAACACCTGGTGTTTACAAGCCAGAAACACCCTGACGGGCCCGATGATCATAGAACCCTAAAGGTAGACACATAGATCTCATCACCTGGAGGAAAAGAAAGAATGACCATCGCAACCCAATCACCCGCATTGCCCTTCGCTCGGGCTACCGCTCCGGCTCCCGAAGCCGCCGAAGTCCAAGTTGAGGCCGCCCCTCAAGATTTTGAAGAAGATAAAGTGACCTGGGGTCAGGCCTTCACCGGGCTTGGTGCTGCCGTTGCCGTCGCTGGCATCGAGACGGTCGGCAACACCGTCTCGTCCATCGTCAAAGCCCCCGAGGCCACCTATCACGCCTACAAAGCCCTTTTCAGCACCCCTCGCCTGGGCCCGGTCCTGAAGAGAAGCATCGCCTTCTTGCTGCCTGCCGCCGTGGTGGCTGCTCCCGTCCTGACGGCTCTCGGCTCGGCCGGGTTCGGTCTCTTCCGGGGCTTTAGCGAAGGCATCGAGAACGGCTTCGGCTCCGCCATCAAGGAAGGCGTGAACGATGTCAAGACCTTCCACAAAGAACTGGCCGGTGGGCTAGTTCAAGAGCTTCGCGAGTACCAGGAATATGAGCTTCCTCCTGGTGAGGAACCATTCGATATCAGTGTCCTCGGAGGAATCGAAGGACTCGCCGCCGGGGTTGTCTCGGGTGCCATCGAAGGCGTTGGCATCGGAGCTTCCACTCTGCTCCACACCCCTAAAGGAGTTTGGCGGGTGGGCGAGGAGCTGTGGAGCAGCGAAGCCAGCCTCCCGCTGAAGGCTATCGGCACGGCCCTCATCCCTGTCGGAGCTGTTCTGGCCACTCCCATCGGGCTGGTCGGTGGAGCCATCTACGGTCTGGCCACCGGCGCCGCCACGGGCTACCAGGAAGG
>CAYRFU010000042.1:28172-28980 GCA_964423525.1 uncultured Burkholderiales bacterium | reverse complement strand
TGCGCTGCACCGCTGCGGGGTCCTCCACAAAACCAGCGCCGCAAGCATTTTTCCAATGCCCTGACTGCAGCACAGCTTTAGGCGCGGTGGAAGCTGGAAAAATCCTCTGTTCCAGCTGCAACGCTGCCTACCCGATCGTGAACGGGATTTACGATTTCCGGGGACATTAGCCCCTGCCAACCATCAGCTGGTTCGCTGGCATGGGAGTGGTGTCAGCTCCTGAGACCTGCCTCCAGCTCCTTTTCAAGCCGGTAGACGATCGAATTTCTGACCTTGGCCACTTCCTCGTCCGTGAGGGTGCGTTCGGGATGCTGGTAGATTAAACTGTAGGCCAGGCTCTTCTTTCCCTCCCCCACCTGTTTTCCCCGGTAGACATCAAACAGGCGAATGTTTGAGAGGATCTCTCCCCCAGTCTGACGGATTAACTCTTCGACCTCTTTTGCCGGGATTTCTTCTTTCACTACAATCGCCAGATCCTCCAGTACAGGCGGTTGAGCTGGGATCGGTTCAATCGCATACAAGTCAGGCACAGCAGACAACAGGGGGGTCATCTCAAGCTCCGCGGTCAGCAGGGGTGCATCCGGCAGATCATAGTGGTCTCTCACCAGGGGATTGATTTCCCCCATCGTACCAATCTGTTCTTCTCCAATAAAAATCCGAGCACACTTTCCGGGGTGGTAGCTTGGATGCTCCCCGGGCAGGAATTCAAGGTTATCAATATTTAATCCGTGTCCCAGCTCCTCCAGCACACCTTTCAAATCAAAGAAATCCATGTTCCCCGGCTCCGAATCCTGCCAGGACGGGGGAT
>CAYRFU010000042.1:5227-28162 GCA_964423525.1 uncultured Burkholderiales bacterium | reverse complement strand
GGATGGCGGTGACCGGTCAGGGCAAGGACCAGCTCTGTTCGTTCGATAGGTAGTTCGCTCCCATCCGGATCAGGAAGGAAGACCGGTCCAATCTCAAAGATCGCGATGCGTTTTCTGATTCGGGCATTTCTCTCCACGATTTCTAAAGCACCAGGCAGCAAGCTCCTGCGGAGCACCGTCTTATCTGCAGAAATGGGGTTCGATAGCTTTGTATAATTGACCTCCCGGGCTTGCAAGGAATCAGGCACGATTATTTTCTCCGCCTCTTTCGAAGTGATCCGGTAGGAAACAACCTCCTGCAATCCCAATCCTACCAGCCGATCCCGGATCCTTTCCTCCAGCTCCAATGGTCTATTGCCAATCTGATTGGGAAGTTCGTCTGCAAGATTGGCGGCGGGAATGCGATCGTATCCATAGATGCGGGCAATTTCCTCCATCAGATCGGCTTTTCCGATCATCCCTTCCCCAATATCCAGGCGGTGGGGGGGCGGGCTGTCCAGCGAATCCCTGAAAGCCCGACTGAAGCTGGACTAAAACCTGGAGGATTTGAAGGACGGCCTGAAGGATGGCGGTTTGGGGAGCACTTTGCGCCGGCGCCGCACCCACCCCAGCTGGCGCGAAGGCCGTCATTGGCTGGCTTAAGGGCAGGCCGCCCATTTGTGAATTGATACTAGGCATCTCTCGTATTATAGCGGGCTGCTTCCTTCCAAGGAAGAGGCGCATCGCAGTTTACACTCTTTTTACAAAACGGCAAACCGATGTTCATTTTAGACAAGGCCTGTAAGTCCGAGCTAGCGGGCCGATTCTGGGGTAGATTCCAGGTCGTCAAGGATCTTGTCCTTGGGAATCAGAGACCCTCGACCGATCCCTTCACAGTTGGGCCCAGCTTTGTGCCAGTGTCGTCGACTCTTCAAGTTCGAAGGCCAGAAAGGCCAGGTCTTACACTGCTGCGGCCTGGACTGATGAACGCGACAACCGGAGAGACCGGTGCCCTCGTCCCGTTCGAGAAGAATACAATCAAAGCCATGATAGCTCTCCACCTCGAGAAGCCTGTAGCCCGAGGGGGTGGCGAGGGCATGATCGGTCAGGAAGTGATCCAGGCTTAGCCCGAGAGCTTCGGCCATAGCCTCCCCTTCCTCCAAAGTAAACTCCACCAGTCCCGGTTTGCCAGAGCAGCAATTTCCGCACCGGGTGCACTCAAAACGAAGCCCATTTTTAAACCAGAGATTCTCGGCCACGATCTTAGAAGTCTCCCCTCAAGCCGCCATCCCCTGCTCCCTCAACCAGGTAATCAGGCGGGTCTCGGCATCCCCCTGGCCAGGATGGAAAGAGACGCCAATCACATGACTGCGTCCTACACGGCGGTGCCAGACGGGGCGACCCTTGAGCTCGACCTTCTGCTCTGCGAAAGAGAGGTGAAGAAGGACTTCTTGGTCGGACCGGGAGGGGGTGTCGGAAACGAGCCTGAGCCCGGTAGAAGAGACGTTTAGGGCGCGACTCTCTATGGTCTGCTCCCCTTCGGTAACCACGGCCACGGGAAAGACCTTGGCCAGACGCGGGGCGATGCGACGATTCTCGCATCCGGCAAAGAATGGGTTGCTCACGTGGGTATCCTCCTGCCAGGTTGTAGAAGTTCTAGTCGCCAAACCGACCTCGATCTTCCTGGGCCTGCTAAGCCCACCGGCTTTCATCTTCAAGAACACTATAGCACTAAAATTTGCCTATAAGCAACTTGCGAAAAGGATTTTTACCCAACATTAACATCCCGCTGTTGCAGATACCGCAAGACCCCGGTCACCGACATGAAAGAAGGATTGGCTTTCTCGTAAGCCTGGTAGACCTTATCATCAACGCCTTCATCTCGAGCGCGGGCCCGATCCCATTGGGCGTAGCTGGCTGCCAGTTGAGTGGGATCCTCTGCTTGCTGACCTTCAAAATAGGCAACAACATCGTCGAGCAAGAGTGACAGGCGGTCAAAGTGGTCTTTCGGCCTATCGACCTGGCCGAAGTGAGTCAGATAAAGCCGTTCTAGAGACAGCGCCCGAAGCTTGGAAAGACTCTCTTTCCAAGCTTCGCGGTCGAATTCAGGCGGAGGGGCTGGGACCGAGAGAAACTGCTGCCCAGGTAGCCGAACCCCCGCTACATCCCCACTGAAGAGGTCCGTTCCGAGTTGAAAAGCCATATGATGACGGGCGTGTCCCGGGGTGTCGTGGGCCACTAGCTCGAGACCGACTTCTTGAACGACAGAGCCGTCGCTAAGGGGGCGCACTAGCTGCTCTGGCACGGGCTTCATCTCCCCCCACAAAGTGTCCATCTGATCGCCATAGATTCTGGTGGCACTGGCCATCAAGCGAGAGGGGTCCACCAGATGCTTCGCCCCCCGCTGATGGACATAGACCGGGCATCCTTTGGCTGCCCACCAGCCGCAGGAGCCAGCGTGGTCGAGATGGATGTGAGTGACAGCCACGGCTTTGACATCGTCGGGCGAAACCCCATGTTTTGACATCTCAAGGTGAATCTGGGGCAGGCTGCTGGAGGGTCCGGTCTCGAGCAGTAGATAGCCTCCGCTACCCTCCAGCAAAAAACTGGCGACAGACTGGGGGACCCCCTGAAACTGTTGGTCCAGGACAAGAATCTTCATTTGGTTACTCCTCTTTCGGTGGAGGTTGATAGGCTCGGGAGATCTTCTCGAGATTGCGGGTAGCCTGGTCAAACTTGACCACACCGTTCCTCAGACCAGCCTTCAGCCCATCTTCGGCGAATCCTCGAAAACACTCCAGGCCCTGTCGGTAGAGAGCGACCGCCTCTTCAAAAAGACCGTCGATGACTACCACTACCTCTTCGTGGCCCTCTCCTTCCAACGCGGGCACGTTGTGGTAATTGACCTCGACCATATTCTCGAACCAATCGAGAACCTCTCCGAATTCCTCCAAAGAAATCTCGCCCTCGCTGACCCGATTAACGGCTTCATAAACTTTGAGTAGATTGGCCGTGACCACCATCGCGTCGGCTTGGGACTGGGGCCCCTCGGCGTGCTCGAAAGTCGAAGTAGCTCGACCCGGCATTACTGGCAAGGCTGAGCCACAGGATTCGCAGTGGCTTCGCTCTTGCGGATTGTAGTGAGAGCAGCGAATGCAGGGCGTTTTCCCCTCCCGGTCGGCCACTGTCTGCAACCCCAGGTGGGCTTGATGAAGAGCCAAAGCGGCCTCCTCCAACCGACAGGCTCCCAGCTTGAGCAAGCCAAGATTTCTCGTTTCGATAAAAGCGAACAGCTCGTCCAAGGCAACCTCCATCAAGTCAAAGGCGCGGTTCGCTCTCTGATACTCTTCCTTGAGCAAAACGGAATCCTCCCCACTCGGTGGATTGTACGAGAGCTTCTGGCGAGTTTCGCCAAAGCTCTGAGCCACCGACTCAAGGGCATCCAAAAAGGCTCGGTCGGAAAGCTTGGCCTCGGCCATCTGCTGAGACAGCTTCACCAACATATTGATATCGGGGAACGGAGTCTTGCCGTGGCCTCTCAGGGCCATCACGGTGGCGGGGATCAACTCACCGACCCACTGAAAGGTCTTCCGGCAGTGCTCTATCTCGGCATCGACCTGGTCGGGCCGAGCGGCCTCCAAAGCCTGAGCCAGGCGGTTCATGCAACGAAGGTGGTCCTCATAGGCATCGACCAAGCTCCGGACCTCGACCAGATCAGGCTCTTTCTCGAGGTCCTGAATCTGAGCCAGGGTATGGAACCTCTCTTCGTGGACCACCGAAAGAAAGTGGTCCTCCTCGCCCTCCTCTTTCCACTCCTCGTGAAGGCGTAAGAACAGATTGAGGTTCGGGATATCGGTCGGTCCTTCAGCGGCCAAAATCCCGTTGCGAAAATCGAGGACGGCCTGATTCAATTGGAAGGCAGCTCGGTCGATCTGAGCACCACCCGCCAGGAGAGCTCTGCGCTCGCCTGTTTGGGTGAACTCGGTCAGATGCCCCAACCCTTCCTCCATGGCCGCAAGACAATCCTCAGCTCGTTCGAAAACAGGCACGAGTTCCTCTTGAACGGTCGGGTGGAGAGATCGGAAGGTCTCGTGAAAATCGAGACGATGCTCATGGAGAGTCTCTCTGCCGCTCGCGATCCCCGTGATCAGGTCTGAGACGGAGGCCTCTCCTCGGCTGACCGCCTGGACAAGGTGGACGAGGTTATGTTTGCCAGGCTCTTGCAACCGTACTTCCCCAAAGAGTCCGAAAGACTACAAAAGCCGGCTTCGTGAAGTGAAGCCGGCTCCCTACTTAGGCTTTGGTGTTTAGGTCTTGCTGAGCCGCGGGTCGTCGTAGAGGTCGTGGACCCGACCGTTGCCACCGATTCGTCCCAGGGCGTCGTGGAGACGCGTCACGTTGAAGTCTTTGTCTTCTGTGTAGACATTGTAGTATTCGGCGCCGCCGTCCCGGGTGGGACGGAAAACAGCCGTCTCGCCGTCGTGCTGACGAACTTCTCGAAGGTGAGTATCCCAGGGATTGAAAGAGTGGTGGGTGACTTCATTCTTGCGGTTGTCGATTTGGACGTTCTGGTTGCCATCGTAGATGCTCATGGTCTCAGTGACGCCGTGGGGACCGGTGGCCGACATCGAGATCTTTGTTCCATCGTCAAGGAGGATGGAGCGCTGCTTGCCTTCCCAGTCTTTGATGTGGGTGCCGTTGAGGTTTTCGTGAGGGTCGCCCCAGTGCTTGAGTTCGTTCCCACAGGGGTCGGTAATCTTGATGGTGTGCTTGTCGACCTCCACCGTGTAACCGCCACTGGTGGTATACTCGATCGGCTTACCTTTGCCACCTTCCTGGCACAACTCGCCACCGCGGTTGAAGTGGCTCCGATGCTGTGGCTGGTGGTCTTGGTTGTGGTAGTGGTGGTGATGACGCCCCAGTCGAATTTCATCGTGATGGAGCTGGCGCCCAAGATGAACATGGATGTGATTGCCACCGTTGTGAGTGCCCCAATGGTGACCGGGGGTGGGAGGATAGTGGCAGGCCCCGGTGTGGTGGTGGTGATGGTGATGCGCGTACTGGCCGCTCTGATGAGTTCCGATCTGGTGACCCAGGAGCGCCCCCAGAGCGACACCCAGAAGAGGTCCGGTCGAGCTGTAGGGTGTGGCGGCAGAGCCAGCCAGACCACCTAGAAGAACTCCCAGCAGGACGGGGCCGAGAATATTGTTAGCCCCATGACTCATCTGGTCGTGGTAGCCACCGGTATAAAAGGGTGGGTGGCTATGGATGTGAGCTGAACATGCGGTGCAAGACTGTGTCATTTCTTATTCTTCCCCTCAGAAGCTTGTCTTCGTTAGGCTTGTCCCGACACATTCGAGCGCAGTAAAGGGTTTGGGTCGGCTGTTACAATCATTTAACAAACAGCTCGCTTCTAGTCCGATTCAAGGCGATTATTGACCCGCCACGAACGCCAGCCCCGATGGAAGAGACCGAGCATCGTGATGAATTGGAAGAGGTCTTCGAGGAACTCTACTCCCAGGGCGAGTTCGACTCTTCCGGTGGATTCACACTCAGTTCCGAACAAGCCCTGGCCAAACTCGACAAGTTCCGACTTCAAGAACCTTACGGGTACATCTTGAATCTCGTTGCGGCCGGAGTGGTGGGAGGGGCTGAGACGATTCATCTGAACTGGAAGACCAGTCGCGTCGAGGTCGAACTGGTCAGCCTGGTATTCAGTTCTCTGGAACTAGAGAACCTCTTCTCGAACCTTTTGAACCCGGGCCACGACCTTCGAGACGCTACCCTGGCCGAGCTAGCCGTGGGCGTGAGAGGGGCCCAAAACCTTCGCCTCAGGCGGGTGGAAATCGTGAGCGGATCGACCCACCTTTACCTGGTCGGCCCAAGCCAGTATCTCGAGAAGAGAGCCGTCGAGGAAGCTTCCACCCGAATCCTTATCTTTTACAGTCTTGCTCCCACGGTGCTCATCAACCGGTTCTTCCGAGTTTCCGAACTGGAGATGGTCCGAGCTCGCTGTGATCTCTGTCCTGTGCCGATCTTTTTGAACGAGATGAATCAGAGCGACACCCTGGGAGGTGGCGGCTGGAGCTTAATCCCGACCGCTCCCCAGCCTCCGGAGATGCCGGTCTTCACCGAAAACTATGAAAACGGTTGGGTGAGCTGGGGGAGAAACGGCCTCCCAGGCGATCACCAGAGGTCGCTGGCCCGGTTCGTTGTGCGGGGAGTCACCTTTACCCGCCCCCTCAAGATGGGACTCGGAGAGGTGCAAGCGACTCTCTGGACCAACGAAGTCCGAAAAGACCTGTCCCAAAGCGGACTGGTGGAGGATCACAGACTTCTTGCTCTCCTAGCTCGCATTGCCGAAAGCGTCGACCGTGCCAAGCTTCAATGGCTTCGGTCGCGGCCTAGTGAGAACATCGACAAAACGACCCGAACCCTTCTTCGCCAGGTGGCCCGAAGCCGCCGAACGGCGGCCGACCTGTCAACAGCTTTGGACCTAGTCAAAAAGCTTCCAGCCAGCTACAACCAGCAGGCTGCCCTGCTGACACTTCTGGGGCGCTATCGAGAAGCCGAGAGGATGCTTGAACGAGGTCTCGCTGATAACGACAACCCCCACGTTCGAATGGGTCGCTGGCTCAATTTGGCTTCTGTTCGTGCCCGCTTCTCTGTGGGTGAGGCTCGCACCAGCTGGGAGCGAGCCTCGCAACTTGCCGAGCAACTCCACAGAGAGCGCAAGCCTCACCTGGTTGCCCTTTGTCAAGAATCCCGCCTGTGGTGGGATGAGGAGTTAGGGGAAGAGGAAGCCTGGAATCTTTGGAACCAGGCTCGCAAGCACAAGAGTCACCTGAGGCCACAACACCGTCATCAGATCTCCAATCTTGAGACAGGATCCCTTCTCGGACTACGGTTCGGACAGCCCAGCCAGGCCCTCGAACTGCTCGAGCGGGCCCTCGAGCTTCGTCGAACCCTGCAAGGGCCAGGCGATCCGCTGGTCGGCCAGACCCTAGCTCTGCTAGCTCTGGTCCATCACGCCCTCGAGAATCCCACCCAAGCAGGTGAACTCGCTCGTCAGCGACTGGGGATCTTCAAAACTGTCTACGGCCCCTCTCACCCAGAAGTGACAGCCTCCCAGGCGCTCCTCGCCGAGCTTGAACAAGACCCCGACTCCAGGAGGTTGGCCGGAGACGATTTAGCTCAACGTTGGGGCGAAGACCATCCCGACGTGAAAGCTCTCCAGGCAGGCCACCAACCCGTGATTTGCTACCGAGCCTGGTTCCACAGCCGAATCCCCTGGCTTTGCCCTACTCCGCTGCGCTGGAAACATAGGCTCGCTCCAGCAGAGTCTTAAAATCCACTTCCCTAGGTAACGTCCCGTATTGACCCTGACGGGTCAGCCGTCCGAGCACGAAGGCCTCGGAGACCGGGTTGGGAGCATTTCGAAGCAGGAGAGAAGCTTGTAGGGCCAGGGCGCACCGTTCCACCAGGTGACGTGCTCGAAGGGGCAAGTCGCCAGCATCAGAGAGGTCTTTCTTCAGCTCCTTCAGATAGCTATCAAAGCGAGGATCGTGACCGCGAGCCTCACCGATCTCAGTCAGCAGAGCCGGGATCGTTTCGGGTTCCTTCGAAGCGGCCCTCAAAACGTCGAGACACATGACGTTGCCAGACCCTTCCCAAATGGAACAAAGCGGCGCCTCACGATAGAGCCGAGGAAGGACTGATTCCTCGACATAACCCGCTCCGCCCAGGCATTCGAGAGCCTCGTAGACCATCGGCGGGGTTCTTTTGCAGACCCAGTATTTGGAAACCGCCGTGGCGATCCGGATCAACGTTTGGGCGGCCCGGTCTTCCTGGGCGCGATCGTAACCAGAAGCGAGCCATAAAGCCAGAGTGGTGCTGGCCCCGCTTTCGAGGGCCAGGTCAGCCAGCACGTTTCTCATCAAAGGCTGGTCGATGAGCAAAGCTCCGAAGGCCTGGCGATGGTAGGCGTGGTGAAGAGCCTGGACCAGAGCGGCCCGCATGATACCAGCACTTCCGATGACACAATCCAGTCGGGTGTGGTTGACCATCTCGATAATAGTAGGAACGCCGCGCCCCTCTTCCCCCACCTGGTGAGCAAAAGTGCGATCATACTCGATCTCGGCCGAAGCGTTGGCCTTATTCCCGAGCTTATCTTTCAACCTCTGGAGGAAGAACCGATTCTGACTGCCGTCAGGACGGAATCTGGGAACCAAAAAGCAGGTCAGGCCTCCCGGGCTATGGGCCAAAGTCAAAAACGCATCACACATCGGGGCTGAACAGAACCATTTGTGGCCCGTCAGCAAGAAATGGTCGCCCTGGCATTCAGCCTGGGTCGTGTTGGCTCGCACGTCTGAACCACCCTGCTTCTCCGTCATGGCCATTCCGATAGTCACCCCGTCCTTTTGGTGGGAGGGCAGAAAACGGGGGTCGTATTTCTGACTCAGGATCAACGGTTCCCAGTGAGCGGCAAGATCGGGTTGATGGCGGAGGGCAGGAACGGAAGCGTAAGTCATGGTCATCGGGCATTCGACGCTGGCCTCGACCTGAGTCAACATAAAATGCTTAGCCGCTCTCACCACCTGGGCCCCAACTCCCGGGCGAGCCCAGGGCGCTCCCGAGATACCCGCTTCCAAACCCGTTCTCATCAAAGTATGATAGGCCGGATGAAAGTCTACCTGGTCGATGCGATGGCCAAAACGGTCGTGGCTGCGTAACTCTGGGGGGAAGCGATTGGCGACGAAGCCGAGGGCCAGAAAATCGGCCCTTCCGAGGGTCTCTCCGAATTCCCGCAACTCACCCTGCCCCCAATTTCCGCCTCCCCTCTCCACCGCTTCAGCCAGAACCTGGTCGCAGCAGAAGAGATTGTAGTCCACCAGAGGAGGTGGCTGATTGAACACTTCGTGAGTGTCGTAAAGGCTGGATTTTTCAAGCTTGAGGGTCATACCAGAATCTTCTGGCCAAAGCGAAGAGCCGCCTGCTACAAGAGATGATTGAGAAAGCGGCCTCGAGCCTCATAGGCGTCATCGTAGGCCAGACCGATATCGTAGTGCTCGCCTTGAATCTTCTGCCAGACCACCCGACATCGGACCTGATAGTCGGGGTTGGCCGAGACCGTCACGGTCTGGCCTTGACGCAGCTTAAAAGGAGCCATGATCCTGACCCCGCCGGCACTCACGTCCCGGGCTTGCACCGACCGAGAATCACAGTCGAGATTTCGTTCGACCGCGAAACGGACAGCCGAGCGGTCCAATCGGGAAAACCTACGAGCAAAAAACTTTCTGAACACTTCGACCTCCTGCCAGGCGGCGAGCTCTTCCTAGCGTGCTCACCAGTATATTGATCCCATCTCGCCCCAGCTTTGGACCGTTTTTTTTTCAAATTTGTAAACTTTAGGCCCCATGAAAACTCACAAACACGACAAAATCGGAGAAGCTCTCCGGGAAACCTTCCCTGCTAGCGACCCCCCTGCCTGGTGGAGTGGACGACCGGCAAAACCGAAAGGTGCTGTGACCTCTCAGCAAAGAGAGTCGTTCGAAAGAAAGTTCCGAGAAGACCTGAAAGAGGTTGAACGCCGACTCAAGTCTCTAAGCGGAACTGCTCAATCTCAACTCCGTGAAAGCCTCTCCCTCCTTACAGAGAACCTCGGTCGACTACCTGACCTGGCCACACAGGAATGGAACCTGTTTGAGGATGAGATGACTCAGCGGGTTGCACGGCTAAAGCAGGAACTGCAACGAGAGGAGTCCTCTGTCGTTCGGTGATCCCGATCACTGTTTCTCGCTTTTGGCTCCCTTATGATGAAGCCACAACGAAACAAGCTATCAACCTCTTGGAAGGGCGGCCCTGTGGCGGGGCTGCCTTTTCTCTTTTCTCATCGTATCAGTATTGAACGTCGCCCATCGGGCAGCACGAGGCGAGCTGGTAGGTCCCCGTCGCTCAGAAAGAAGGGCGCCGTGATCCTGGCCTTCTCCCGGGGAGATAGGCGAAATTCGCTCACGGTCCGAGTCAAACCGGCCCCATTGCGGTCCACCAAAGCGTCGTAATTCGGGCTGTAGCCGGTTCCGTCCATCCGTTCTAGCCAGACCGTGTCTTTCCAGGCGAATTAGATCGGCTGGCTGGCTAAACAGCGGAGCTGAGCGTGAAAAAGGAGGTGTTGATGATCGCGGGTTAACTCCCAGTTGATCAGCCGGACCTCAACCTCACCGAATTCATAAGTCAGAGGAAAGCGAAACTCATTCTGGCCCCAGACGGGGACCGTCAACAGAGCGACTAAAGGAACAGCCGTCAGAGAAACTCTTCGACTTCGAGGGTTTCAACGTGGCCCGGGCCGAATCAGACGGTCAGGACGGCTACACCCTGCTGACGCGGGAGATGGCCGTCTACAAAGATCCCGAAACCGGCGAGATTCTCAAGACCTACCACAATCCTTTCCACGGGAGAGATGTGGAGGTCGTTCCGGTGTGGAACGACCCCGTCAACAGTCGTTTCCCCTCTCAATTCGACCCCCCTCGCGAGCAGCTTGGAGCTCAGACCTGCTTCTTCGCCGATGTTCTCCTTCATTATCCCTCACCTCTTCCCGACTCGGAATACCCTCTCCACTCTGGAAGCCAGAACTACCAGGGTGCTGAACTGTTTCAGTTCTTCGCCGACCGGGATCAGCTCGAAGACGAGCAGACAGACAGCGTCGACTGTGCCCTGTCCTGGACCCGTTTAGGGCCCTGGCTACCCTGGATGGAGATGGGAGACCATTCGGGTCAACTTCTTTACCAAGCCCGAGGCCATAAGCTAGAAGCAGGCATCGACCAACTGCCACCGGAGCTTCTCAGTCTGGTCGAGCAAGAGCATCCCGAGTTCCTGGTTGCTCCCGAGTCGTTCCGTCGTCCCAATGAGACTAGCTGGACCTATTTCAAGAAGAAGCTCAATACACCCAACCCGGAGGGCGAGCCGGGACAGCCTGAAAAGTCGGGCTCCAGCTCGTCGCCATCGTGGAAACCGTCACTTGAAAGGTGGCCGAGGGATCAGCTCCGTTGTGGGGAGTAGGACCCAAGTCCGGGTTCAACTCCGCTTCGGCCAGATCCAGGTAGTGTTCGAGGGCAGCCACGAGATAGTCCGGGTCCCGCTCCCGAAGATAATGGAATAGAGTCGCTCGCAAGAGACTGCCAGGCCCTTCTTCTGCCACGCTTCTGGCGAAGTTCCGAAGCGATAGGTCGGGAACCCCCTTTTGCCAGGCGGCCACCAACACCTGGACCACCCTCTCGTAGGAAGTCCCTTCGGCCCTTTGAGGGTCCAGAGTGGCGTGTTCAAGAGCCGCGAAACTGGCCTCGAGCTGAAAGACAGCAGAGTACAGATCACGGCCCAACTCTAGCTCTCTCCGGAAACATCGAAGGTTCTCCTCGATGGTGTTGAGTAAGACTTCGCGGGTTTGGAGCGGAAGCAAGGTCTGCGCCGGTTGGTCCTGCCAGTAGTCCTCCAACTCCTCAAGCAAAAGCAAGCACTCCTGTGGCTCGTCAAGACTCTGATGGAGCACCTCGCCGACCAGGGGAATAGCGCTTGGCTCGACCCCCATCAGTTCAGCTTCCCAAACTCTGAGGCGAGCCACTTTCTGGGCGCCAGACCGCAGTCGAGAGAGTCCAGACGAGGAGGTTGGATCGCGTTCGAGTTGACCCAAAGCTCCAGTGAGTTCCAGGAAGCCTTTTTCCAGACTGGCCACTTGTCTCGAGGTCAACTCTTCTTGCCATTGTTCGAAAACCTCACCCCAGACTTCCACCTCAGCGGCGGCCGGAGCAAGACGCCGCAAGACGGCCTGTTTGGCGGCTCGTCCCTGGCAACAAGCCACCCCTGCGACTAAGAGAGCATCAACCGGTTCGATATCGACGAAGTAAGTTCTCCTTCGATTGACCTCAAGCTGGCGGACCTGACGGGCCAGCCGAAAGGCCAGGACTCCCACTCGATGTGCGGTGGAGGGGCAAGCTCCGCCAGCGAAATTGGTCAAGGTTACGTAGAGTTGAGAAAGAGTCTCCTGAGCGCGGCCGTGGAGGGCCTGATCGTTTTCGCAGACAAAGTAATCCATCGACCCGAGCAGATTCTGGTGCTCTTCCAGAAAGGCGTTCAAGCCCTCTCCCGGCTCCAACCCGTTGGCTAACGCCTCGACCAGGTCGACCATAAATGGCGACAACGGCAAAATCACGACCCATCCCCTCTAGGCACCCCTCGGACGCCCAGGCCCGTTATTCGCTGGTTGGAAGCGGCTCGAATTGAAAAGCCAAAACGCCCTCGCTACCGGGCTCAAACTGTGCCGACTCCCGACCCTCGAAACCAAAAGCCTCGAAGGAGAGCAAGAAAGGTCGGGAGCGAGGCTTTAATCGCCTCTTTTTCGGCACAGTCGAGTCTCCCATTGCCGTAGTTTCTCTATGTGACGGCGGTGCATTCATAAGCGAAGTGTCATCCCCCACCCTTGCGGGGCCATGCTCAGAGTAACGGAAGGAGCCTGTTCGAACAGTCGATCCTGGCCACCCAAATATTAAGAAAAAGTAAATTTCTCTTTAACAAGACAGATTCTCTGTCCGAGTTGGCGGCAAGAGCAGCTTGGGCCAGTCAAGGTTCAGATGGCTCCGGTATCCGTCTAGCCATAAAGCGGAACCGATCAAAACCACCACGGGACTTTGGTTTGAGCAGCCGAGACCTAAGAGGATCGAGCCGAAGGCCATCTGCAGCCAGAAGCCCGCTGCCCCGGTTACCGTCAACAGGGTGGCTCGCGAGGTCTTAGTCCATGCAAAGGTCGATTCGGTCACGTCTTAAGTATGGCAGAGCGACGGGCCCCTGAGTGAAAACGTTGTGTTACGGATGTTAAGAGATCGTAACCAAACGTTTCCACTCGGCAGCCAGACCATTCCTTTGCTATACTGGTTCGGTATGAGGGGAAGGGCATTCGGTCTCAGTGAAATCACCCTGGCGATAGGCCTTTTCGCTGTCATAGCGCTGGCTCTGGTATCCCTATTTGTCTCCAACGCCGCCACCCAAATTCAAGGTCAAGGCACCGTCCGCGCCGTCCACCTGGCCCAGTCCTTTCTGGAACAGCACGAGGCCCGACCGTATTGGGAGTTGGAAGCGCTCTTGGCCAGCCCGCGAGTGCCTCGGGTGCAGCAGGTCGACGGAGTGGAGTACACCCTCACCCTGTCGGTGGAACGGGTCTCCACCAGTCCAGCTCAACCAGAATACCAACTGCTGAGCCTCACCAGCCGCTGTGACTGGAACGAGCGTCGAGCTCTCGATGAGGGGGCTTTAAGAGGTGCCGGCCACCGTCACAGTCGCTTCTATCGTCGCTCCGGGGAGTTCCCTTTGAGCAGGGCGAAAAGGGTCAACAATCTCACGGCTGACGGAGTTTCCACCGACACCAATTTCCGGGGGCAACTACTGCCGGCTCACACCGCCGACATCGTCGTCATCGGAACCTGCAACCTCTCTAGAACACGCCTTCGGGCTCAGCTGCATCGTGGATTCACCGGCAACCGGTCGCTGGCCGCCGTCGGCAAGGTGTTCATTGCCGGCGACTGCAGCGTCGACGGAATCAAGAGTCTTCTTCAGCCAGACCCAGCAGCCGGGGGGATCGTCTCAAAATATCAAAGCACCGGTCCCGGCGACTACGCGATCGAGTGGGACAATTCCGGTGGAGCGACCTTTCAGCTCAGTCCCCTTTCCACTTTAGAAACGGCTCCCGCTCGCACCGGCGCCGATCCGCTCTCACCCAATCTCCGCAGTCAGTTCAGCAGTCAACTCGAGACCAACGCGGGGGCGGGAACCTTACCCTACTACGATATCAGCCAGCAAGTCACAGACCACCAGAGTTTTCCCCAGCCCAATGGGCTTCTCACAGCCGGATCGAGTTTCTCAGGGGGCTACCTTTTCGTGAAAGACCAACGCTTCGTGGGCGGTGACCTGGAGGTGAACGGCGACCTGGTGCTCTCACAGGAACACGATCCCGGTCAGCCCTCCACCGAAGGCACTCTCTATATTCGAGGTGACCTGACCGTCAATGGAGGGATTCGGGGCACCGGTTCGGTCTTTGTTGAAGGCCGAGTGACTATCAACGGTGGCAACACGGTCATCCAGACCAATCAACCAACTGGGGTGGCCTTGCTAGCCAGCGGTGATGTCTGTCTCCAGGGCGTCTCGGCCGACGGCTACCTCGACCAGCTAGCCACCACCCATCCTGCAACGGTCGGAGTCACCCGGGACCTTCTCAATACCAAACTCAGTCAGTTCGCGCTTCTCAACGACCGCACTGCTTACTTCAACCTCACCAATCAGTTGGTGCGTGAGCCGGCCCCTGGCACGGCCACCGACTACTGGGTCAACCCGATCCCCAACCCGATCGGATTGCAGCCCGACGGTCATCCGGAAGGGATTCTTCCCCGCCTGACCCTCGATATCAAAACGGCCTTGGGAGCCAGCTACTCAAGCGACCCCCGAGCTCAGCGAGTCGTTCGGGCACTCGAGGAAATGCACTACTATTTTCGTCACAATCTCGATCACTCTCCCGCCCTTCTCGACGCAGCCGGCAACGTCCAGTATAGCTTAAGTCCTGATTACAAATTGATCCGACCTGGCGGAACCCAGGTCACCTTTAGCGAGTATATGACGCCGGGATTTCGACCTTATCTCTGGGATGATGATCATTTGCCGCCTGAAGCCTGGACCCACGACCACCTGTGGCACCTCAATCCCCCGGCTGCCGGCCTGGCTCTCATGAATGCCAGCCGCGACTCTTTTCTTCAAGACCATCCTCTGGACTTTTCCTGGCTGGGGAGTTCCCGCTTCCAAAGAATCGTCTATTCGGGTGGCGACATACGAGCCGACAATTCGTTCGAAGTGGTAGGAGCGATGGTGAGCCAAGGCGACGTTCGACTCACGGGTGGATCGGGTCTCACTTTCAATCAGGAGTATCTGAGCCTGGTCGGAACAGCTTTGCCGATCGGCGTTACTCACTACGAGGAGCTATGACCAGAAGAGGGTTCACCCTGATAGAGGCGGTGGTGGTGGGGTTCTTTTTTCTCGCCCTTACCACTATCAGCTCCATTTTTTCCTACGGTATGCGATTCACCAGCCTGTCTCATCAGCGCCAAGAGGTGCACGAGGACCGAATGCAAGCCGCCTTTCGCTTTCGAGCCGCTCTTGCCAATAGCGAACGAGCGGGCAACTCGATGACCTATCCAAGCGGAAACCCGGCCAACGGAGACCTCGCCTATTCGGCCATCTCAGCTTTGGACAACAACGGTCAGGTCGTAATCGACCCGCTGACACAGGGGCCCTTCTACCAGGCCCACGAAGTTTACTATCTTGATCGAGCCTCCGGCCAATTCCGCTGCGCCCGAGTCCCTCTCAGCCTACCTTCCACAACAGCCACCGCTCTGTCACCTCTGCAAATCACCCAGGCTGTCGCCGGTCCGCCGACGGAGGTGTTGTGTGAGGGAGTCACAACCTTCGAGGCCTGCGAGGTCGAGACTTGGACAGCGACCGCCGAGCCAGGGAACCCTCAGGGATTTCGTCTCACTCAGCAAGTCGAAGGCGCCCCCTCACCTCTCTGCTTCTCGATCAAAATGATTCGCTAACTCAAGCTCAAAACGCGTCAGTCTGCCTCCAAGCGGCGCTCCCACAAAATCTGGCCAGCTCCATTATGCAAACGGACTCGCAGACCGTCCTCCTCCAGGTCAACAGACCCGAAGGTGGTGGTGTTCGGCCCGGGGGGCTGGTTAACCGGTTGAGGGGCGTGCTGGAAGACCACTTCGGGGCCAAACGTCCCATCCAGGGCACAGGGGCCAAAATTGCCGGCGTGGAGTGGCCCTGCGATGAACTCCCAGAACGGCTCGAACTCTCGAAAATGGGCCCTCTCGGGATGAAAGAAATGGGCGGCGGCATAATGGACGTCGGCGGCCAAAAAAACCACGTTGCGAACACCCGCCAGGCGCCAGGCGCGAAGCACCTCAGCCCACTCTGCCTCTCGACCCCGGGGCGCCCCGTCGAAACCGTCGGCGGTGGCATCGGTGTTTCCGGGATAGCCTACCACCAGGCCAAGAGGCATCTCACTACCTATGATCTTCCAGGTTGCCTGACTGCGACTCACCTGGTCTGTTAGCCAGCGGGCCTGTTGTTGCCCGAGAATTCGGCCCCCACTTCGATAACTCCGCAAGTCTAGAAGAAAGAGTTCCACCTCGGGACCGTAGCGCAGGGAACGATAAATCCGGTCCGGGCTGCGCAAAGGGTTGTATTCCCAGAAAGCCTGCTGAGCCCAAGCCGCCAGCAGGTCACTGGGCAAGCCCGGCCCCAGCATCTGACCCGGCAACCAGTCGTTGCTAACCTCGTGGTCATCCCATTGGGCCAGAACCGAGGTGGAGGCCAGCAAACCCCGCACGTGGTCATCCTCAAGGTTATAGCGAAAATTCCCCCGAAAATCGTCCAGCACCTCGGCCACTTTGGCCTTGGCGGGTGTCATCAGATTGCGCCAAACCGTGCCGTCAGCCAACTTTCTTTCAGGGTCGAGCGGGACATCACAGTAGGCCAGGTCACCGCAATGAAGAAAAAGATTAGGCTCAAGCTCGGCTATGGCTCGGTAACTGGTCATGCCGCCTCGCGCTCTGTCGATCCCCCAACCCTGGCCGGCGGTATCACCCGACCAGACCAAACGAAATCTCTCTCCAGGAGGTCTGATCAGCCCCTCGCCGTCACGACTGAAAAGACCCGGTCGCTCAAGACTTTCAAATCGGACGCGATAAGAAACCTGGCCTTCTCGAGGTAGTCCTTCCAAACTCGCGCGGGCCGTAAAATCATTAGTCGGCAGAGCAGCCTGACCTCGAACCGTCCCCCCTTTCCAATCAACCCAAAGGCGCGCCGGGCGATCGGTCCGGCTCCAGACAATGCAACGGTCTAGCTCAAGTTCCCCAGAGGCCACTCCGTGGGTCAAGCGAGGGCGGTCTGGCCAACGAAACCCGAAGGAAAAAGAGCTCGCTGCCAGACCGGCCGAAGTCTTCAGAAAATCCCGTCGTTTCATACTGCCACGGTTCTTGGGACCGAGTTCTCTCCCCTGGCTGCAACGAAGCTGCAACACGGCCCGATAAGGATAGCCACGGAGTGACGTTCCGCGGGCCCCCTCCGGAGGACTTCAGCTGCTGAGGCGACCATCGCTTGCACGGCGCCCGGCTGGAATCTCGGAGTCGGGGCCCGTTCTCATAAAGGGCGGGAGACGGTATCCCCGCCTCCCGCCCACCTCTTATCGCTTTCTCTGAGAGTAGGCGCCGGCCACAGCGATGGCTGCGAACACCAGAGCAAAGGCCTGGAACGCACCCACCGCTCCCACTGTCTTCAAGAGCGGTGGAGCGACCATGGTCCCGAGGAAAGCCCCAAGGCAACAGATCAGAGCCCAGGCCGCTTGAACCCGCCCCATCGCTTCGGGGGGGGTCGCCAGTGCGATTCTCTGCTCGATTTTCACCACCATGACGCCAACTCCTAATCCTCGCAGCCCCCACAGCCCGAGCAAGGCCATCAGCGAGCCAGCCTGGGAAGCCAGGGCGCAAGAAGCCGCCAGCAGCAAGGTCAAACCGGGAAACACTCGGTCCTGGGACGGCAATCGATGAGCCAAACGAGCTCCCAGCGCACCGGCCAGTCCGTTGGCTGCCATCAACCACCCGTTATAGCGGGCCGGCAAACTGAAATGCTCAACTAACAATGCCAGAGAGCTAGAAAAGCTGGCCATGCAGAGCACCGTCAACCAGAAATCGTAGCCGGCCAACCAGCGGAGCTGAGGCGAACCCAACAACCAACGCCAACCAGCCCTCCAGTCAGAACCCAACTCACGAACAACCACTTCTCGTGGCTTCACCCAGTCAGGCCTCAGTAAGACCAGCACGATGAGATAGCAGAAAGCGTCGATGACCAACCCGGCCCGGGCTGACATCAAAGCCAACAACGTTCCCATCAGAGCGGGTGCGAACATCCGGATAAAGAAAGCCAGGGCTCCCGTAGTGGCCACAATCTCGGCCAGGTCCTCCCCACCCACCAATCGTCTTATGAAAGCCGACTTAGCCGGAACAAAGAAAGCTCCGGCCGCTCCCAGCAACAGCGAGAAGCCGAGAAAAGCAGCCACCGAGAGCGAGCCCGAAAAGCCACCCAAGAGCAAGGTCAGGAGAGCCAGACGGAAACCAGCTCCCCAGAGCATCACAGCTCTCGGACACCGTTGATCGGCCAGATTCCCAGCCCACTGGCTGACTAGTCCGAAGGCCAGAATCTCGCCGCCTAAGGCGGCCCCACTGAGAGCCACGTCGTGGGTCGCGTCCAAGACGAACAAAGGAAAAACGACCCAGAGGGAGACCTCGCCGAACTGAGCCACCAGATCGGCATAGAAGACTCTACGTAGGATAGGGCTACCCGAAAGCACCGAGTGAGCCCGCTTGGAAACCAAAAGGGAAAACATCGTGAAACTCCTTTACACGGAAAGACGAGGGAGTCGGATGAGGTGATTAACTCACCACATCAGAGAAGAGTTTAGGGGCTGTGGGACTGGCCCAGCGTCGACAAGTGCTCTGCATAAACTCTTCCTTTCACGATGTATTGAGAGGCAAATATTACCATGCAACAAAAAGTCTGTCAACAGGGTCGAAGGGTCCCCTAGCGAAGAGTTTGAGATGCCTCTATCTTGTCCAGCTTGCAGCAACGAGATGACCCCGGTCCAGTGTGAGGTCTCAAGTCTGGAGATCGACAACTGCTTCTTCTGTCGCTCGCCTGGTCAAGATGTATGAAGAAAAAGCACTGGCTGGCAAAGCCGAGCCCGTTAAACAGGTCAAAAGGGGAATGTTCGACCAGACCGCTTTTGGTCAGGCCACCCGTTCGTGGGCCTGGTCTTCACCGAGATCTTTGGCAAGAAGTAAGGCCCTATTCTGAGCCGGGAAGGTGGCCGCCGCTACACTTCAAAAACGACGGGGCAGTGGTCGGAGCCGGTAACCTCGGCCTGATGATAGCAACGGGCCTGGTCGGCCAGACTTCGGCTGCAGCAGAAGTAGTCGATCCGCCAGCCGAGATTGTTCTCGCGCTCGCCGGCGAAATAGGACCACCAAGTGTAGTGGCCAGGCTCTGAACAATGATGACGAAAGAGATCGACAAAACCCTCTTCCAAGAACTGGTCCATCCAAGCCCGCTCCCCGGGGAGACAGCCTGAATGGTTGGCGTTGAGGTCATTATCGTGGGTATCAATCTCGCGGTGGGCGATGTTGAAATCGCCGCAAAGGACCACCGGTTTCCCCCGCCTCTCTAGGTTCTTGACAAAGCGCAGCATGGAGTTGCAGAAATCGAGTTTGAAAGGTAGCCGATTGCCGCCATCCCCGCTGTTGGGGAAGTAGGCGTTGACCAAGAAGAAAGGCTCGAGCTCAACCGAAACGACTCGACCCTCGCTATCGACTTCGGGGATTCCGAGACCCTCCACCCACCACAGCGGCTTCTCTTTCCAGAGAGTGGCGACTCCACTGTATCCGGGCCTTTCGCCGGCGTGCCAGAGACCTTGGTAATCGAGAGGTCGCCTCACTTCTTCGGGGAGTTCATCAGCTTGAGCTTTGGTCTCTTGAAGACACACCAAATCAGGCTTGAGCTCGGCCAACCACTGGCACAAACCGTGTTTGTGAGCGGCCCGCACTCCGTTGACATTCCAGCTAGCGATTCTCACGGCGTCACTATACTGGAATTGCGCCCAGGATTCCCACCTGCCCTGAAGAAAGTTCTGGGTCCAACCCCATCAAGGAGCGTAACGAGTGCCCGAAACCACAACCCTGGAACTGCCCCGCTGGGATCTGAGCGATCTTTATCAAGGCGTCGACGACCCCAAAGTCGACCGCGACCTGAAGGCTCAGAAAGAGCGGGCTGAGCAGTTTGAGCGGTCTTATAAAGGAAAAATCGCCAGCCAGGAAGTCAGCGCCGAACTCCTCGCTGAAGCTCTGACCCGCTACGAAGAGCTGGCTCGAGTGGGTGGAAAGGTCGGCTCGTATGCCTCCCTGCTCTACTCTACCGACACCACCGATGCCAAGAGAGGAGCTCTGGTCCAGAAGGTCCGCGAGATGTCGAGCCAGATCTCGACCCACCTCATCTTCTTCGGACTAGAGGTCGGCCAGATTCCCGAGCAGGCCTACCAGCGCGTGATCGATTCAGAAAAACTCAAACCCTTCCGACACTATCTCGAATTTCAAAGAGCACTGGCCAAACACCACCTCAGTGAAGCTGAAGAAACGGTCTTAGAAGAAACAGCCAACTCTCGCGGCCGAGCGTTTCGCCGACTTTTTACCGAGGTGACTTCGCGAATGTCGTTCCAGCTGGAGGTCGACGGCCAGCAGAAGACCCTCACCCAAAGCGAACTTTTGGCCTACAACTACGACCCCGACCGCCAACTGCGGCGAGCCGCCTCAGAGAGTTTGGGCGTGACTTTGCGGGAAAACGCCCATATTTTGACCTTCATTATGAATACGCTCCTCCACGAAAAAGATGTCATGGATCGACTCCGGGGGTTTGGCTTTCCCGAAGAGGAGAGGCATCTCGACAACGAGCTGCCGGCAGAGGCTGTCGACACCATGGTCGAAGTGGTGGTCGAAAATTTTGATATCGCCCACCAATACTATCAGCTCAAGAAGAAACTCCTTGGCCTCGACGAGCTAACCCACTACGACCGCTACGCCCCTCTCGAGAAAGAGCAACAGGTTATCGAATACGACCAGGCCAAGGCCATGGTGCTGCAAGCCTACGGCGACTTCTCCAGTCGGCTCGAAGAGTTGGCCGAGCCCTTCTTCTCCCAAAACTGGATCGACGTGCCCGTGCAGAAAGGAAAGCGGGGCGGAGCCTTCTGCGCCGGGGTCACTCCTGATCATCACCCCTACATCCTACTCAACTACACCTCGAAGCCCCGCGATGTGATGACCCTCGCCCACGAGCTGGGCCACGGTGTCCACGACCGACTAGCGGCCAAGAACCATACCCTCGACTACCACCCAGTCCTACCTTTAGCCGAAACGGCGAGTATCTTTGGCGAGATGCTGGTCTTCGAGAGACTGTTCGGACAACTGAGCACCGACCAACAACGCCTGTCGCTCTTGTGTGAAAAGCTCGAAGACACCTTCGCGACCGTGTTCCGACAGGTGGCCATGTATCGATTTGAGCAACGATTGCATCGAGCACGCCGCCAACAGGGAGAGCTTGAGACCGAAACCATCAATCAGATGTGGCAAGAGTGCCAGCAAGAGATGTTCGGCGATTCTTTAACTCTAGGTGACGAGCACAAGTGGACCTGGCTTTACATCCCCCACATTATCCAGTCACCCTTCTACGTTTACGCCTACGCTTTTGGGGAGCTGCTGGTCCTCTCCCTCTATGCGCGATACCGCGAAGAAGGCGAAAGTTTCATCCCAAAATACTTCCGGCTACTGGAAGCCGGTGGCAGTCAAAGCCCCCAGAAAATCCTTCAAGAACTCTCGATCGATGTGACCGACAAAGCCTTTTGGCAGGGCGGTTGCGACCTGATTCGCAGCAACCTTGAGCGTGCACTAGAGCTTGCAGGGTAAAGAGGAGCCCTAAGAGAACCCGCCGTGAATATGAGCCTCTCTTCCGACCAGCTTGAGGTGGCACGGAGCCGGATTCTCAGCCTCTTCCGCTACTTGGCGGAACTCCAGAAGCTGAGAACTCCGCCCAAGGTCCAACTCAAAGCCTACGGCTGGACCCTTCGTCTCAACGAGGTGCCTCGCGACCTCGATGAAGTGGTCTTTGGTGAGATCTTACCTCCCACCGACGAGGGAGAGGTGCTCGGGGACGACTTTATTCTGAAAGTCCGCAAGCCGGACCAAGAAGAGGGACCCGCTTTTAAACTGTTCGAGCAGTTCCTGGAACTATGGCAGACGATGGAGCGGGAATCGGAGAAGGTCGAGCTGGTTCTGGGCGAAGGCCAAATCTTATGGAATAGCCCTTCTGGCTCGGTCGACCACCCTTTCGTGCTCCAGAACCTGAACCTCGAGTTTGACCCGGCCGTGCCTGAGTTCACCGTTCGTGAGACCGACCGCGAACCTTTCATTTACTCGCCTCTGCTTCGCTACTGTGGCGTCGAAGAGGGAGAAATCTCGGCCAGCCGGGTCGACCTTCAAAACGCGGCCTGCCACCCTCTAGGCGGTCAGGAGACCACCGATTTCCTGAACCAGATGTTAACCAAGTTGTGGCCTGACGGCAACTTCATCGCAGAACCGAGTGGTAACGAAAGGGCCGCGAAAACACCCAAGCTTTTGCGCGACCCGATCCTCTATCTCGGCAACCGTTCTTTGGGGTTCGCTCAAGCCATCGACGCTTACATCGAGGCCGTCCCCGAACTCACAGATTTCCCCCCCGCTCTACTGAGAGTGATCGGTATAGAGACAGCTTCTAAAAAGCCCGGTCAGCCAACTGACCTATTGATGACCATGCCCAGCAACCCCGAGCAAGATCGGGTAGCCCGTCGTCTGGAGGAGAGTTCTTGCGTGCTGGTGCAGGGTCCACCCGGAACCGGTAAGACGCACACTATCGCCAACCTGATCGGACATCTCCTAGCCCAGGGCAAGAGTATTCTCGTGACAAGCCATGCCTCCAAGGCTTTGCGCGTAGTGCGAGACATGGTGATCCCCGAACTTCGACCACTCTGCGTCAGCGTGCTCGACCAGGAGCAAGAGAGCCGGCGTCAGCTAGAGCAAGCGGTGAAGGGGATCGTCGCTCGCTTCACCACCAGCGATATCGACGAGCTTGAAAAGTTAGCCGACACTTTCCAAGAACGTCGCAAAACGCTCGAAGCTCGCCTCGGCGAAGCCCAAGCCGAGCTCTTGGCGGCGCGCAAAGACGAATATCGAGAGCTGCTGGTCGGAGACGAAGGGACCCACCCCGCCCGGGCCGCCAAAGCGG
>CAYRFU010000042.1:0-5217 GCA_964423525.1 uncultured Burkholderiales bacterium | reverse complement strand
CGATGGGCCAGTCCTCGAGCTTTTCCGGCGTAAACCAGCCGCCAAAGCGGTCGCCAAAGACCAGGAGCAACACGGCTGGATTCCGGGTCCGGTGGAAGCCGGAGCGGCTCTGCCTCTGACCACCGAAGAATTTGAGGAACTCTATCAACTCAACCGGGAGGTCCCGGCAGCCCTGGAGGAGGATCTCGGCGTCAGCTTACCAGAACTCGACGAACTCCTAACTGAGGGAGAGTTCCGCCACATTCTGGACGAACGCGAACGGCTCGCCAAAGAAGAAAACGATTTCGGCCGCGACTACTGGGTCCGCACCGACCACACCGCTCAGGAATTGGTCGAGCTTCGCGAGGCCGCCGAGCGAGTAGCCGCGTCGATCAACGCCGAGGGCCGCGACTGGGCCTTAGAATGTATGCGCGTCGGTCGTCTGGGGGGTGGTCATCGCGAATCTTGGGAAGACCTGATCGAAGCCATCGAAGGTTCGGCCGCCCTGATCGCCCGCAACGAACCCAAAGTTCTGGCGGCGGGAGCAGAGGTCAAGAGCGAACTACCAGTGCCCAATCTGTTGAGAACGGCAAGAGAGATCCTCGACCATCTCCGAGCTGGCAACGATATCGGGTGGCTCGACCTGGAGGTGAAGCATCGCCCCTGGAAGACCTTCTTGACCTCGGCAGTGGTGTTTGGAGCCAGTCCCAAAACCCTCGACGAAATCGAGGCCGTCGTCGCCCATCTCGAGATCAAACAGGAACGAGAAGCCCTCAAGCTCCGATGGGAACGACAAATGGTACCCAAAGGGGCCCCGGTATACAGCGAACTCGGAGACCACCCCGAACAGGTCTGTGCCCAATACGTCCAACCGATGCGGGAAGCTCTCGACTGGGAAGCCAAAGTCTGGAAGCCGTTCCGGGAGAAACTCAGAGAGTCCGGTCTCCGCTGGGACACAGTCGAAGAGAAGGTAGCCGCCAACCCCAGCCTTTATGGCGACTTCTTGCGCATCAAAGAAGCCATCGACTGGCAACTCAAACCAGCCCTAAAAGCCCGTGAGACCAGCCAGGAGCGAGAAAAACTAGAGGCTCGTATACGCCAGCAAGAGAAAACCCTGGTGGGCTACTCGGGCGGAGAGACGGGCGGAATTCTCGACCAACTGAGGAGTGCGACAGCCAACCTGGACGCCGTGGAGTATTCACGAGCCTGGAAATGGTTGTCCCAGCTTTACAGCCTACAAGATACCGTCGACCGTCGAAACGAACTGCTCGGTCAGGTTGAAGCGGTGGCCCCGACTTGGGCCGACCTGCTGAAGACCCATACTCATCCCCACGATCAGAACTCCCCTCCCGGTGATGTCACCAAAGCCTGGCGCTTCATTCAGTGGAGTCAGCAGCTTAAGGCTCGTCAAAAGCAGAGTTTTGACGAGCTACAGCAAGAGATTCTCAGGCTTCGTTCCCAACTGAGGGCAGCCACCGCCAACTTCGTCGAAAACAAAACCTGGGCCAGTCAACTGCGCCGCACCGGAGTGCGCCAGCAGCAAGCCCTGGTTGGATGGCTCGACCTGATGCGAAAAATCGGCTCGGGTCGGGGCAAACGTGCTCCCCGCCTGAAAGCCATGGCTCGGGAGAAATTGGGAGACTGCCGCGACGCTGTACCGGTTTGGATTATGCCGCTGGCTCGTCTAGCCGAGAGTTACCATCCCGGGGAATCGATGTTTGATGTCGTCATTCTCGACGAAGCCAGTCAGTGTGAAGTGACCGGCCTGCTCGCCTTTGCCCTAGGTCGCGAAGTGCTAGTGGTAGGAGACCACGAACAGGTTAGCCCGGAGGCCGTTGGCCTGTCGTTCACGGCCATTGAAGCATTGATCGAAGAATTCCTGGGCGACATCCCCAACAAAGAACTCTACGATGGAAGAACCTCGGTTTATGACTTGGCCCGGCAATCGTTCGGTGGCACTATTCGGTTACTCGAACACTTCCGTTGCGTCGATGAGATCATCGCCTTTAGCAACCATCTTTGCTATCAGGGAGAGGTCCAACCCCTCCGGGAAAGTACCCGAGTCGAACTCAAGCCCCCGACGGTGGCCTATCGAGTCGAAAACGCTTCCTACGAGCGCAAAGTCAATAAACTCGAAGCTCAGACTATCGCCGCTCTGGTGGTGGCAGCCACCCAGCAGCCCGAATATGAAACCGCCACCTTCGGGGTCATCAGCCTGGTCGGAGAAGAGCAAGCTCTGGCCGTCGAAAGGCTTTTAACTAAGCACCTGGAGTTAACCGAATATCAGGAGAGACGCATCGTCTGCGGTAACGCGGCTCAATTCCAGGGAGACGAGCGCGACGTTATTTTCTTGTCGATGGTCGAGTCGTCAAGTGACGGCCCCCTGGCCTTGAGGACCACGGATGTCTTCACCAAGCGTTTCAATGTAGCCGCCAGCCGGGCCCGAGACCAGATGTGGGTGGTCTACTCAGTCGACCCCGATGAGGACCTGAAAGACGGCGACCTGCGCAAACGCCTTATCGAACACGCCGTGGACCCGAAGAGCACCATCACAGCCCTGGCCGAATACAAAGTCGTTGAGCGCTCCATCGCCGAAGATGAAGCCGAACATCGCTATCAAATTCGCCTGAGGCGCGCCCTCGAATCGGAGAGTTACCGGGTGCTGACCAACTATATGGTGGGCAACTATCAAATCGACCTGGTGGTCGAAGGCCGTGGGGGACGAGTCGCTATCACCTGCGATGGCGCCAAGGAACACCCTCCCGAACGGCTGGCTCAAGAACTCGAGCGTGAGGCCGTGCTGGAGCGACTGGGCTGGAAATTCGTGCGCGCTCGAGCCTCGGAATACTATCTTGATCCCGAGAACACTATTGCCCGGATTTTTGACCGACTGGAAGAACTCGACCTGGAGCCGCTCGAGTCGGGAGAGACGTCCGAGGCGGAAAGCCGCGGCGACGAGATCCTGGCCCGGGTCTATGGTCGAGCCCAGGAACTTCTCACCGAATGGGGCGTCACTGCCGAAGAAGAAGGTGAGGACGAAAGCGAACAAACGCAGACCAAGAAGAAGGGCCGCGCCAGCATCGCTGACCGTTTAGAAGCCAGAATTCAGAAAATTCGGTTACGCAGCGCGGAGAGCCAGGAAGAGCCGAGAGACGAACCGGAAGAATCCGAGGAAGAAGACAGTTCAACGGGACGCCGATCCAAACGCCTGACGGGTTGGCGAAATCTCCTTCCTAAACAAGGCTCGCGTCGAGGCAAACTCGGCCCCCGACGCTCCAATCTTCTCATCCCGGGCAAAGAACAGGATAGCGACGAAGAAAGCGAGTCCGAGGAAGACGATTCGTAACTGGGACGCTCGCCTGGTGGACCTGGGCGGCTTTTTACTCCTGGTGGCCGTCCCCTTAGTCTGCTCGACCGCCCTGGCCGATGGAGTGGCCATTCCTAAACTGGCCGTTTTTCTTTTCGCGACCCACTGCCTCTTGCTAGGCTGGCTGGCGGGATTGGTGAAAGGGAGATACTCGCTGACTCCGCTCGCGCCGCTGAGCGGACTCACCTTTTCGCTCTTTCTGTGGTGGAGCCTGGCCGGGGGCAATTGGGGGCAGCACTGGGGTGCCCGACTGATCTTGATGCATCTGGCTTTCCTGGCTCTCGCGCTAGCCAGCCTCCTCCATGCTGAACGACGCGAAACCTGGCTCAAGTGGCTTCTGGTAGGAGCTGGCTTGGTAAGCCTGTACTCCTGGCTACAGCGGCTGCGACTCGACCCTTTGGGTTGGGTCCATCCTCTCGAACCCTTGTTGGTGGTGGAGCGAACCATCGCCAGTTTCGGGAACCCCAATTACCTGGCTGCCTATCTGGCTGCTCTACTGCCCCTGGCTTTAGTCCAAGCAACGAAGACTCGTTGGGTCGCCTTGGCCCTGGTCCCGTGCCTATCGACCTTGCTTCTTTCCGAGACACGAGCCGCGTTTTTGAGCCTGATAGTCGGCTTGATGATGATGCTCACCCTGGGGGCCACCCGTTCGGCACTTCGAGACAACTGGAAGACGGTGGGAGCCGTCGCCCTGGCCACGGCTCTCCTGGTTGCCGGATACAGCCTCGCCACCCCCCTCAACCAGGAACAAGAGCAGTTCCGACAAGAGCGACGAGCGGAAGCCGTCACCACTCGCCTAGCTCTTTGGACGGGGGCGGCCCTCATCTTTGAGGAGCACTGGCTGGGAGGCACGGGTGTGGAGGGATTTCCGGCTCACTACCTCCCCTACCGCCGTCTCGAGGACCGAGCGGCCCTCTCCTTTCAGAGAATCGCCGAGAACTGCCACCACGAATTTCTCACTATCGCCCTGGAGTCGGGTGTGGTGGGCGTCGCCCTCGGCGTTCTCTGGATCACAGCCCTGTTCTCCCGAGGACGGCGACTGGAACAGCTCTTACCAAGTGCCTCGCTGGCCGGGTTGACCGGCCTGTTGGTCAACCTCAATTTCATCACCGCCCCTGTCTATCACCGCTTTCTCATTTTGCTGCTGGCGCTCTGGCTAACGCCTGCGCCTCCCAAGAAGGACATTTCCCAAGACCCGAAATCGGTAGGGCTAGCCGCCCTCTGGCTGGCCGTGGTCTTATGGTTCTCAGTTGGGATGATCGGAGCCGAGCGAAACTTCTGGTGGGGTGACGACCATCGTCTCCGAGCCCGAGCTCAGACCGATCGGGAGCGCTCGATTCCCCACTTCACCCAGGCCCTGGAAGCCTACCAGAGGGCCGACCGAAGCCTTTGGCCCGAACGGCGAATCCAGCTCTTGCTGGCCAGGAGTCTCACCATCTTGGACCTTTATCAGGTGGCTGCTCTGGCGCCCGTGGCCCAGGCCGGCGAGTCCTTCCTCGAAGAACTCGAACACCTGGCCCCCTGGCACCCCTATAGCCATGCCCACCGAGCCAGGTTGCTCGAGCTTCGTTCTAACTTTGAACCCCGAAGAGAGCAAGAAGCGATCCGAGCCTGGCTTAAAGCGGTTGCCCTCGACCCCTGGAACCCAGCTTTTCAGGCCTCGGCGGGCGCTGCCCTGGCGATGGCTGGACGCCACCGGGCTGCGATGGGATTCTTTCGTCAGAGTCTGGCTCTCGAGGATTCGGGCCAAGTGGCTTTGATGGCCGCTCTCAGCCTGCTCGAATTGGGAGAGGCGGACCAGGCAGAACAGTTCTTCCGACTGGCTCTCAAGATCGAGCCGGACCTGGCTGAAGCTATCGAAAAAGCGCGTC
>CAYRFU010000041.1:7549-29148 GCA_964423525.1 uncultured Burkholderiales bacterium | reverse complement strand
CGACCAATCGTTGAATCTCAAACCTCTCCAGGAAGAGCCCGCGACAGGTTGGACAGACCTCGATATGAATGCCCCGATGAGCGACCACTTCGAGCACCTCCTCGCAGCGTGGGCAGCACCTCTTTCCTTCCGGCACCGTTTTACGGCTATCATCAAAGGAGACGGGCTGAAGAAGATGCTTCCCGACGATATCGAGGCTGACCACGGCCTCGGGTTCATCGCGGTCAAGCCAGAGACCGTCACAGAAGCGACATTCGTCTAACTCGACGTCCGGCAAATTGACTTTGCGCATAATCTCTCGGCAAGCGGGACAGCGAAGCAGGTCCATAGAGTGGCTTTAGTCTCATCGAGAGCGAGTCCTTCTGCGAAAAAACCGCTCTGTTCGAGGGATCCTCCCGTGCGAAGGGAAGTAACTCTCAGGGTGAGTCAAGGCTTAGAGGTCCACCAACCAGTCCTGATCTGCGGAAACTCGGCCGAGGCCTCGGAATTTCGAGCCTTCCTGGTCGAGAACAGCTACGATGTGCTTCAGTGCCTCGATCAAGACCATTATCGAGACCTTCTCCACGCCCACGCGCCCTCGGTAGTCGTCCTGGACTTTCCCCTTCTTGAGGGAGATCCACAGACCTGGCTGTCAGCCTTAGCCGGAGACAGCCTCACCGGCGCCACCCCCTCGCTCGGCCTTGTCGAACGCCAGCAGGGTCGCAGAGAAGACTGCCTGGCGGCTGGGGTCAACGACATCTTGGAATGGCCCGCCGGCCCTCTTGAAGTCAAAGCTCGGATGTCCAGCCAGATGAGACTCTATGAGGCCCATTGCCTCCGGGAAAAGGTCATTCGCGATGAACTGACGGGGGTCTTCTCGCGCCGCTATCTGTTCGAATCCATGCGCCAGCACGTCAGTCAATTTTCCAGGCCAGGCCCGCCGGTCCTGAGCAGTCTGATGATCGACGTTGACCACTTCAAGAGAATCAACGATCGCTACGGCCACCTGGAAGGCGACCAGGTGCTAAGAATGGTGGCTCACGCCATTTATGGAATGACCCGTAAAGGCGACATCGTGGCCCGATTCGGAGGCGAGGAGTTTGTGGTGATGCTACCGGCTACCGACCCCGAGGGAGCCCAACTCGTTGCCGAAAAACTCCGAGCCGGGGTCGAGAAGGCGTGCCGCTCCCACTCGGTCACCATCAGCATTGGGGTCAGCTGGTTTCGAGCCCCTGAGACCGACTTCCCCAATATCCTTAAAGACGAGGACACCATGGAGATGCTGCTCCGACGCGCTGATGAAGCCCTCTACCGGGCTAAATCGGAAGGCCGCAATCGCGTCTGCATCATGCGGGACTCTCCCCATGACGAGCGGCGCCATCACCACCGGCTCCAGGTCGAAACCGAGGTGACTTTCACTTTGCCTTCGGGAGTGGGCCTGCGCAAAACTGCGGACCTTTCCCTAGGGGGAGTCTGTGTCCACGACGCCCCCGAGTTGCGGGTTGGCGACCGAGTCCAGATGAGCATCCAGGTCGGAGGGACCTTGCTCGAAACCACCGGCACAGTGGTCTGGTCCCAGTCGACACGAGAACAAAAAGAGCGCTCCGGAATCACCTTCGAGGCCTTCGGCCGTCGCTCTCGCCAGCTACTGGCACGTCACCTCGGTCATAGCTCCAACCTGCGGGGAGAGCCTCGCCAGAAAAACTCTTGATCCTTTCTCAGCTGAGCGGCTCTGAAGACTTGAGCGACTTGATGGCTCTACGCCATCAGGTCTTCGTCCAGGAGCAAGGAGTGCCCGTCGAATTAGAGCAAGACGAGCTTGACGCCGAAGCGCACCATTTTCTTCTCCGAGAAGAAGACCGTTGCATCGCCTGTGCGAGGGCCGTCTCCAAGCCCGAGCAAGAGTGGAAGATCGGCCGGGTGGCCGTGGCCTTATCCCACCGCGGCCAGGGTCTCGGCCTGGCACTGATGAGAGCGGTTGAGGACGCGGCCCGCCTTTGGCAACAGAAAAACCTGGTCCTTGACGCTCAGCTGTCGGCTCAGCTCTTTTATGAGAAGATGGGCTATCGTCGCGAAGGCGAGACCTTTCTTGATGCTGGCATCGAGCATCGCCGTATGCGAAGGTCCCTTCCTGGTCGCATCATGGTACGAGGACTCCCAGTCAACGCCGAACCGCTGCAACGAGCAGGATGGAGCCTCACCGAGCAAGCCACCCAGGCCGACCTGCTCGCCACAGTGGTCGAACAAACCCCAGAATTTGCCGAGATCGACGTCACTAAAAGCCAGCACCCGGAGAGTCGAGATTTTGTCTTGAACACCAACTGTCGAGCTGTCGTCACCGGTCGCCAGGATTTGCTAGCTGCGGTCGCCAAGAAGAAGGGCCTTCAAGTAGTGAGGTTTGAGTCAGCACCACTAGGTGGAAAACCGAGAAGGTGAACGACTCTGACTCCGAACCCCGCACCCGCCTGACCGGCCTGCCGCGTTCTTCCCACCTGCAGGTTATCGACCGGCTTTTGCGCTCCTTCTCACAATGTCCGAGCCGGGAAGCGATCGCCGAGCTCTTGCTTGCGGCTCTGGCCGAAAGGACAGGGGCCGAGCGACTCGCCTTTCTTGCCTGGGAAAAGAGATTTCGGTTCTTCTCCCCTATCGCTTTCCACGGGCATCTCCCTCGAGATGCCTGGCAGGCTAGCTTTCATCCCAAGCCGGGTATCCTGTGGGAGATGGTCCAAGACGACCAACCGTTCATGGTCGCCGACGGACTGGGACAGTTCGCCTATCCCAGCGCCTTTGAAGGCACGGGCCTGGAAATCCTCGGGTCCGTGACCTGGGTGCCGGCCTCTTGCTCGAAAGGCCTTTCAGGCATCGTTTCTCTCGACATCAAACTGCTGGGGGACGAACAGCGCGCCAGCGTGCGCTTGATGGCCTCAAGAGCGGCTGAGGCGATGCGAGCCCTGGCCGTGACCCAAGAGAACCAAGCCCTCAAAAAAGAGCTCAATCGCCGTAAAGCGGCCCTGGCCACGTTCGAAGAGTGGGGTAGCGCCCTCCTTCACCTGGAAGACCAATACGAGCAGCTCGAAGAACTGTTGGATAAGGCCCGCACCACGCTCGATGCTGACAAAGGATCGGTGATGCTGATCGACACTCATACCGATGAACTGGTGGTCCGAGCTGTTCAGGGCCTCGACGAGAAGGCCCGTGAGAAACTAGCAGAAGGGTTGGTTCCTAGCAAGCGAATCAAAGTCGGCGAGGGGGTGGCGGGCCAGGTGGCCCGCACTGGACAACCTCGCATTCTCAATGAGGTGGCCGCCAATAAGGGATTTGTTGAGCCCGAGTCGAGCTTTGCGCGCTCTCTCCTTTGCGTGCCCCTCAAAATCGACGGCCTGATCCTAGGGGTGATGAATTTCACGAACAAGAAGAACGGCGAAGATTGGACCCGACGAGATTTGCGTCAAGCCACCCGGCTGGCCCGTCAGGCGGCCCAAGCGATCAACAACGCCCGTCTCTACCAATTAGCCGTCACCGACCCCTTTACGGGCCTGGCCAATCGGGTCCACTTTCACCACCGTCTCGGGGATGAGCTTCTCAGAGCCCGACGTAACAAAACCAGTCTCTCCCTCGCCCTGGTGCGGGTTGAGAATCTTCCCACTCTTCGCCAGCTCCACGACCACGAGACCGTCAACGGGGTGGTCAAGAAGCTCGCTCAGTGTCTCTACCGGGCCTGCCGAAGGACCGATACGGTCGCCCGCCTCGGCGAAGCGACCTTCGCTCTGACCCTGCCCAACTGCGACGCCTACCACGCCGAGCAACTGACGGAGCGAATCCGCGAAGAGGTGGCCGGCCGGGAGCTGATGTGGTCAAAAGCTAAGGTGCGCCTCGACCTTCGCTGCGCCCTCTCCACCAGCGTTAACGGGCAGGAAAGCGAATCTCAACTTCTTGACGACTGCCAGGAGCAGCTAAAGGCCACGGCCCAAGGATTGCTTCTGGAGACCCGGGAAGATCAAGTTGCCGTCGGCTAACGTTTGCGGGCCACCAGAAAACGACAACTGCCTTCCAACAGCCCTACCGTGATGCTGAGCTCATCAAAAAGCTTGAGTAAGGGAAAGTAGAGCATCCTTCGGCGAGCTGGAACCGTGACCGCGCTCAGATCGATAAAGGCTCGGTTCCTGGCTTGGAAAACGACCTCAAAGAGCTCTTCGATACGGTGATAGAGGTGCTGCTCGGGAGGAGCCTCGGCCGGCCTCTGGGCTCTGACCGGATCGTCTTGATAACGAGCCAGCAACCGTCGACGCTGGCTCCAAAGGTCACTCATCTTTCCTCTTGCTCGAGCCCATTGGTGGGACAGTTTCGCTAGCCGGTCGAGGTTGATGGGTGGTGGCTCGCAGGCGTCATAATAGACCAGGACCCCCCCCGGTTTGAGGGCTCGATGGATGCGAGAAAGGAGCTGACCAGGATCGTTGAGCTGCCCCATCAGGAAGTAAGTCACCATCAAGTCATAGCTCTCTGGCCTGAGCTCAAAGGCCTCTACCGTGCTGGCGGTATAGCTCAGGCCAGGCCAAGACTGGGAGTAACCCTGAGCGTATTCTATCAACTTGGCATCACCATCCACGCCTTCTACTCGGGCCTGGAGGTTGGCTCGGGCCAGCTCGAGGGTCAACCAACCGCAACCGCAGCCGAGATCGGCTATCCGCTCGGCCCCTGACGCATAACTCACTGTCTTGCGCAAAAAGCTCGGTCCGTAGACCACAAAGGTCGGCCATAGGGAGGGGTTGCGACGCAGGTCCGGCTGATTCACTCCTAGCTTCTTGGCCAGGGGGTAGACCGGATCACTGGACTTGGGGATGACGGGCTCGTAGACGCTCGCCATTTTTGACTCCTCGACTTTCATCGGCCCCATCCTTCGCCTAATTCCCCTCCAGGCCTCTTGAACGACCTAGAGGCCATCTTGACATTCCGAAACCTGGCCGGAAAGAGGCTTCGAAGAAGGTAAAACAAATTTTTCGTATAATGAATTATATCAGAATGAACGAAGAACAAAAAGCACAACAAGAGAGAGACGCCCGAATTGAAAAAGCCCGTCAAGAGCTAGCCGCTCTGGGGGCCCAGTCGAAAAAACTCGAAAAAGCGCGTTGGAAGACGGGTATCGCTGTGGTAGTGGTGCTGCTACTGGGATGGCACGGCATCGGAACTTGCAGCCGCTCAGCGGTTCTCGGTTCCCACTACGACGGAGCCCAGGGAGTCTTCATCCAGCGCTGCAAGTCGCTTGGCCAATACAAAAGTCCCCACCATTTCGACCCGGCCATCAAAGAAATGAACCGCATCGCCGACCTCGCCCCTCGCTGGCCCGAGCCTCATATGTATAAAGCGTCAGCCTATCTCATGAGCTATCAACAGGAGCTACTCGCCCAGCGCAAGCCTGACCAGACTCTCCTGAGTCAGGCTGAAGAATGTATCGGGGAGTGCTTTAAACGAAAGACCGACTACCCCCCGGCTCATTATCTCTCAGCAGCTCTCAAACTCATGGAAAAAGACTATGACGGTGCCTCCGCTAGCCTGGACGATTGCGAGACTCAGGCCCGAGCATTTTACAAGAACGACGAAAAAGCCTTAGAAGAATGGCTTCAACAGTGCCGTAAAGGGCGAGAGGCTTTATCCAAGCCGAAATTCGCGAGAGTCCGATTCTCGTGCCTACCGACCAAGCAACTCTTACCGAAATGGCAGCTCATCCAGTGATGACAAAGCTCCCGGCGACTTCTCAGGCCGAAAAGTAGGCCACCGAATTTCCGCCCTGATTCTGGGCGATCTCCAGGGCGCCGTGAGCTCGCAATCTAAGCTGCTCATCGGAGGTTGCGTCGTGGGGCACGCCGGCAACCCCGACCGAGACCGTCAGTTTGACCCGATTACGGCCGGTCCCAAAATGACGACCTTCGACTTCCGAGCGAATCCTCTCGCCGATGGCATGAGCGTTGGTCCGGTCAGAGTGAACGAGCAGCACCCCAAAGTCGTCTCCTTCGACTCTAGCAGGGACGTCCGTCTCGCGAGTAGCCTCGCGGAGAACAGCCGCGATATCTCTGAGAATTTCCTCAGCCAGCTCCTCGCCCAACTGTTCAACCACCTGATTGAAGTGGTCGATGTCGACCAAAAGGAGAGATACGGGATAGGTGTAGCGGCGACCTCGACGGACCTCCTCCTTCATCCTCTCTTCAAGGTAGAGCCCGTTGTAGAGCTGGGTCACCGGGTCGTTCAGCCCTCGGTTGATGCGATTGCGAAACTCGAGAGCGTTGCCCACCGCCAGTCCGGCCATAGCGGCGAACTCCTCGAGTAAGGCCAGATCTTCCGGAGAAAACGCTTCCGGTTGCTCCCGACCCAGATAAATGGCTCCGTGAACCAGGGTCGTAGCTAGTGGAGCGATCAAAGCGCTAGCACCCTGACCGGGGAGAGTCCGAATTTCAGCGTTGTCGACCAGGATCACCTCGTTGTCGATCTTGAGGCTACGACAGTGGGCCACACACCAGCCCGGGGCTTCCTCACCGATCTGAAGCACGAGAGTTCGAAAGTAGTCGGTATGGGGTGAATCGGCGACCTCTGGGAAAAGCTGGCGGTGACCCTCGACTTCGTCGATGACGAATATCACGCAGGTCTTTGAGGGAAAGAGGCTTTGAAGGTGAAAGACCAGGGCAAGCAACGTCTCGTCTAGAGAAAGGCTGGCGACGATCTGGTAAAAAATCTCCAGCAGTCGAGTCTTCTGCTCAAGGCCACGCTTGAGCCGGGCCCCTTGCCGCTCCAGGCTCTCCACTTCACGCTCGAGTTCTTCGGCCATCATGGCCTTACTCTCTTCCAAAGCCGACTCGCGACGGTTGAGTGTCATCTTGCTCTCGGCTAACTCCCGACAAGCTGCCTCGAGTTCTTCGCGTAGCTCCTTGACCTCGGCCTCCATCTCGATCACTCGAGACTCCCGCTGGCCGACCTCTCCGTAAATCTCTCCCACCTCGGCCGTTTTGTTCTGGATCTCCTCATAGAGGAGGTCTCTTTGCTGCTTGGCTTCCTGAGCCAGGGTCTCCCGCTTGCCCACCTCGGCGGCGGCCAGAGCGTAGAGCCAGATCATCAAGAACGACATGGCTGTCTGAATCAGAAGCAGCCTGACCTGAGCCGTGATCAAGTGATGATTGTCGGACTGCTCATAAAGCTCCAGTAAAGGAAGCATCACGATGGCTCCGTAGAACACCGAGCCGATCAGAGCCGAGAAGATAGCGGCTGAGGTCCCCAGAAAAGCCGCCACCTCGATCACCGGCAAAGTCAGGACCAGCATGAAGTAGGCCTGCCCGAACAGATAGGTCATGAGCGCCCCCACCATCACGTCGGCGAAAACCAGCAGAGTCGCCATCACCTTTTCGGCTTTGAAGGAGATAAAGCCCGCCACCAAGTGATAGAACACCATGCCAATGGTAATACCGACGCCGAGACCGGTCAGCTCGTCGACTAAATGAAGAGGGACACTGTGAAACCCCGACAGCCCGCAGGCCGCAAAAAGGCCGACGAACCGAACCACCACGAGAAAGAATCGGAGGCCTCTGTCGGCACCCTCGTCTGCCTGAGGCTTACTCATTCCTCGGTAGGCTTCTGGCAGCCTGGAGCCCATTCCTCTGAATTATTTTCTGGTCTCGGGAGCCCAGGATTTCGGCATCCGCAAAAGCAGGTCAGGGTCGATCGGTTCACCGTGAAAATAGGTTGCGTAGTGGAGGTGAGGTCCGGTCGAGGCCCCTGTGCTTCCCACCTTGCCGAGTAGCTGACCGGCCTGAACCTCTTCCCCCTCTTGCACACTGATGCCGGACAAGTGAATGTAGAGGCTTGTCAGCCCTTCGCCGTGATTGACAATGACGCAATTGCCAAGCAAGACATAGTCTCGTCCCACCAAAGTCACCACTCCATCAGCCCCGGATCGGACGGGGGCTCCGTAGCCCGGTGCATAGTCGAGGCCCCGGTGGAAACCGGCCGTGCGACCGTTTCGGACTCGACGAACTCCAAAGGGCGAAGTCCGCGGACCCTGGGCCGGCTCGAGGAAGTCACCTCGCCAGCGGGGGCCGGCCTGAAGCTCTCTGAGACGAGCGAGCACCACCTCCTCTTCGCGGTCGGCTTGGGGGTCGGTGTATTTGGAAGCGGTTGAGGAACTCATACTAAGATGCTGAGTCGGCCTCCATTTCTGGTCCACGGTGATTTTGCGACTGAGTTTGGTCGACTCCCCGGATTCGTCCTCAAGAGTGACTTTCAAGGTGGCCGTTCCTCCCACCGAAGCATCGAGCGGCACGGCCAGCCCGGCCCGAAACCCGTAGGGGGCCTGGGTTAACGGTCCCGATCGGCCAGCCCAATGCCAGCGGCCCGAGGTGGCCGTCTCGGACTCAACCGAGATAAAGAGGGCGCCCCCGGGCCAGGTCGTGCCTTGTACTCGCAAGACCGGTTCCGTCTGAGCGAAGACAAGAGACGTCAACAGAAAGAATAGAATAAAATTCAATCTCATAGCAAACCCTTCGAGGCTGGGTCGAGTTCGCCTACTGGCTTGGCCGGACTATTCAATGGTGAGGGAATTCGTTATCCCCTCCAGGGTCTTTCTCTTCTTGGTCCAGCCGGCCGGCAAAGTGACTTGCAGTGCGGTCACAATAGTCGATTTGTCAGCTTGAAACTCAACCGCCGCGAACCGATAGTAGAAACGGGAACCGTCCTTTTCCCCGGCATAAACAGCCGAGGCGATGGTCTTGTCCCGGGCTTTCTTGACCGTGGGCTTGACCACAACGGTGAAGTTTTGGCGTTTGCCGCGAAGGTCGTCGACTTGCAACTTGAGCACTCGAGAAAGAGAAGAGCCAGCCTTAAATTCGTTACGCCGGTAGACAAACAGACCAGAATTGGCACTCTTGTCGGGAGCGAAAACCTGAATATCGAAGGGACCCCCTTTCCCCACCGTCCAATCCGCGGGCGCCGACATCACTAGTTTTTGGCACGAGGGTAGCGGGAGTTGATGGGAGCCTCCCAACTCGCCTTGCCCATAGCTGCTACGGTCACTAGAGCCGAGGCCTGCAGGCTGATCTCAGCCACCGCTCGCAAGCGGCCTTCGAGATGATCGCCGGTCAGGGCCGAGAGCACCACCCCCAGGAGTCCAAGACCCACGAACCTCAAACTCTGCCCTACCTTAGCGCTCCGGCGAGAGTAACTCTTGATCCCTTCAAGCGACCGACGGACTTGGTCAGAATAAGTCGACTCAGGATTGATCGCCTCCTGGCAATAGCGCTCTAGCACCGGGGAAGGAAGCTTCTTAATCTGCTCTGGAGAGAGGGCCAGGTCAGGATTGACCTTGGCAATCAAGCCTTCGTTGGAAACCGCCACCTCCTCAAGCCCTTCTCGCGCTGCCAAAGCCGCCTCGACGAGGGGCTGAGTGGGCCGGAAGGGGTTCGGACTGAGAGAAAGATTGGTGGACATTATTCGGCCTCCTTAGGTGCGAGTTTATCAGGATGAGCCCTCTAACCCGACATCTTTTCGGTGAGTGGCCGGATGGGCCCGGTGAGTCGCCACTTTGCCGGAGAAGGGAGTCGCCCAGCTCCGGCCTTCCCTTTCCCACCAACTCCGAGGACCATGACGCTAATTGCTTCACTGTCGAGGTTCGAGAACCCACTCCCCAGGAACGGAAAGAATCGGCCGACCTCCACATCCACTATCTCCGGGAAGCTCTTTACGGAGCGATCGGGCTCTATAGGGTGTCGTTGAACAACCTGGCTCGCAAAGAAGCTTTTGACCCCGAAGCGAAAATCGCCGAGGAAGTGGTCAAGCCTGACTGCCAACCTCAGCAAGAAGCGGAGAAATGGCTCATCTACGAAAAAAGCTAAAGCCGAGGAGTCCATAGGCCCTGGAAGCCCCAAGCCGAAAAGTGGTGGCTGGGGACGGCATAAAAATGGCCTCGGCGGGGAACCGAGGCCAGGGGATTTGGGTGTCTTGGGTTTTCGTGTGCCTTCATCATAGAGGCTTCGGCCATCCGATTCTGTGAACTAGATCACATTTCGCTAGCAGGTCGAAGCTCTCGACACCCAAAATCGAAGAGGCCAAAGGAGGTGGCCTTGCAGATCCGCGCCTACGAGGAGCGTGACCGGAAAAGCTTGCTCGCCTGGCTAGATCGAAAAACCCAGTTTCGGGAAGCCCTGACGGAGAGACAGTTCCAGGCGGCTCGTCAACAACGTCGCCAGGACGAACCGGCTCTCTGGCTAGCCCTCCAAGATGAGCAACTGATGGGTCTACTGGGATGGGAATTGAACCAACACGAACTCGACACAGGACGTCCAGTTGCTTCCCTCTGGGAGTTTCACTATCCCGATCCCGAAACCGCCCAAGCCCTTTACCAGGCCAGCTTACCGACCCTGAGAGATCGACCCCGTTGGTTGGTCGAGGTGGACCCAAAAAGCCCCGAGAAGCAGTTCTGGCTCAACCGGGGCTTTCAACCGGAGCGGCATAGAATCGGTCGAGTGCCAGAAAGACACAACCTGAACTCTGAAGCCATGCGAGCCTTTAGCCTGAAGGAAGGTGGCCCAGCCAATCAGGAATTCGTGACGACCCTGGCCGTGACCAACCTCGACGAAGTCTTGCCACCCGGCCGCTCCCAGGAGCGGAGTCTGTACCTGGAATCGACCCTGCGGCTTTTTCAGAACCTCGACTACGGTGGCCGCCATCGGCTGTTTCTGGTGCGCTACCGCCATCGAGCCATCGGCTACCTCATTTTGGACCTACAGGATTCTGAGGACGCCTATCTGCTCGACATGGGCGTACGACGAGCTCACTGGGGCCAAAGGGCAGCCCAGTTTCTGGTGCGCTCGGCTGAGAACTTCCTGGTCACCAACGGCTATCAGTATCTCTACGCTCAGGTCTCGGCCGCTAACCGCCGGTCTTATCTCACCGCTCGCCGCTCACTCGGCTTCCAAGATAGGCGTATCATTCTTCACTATAACAACGGCGTTACATCCGTTACAACTTCGTAACATCTGTTACACGACGTCAACGTCTCCAGGCCAGCCCGAGCGCTTATCCTTAGGTTAGAAGTTCAAGAAAAGGAGTGTGACCACTATGGGTGCTCTCGGCGGAATTGGAAAACTGGCTGGAGGTCTCCTCGGCGGAGGAGGCGGTGGAGGCATCGGCAAGATGCTTGGCGGCCTTCTTGGCGGTGGCAAAGGAGGCGGCGAGGGTGGCGGCGGCGGCGCAATCGGCGACATCATCTCGACCATCATGGAAAAGGTCAAAGAGAAGACAGCAGAAAAGGGTGGAGAGAAAGGAGAAAAGGCTGCGAAAGGGCTTGAAATTGCGCAGAGCATTATGGGCCAATTTCTCAGCTAGCCTTTGACCACCCTAATGACCCAAGATGGTCCGACTCAAGAAGCACTGAGCGAAGTGATGACTTCCCGCAGTGCTTCTGACGTTCCCGAAAAGGAAGTCCTCTCCTACATTCATCGAGACGGCCTGGAAGAGCTGGCCCAATCAGGAAGTGAGACCTCCAAGAAGATGCTCCGCCTGCGAGTGGCCGTCGAAGCCCTCAAAGCCGGGGAGGTCGGCTTGGAAGACTATCGAGACATCATCGGCGCCGTATTGGAGGAGACGTTGATGATGAAAGACGTCATGGAGACTCCCGACTACCAGCAGTTTAAGGCCGATTTGCCCCCCGAAGTCTTAGACGTCTTAGAGGAAACCGCCCGATTGGTCGACGCCTTCGCCGAAGCCTGCGATCTCCTCTTAGGCTGGGACGACGAGAACTTCGCTGTAGGTGACCAGGGCCTCCAACGAGCCGAGGCCGTCTTGAAAGAGATGGCCCTGCTCAATCAGGACGCCAGTGAGCTTCAGGCGGAATTCGAGCCGTGATCCCCACCAACAACCTGATGGGCCCACTCTCGGGCCTCTCGGCCACCCTCTTCAAGCCCTTCCACGGCACTGAAAGAACTCTTAATCGAGGACCGGGAGACCGATGTCGCCGATCTGGACCCAGTCAGAATCCTCTACCACAGAAAACTTAGGGACGGCTGGCCGTTGAGCTTGCTGACGCGCAACGACGTCCCAGGAGTGGTCCTCGTCAAAGTCGGTCAAAGAGGTTGCCTGGTGGGTCTCCGGATCGAAAAGATAAAGCTCTTTCAAGTTTCGAATCAGGAACCCGTCGGAGAGCTGATAGTCCTCGGGTCGATAAGTGGGAAAGGTTGAGGCGGGGAGTTCGAACCGCCGAAGTTCTTCTCCCTGGGCCGAGAACACGTATCCCTTTCGACCCGTGTAAACGAGATGCTTTCCCGCCGGGAGGGAGGCAACCAAAGAGACGTTCCCCTCCACCTTTCCAAGAGGCTGGGTTCCGTCGGTGGTCAAACGCACCGGTCAGAGTGGGATTACCGATCTGGATATACTCGGTGTTCAAGACTGAGTGGGACGATTCGACGCAGTAGGAGCGAGACAATCGGTGGCTCTGCCAAGCCTCACCGTCAGGGCCACAGAAAAGCATCTGTTCGTGAATGAAGCGTTGACCGTCTTGGGCCGGTTTATGGTGGACGGCCAAAGCGGTGACTCCTCCGTCGGGATTGGCCGACAACTCCCGCAACTCGACCCCTTCCCAACCAGGCTCGACGGAGGGGCAATGAAGCTCTTCCACCTCACCCCTATTCAGGTCGATACGGACCAGGCGTTCGTCACTGATGGCCACCAGCTGAGCCGGTCCAACTCGAGCGACCTCTTTTACAGGAAGCTTTTGAATGGCTTCTGATAACCAACCGGGGCGGCCGCTCGGAGTGAGTGTTATAAGGCGACTTCGCTGATGGTCGACGAAGTAGGAACTACCGTCCTCGTCAAACACCGGTCCGCTGATGCGTCGCTTGGCGGGGAAGCGGTAGTCGTAGACCGTTTGGCCCTCGCCGTCCAGGCCGATCAGACCGACGTCGGTCCGGACGCCCACAATCCCGGTAGGGGAGACGGACAGTTCAGCAATCTTGCCCTGGGTGATAGGGGCCTCCCACCCAACCTGGCCATCGAGCCTGACCGAAGCCACGTAGTTCTTGTCGTCTTGCTGGGAAGAATACCCGATGAACAGTTGCTGGTCGGGACCCAGCACCCAGTCTCGCGGGACATAATCGGTGGCCGCCTTGTGAAGACCCTCATAGGAAATGAGGCCCGTATCGGCAACGAAATGATCGAGGACGTCGGGTGAGGCCGAGCGCGAGGGTAAGTGGAGATGATTGGTCAGACCGGATAATGGCTGGAATCCGATCTTCATAGAACCGTGAGCCTCGAAGAACCACCTTATCGGGTCCTTAAATCGGAAGTCAGGCCCTTAAGACTGATTTCAGGGCCCCAGGGTAGAGTCTCGCGGTCCAGCCCGCTCAAGTCGGAGGGCCCATGAGAGTCAATCACATCACCACCGCTTCTGGCGATATCTACCGGACCACCCGGTTGATCGTCCCCAGTTGGTTCGGAGTCGACAAGATCAATCTAGGGTCAGACCGTGAGATGGAAGAACTCGACGGGCTTGCCCGAGACGGCAAATCGCCTCTGGTCTACACCGGACCGGAAGACGGAGTCTCCTTCGACCCTCGCCAGACCGGCTGGCTAAGAAAGGGTATGTTGGCCGGCTTCAAAACCCTTCGTCGCTTGGAGGTTCATGGCCGCCAAAATATTCCCCAAACCGGTCGTGTCATCGTCTGTGCCAACCATCCGAGTTCACTCGACGGCGGCGTCATGCACGCGGTCTTCGCCGATGCAGACCTTCGAATTATGGCGGCTAAAGAACAGTTTGACGGCAAAGTGGGAAAGGCCATGACGGCCCTGGGCTGCTTTCCGGTAGACCGCCGCCAATCTGATGACCCGGAAAAGCAAAACGAACTCGATGGCTCGCGGCGGGCCAGCAGTAACCACGCGGTGGGCCTGGTCAAAGAAGATACGGTCTTGGGCATTTTCCCGGAAGGCACCATCCATCGCGACAAGACTCAGGTGGGTCCTTTAGAAGACGGCGTCCCGGTCATCGCCAGAAGAGCCAAAGCCGATTGCATTTCTACAATGAGCATCGCCTATGTACCCGACACCCAGCCCCGCTATCTCGAGAAAGGGGCGGGCCTGGTTTTGGCCGGAGCAGCGATGGCACTCGGCCTGGCGGCGGCAGCGTCGGGTCGTCCCTGGCTTTGTGGGGTCGCGTCGACCGTAGTCCTGGGCCTGGCTGGGGCCGGAATCGGAGCCGACTTTGGAGCCCGCCAGGTCGATAACACCTATTGGTCCCCGACCCCGAAAATCGCCGCCGCAGCCGACCGGGGAGCACTGGGGTGGCTGATAGGCTCAGGCCTAGGCCTGGGTGGTTCAGTGGCCGCCAGTCTGGCAGGCGCAGGCCCGGCCGGTCAAGTGTTAGCGGCAGTGGGAGCCATCGCCGGAGGCCTAAGCATCCTGGCCGGTGCAGAGGCCTTCATTCACCGGCCGGTAGCACGAGTCGTTATCCCGGACCCGATCGACGTCAAAAAGGTCACCGAGGGAGTGCCTGGGCGACAAAAGTCCGAGGTTCTCAAACAAGCCGTGGCCTCTTCCCTCCAGCAAGCTCTCGACCAGGCTTTGGCCAGGGGTCCCGAAGGGAATTTGGGGCCTGGCCAGTAACAGGCTGGGATGGCATCCAAAAATTATACCTTCGGCAAAGCCGGAGCCAGCGTGTCGCTACCCGATGACTGGACCGTCCAGATCGACGGAGACGCCCTCCAAGCCTGGGATTCTCCTCCGCCGAAGGAGACTTGCCATCTCTCTCTGTCCCTGAAGCCGCTTCCCCCTATCCCCCTTCCGAAGCTTCCCTTGAAGTCTCTCTTGATTCAGTCTCTGGGCGGTCGCCAGGATGTCCACGTCAGCGAAATTCAAAGAGGGAAGCTTCAACTGGTCAAAACAGAGGTCTGCTTTGTCGACCAGCAGCGCAACCAACCGGCTCGGACTCGGACAGCTTTGGCCGCCACTCGCAAATGTCTGGCTCTCGTCTCTTTCAACTTTTGGGAAACCGACCTCGAAAGAGTCCACCCCGTTTGGGTAGGAGTGACCGAAAGCCTTAAGTTCTAACAGGGCCTCGGGGGCAGGGGGGGAACCAGTCTAGATGATCAATCCTGGCCGGGTGCTCGTGGTCGATGACGAGTCGGTCTCCAGAACCCTCATGACGACTAGCCTCCAACAGGAAGGCCATCTGGTAGCCGAAGCTGAGGATGGAAGCGTGGCTCTCAACCGCCTCCAAAACGAACCTTATGACGTCGTCATCCTGGACTTGACCAGGCCCCATATCGACGGCTTCACGGTCCTCGAGAGAATGAGGGCCAGTCAACGCCTTCGCCACACCCCGGTCATCGTGGTCTCGGGCACTACTGAGCTCAAAGATGTTATCCGCTGCCTCAGTGCCGGGGCCACCGACTACCTGCCCCGGCCGGTCGACTCCTTTCTGCTGGTCACCCGAGTGGCCGCTGCGCTCAGGACCAAACGACAGCGGGACCGCGAAGTCTATTATCTTCAAAGCCTCCACGTTCAGCCAATGCTCTCGACGAGCTGGCTCGACGCCAGGATGTCATCGGGACCCTGGCTCGGGCCTTACAGCAGGCAGGGTCGCGCAGCCAAGCCCAACGCCAGGCTCAGAATCGCAAGCTAGCCAATCTTGAGGAACAGCTGCAGGCGGCTCGCAAAACGATCGACCTCAAGGGCCACATCCTGGTCGTCGATGACGACCCTTCCAATCGGGCTCTGCTAGAAGCGACCCTCTTAGCCGAGGGCCACAGGGTCACTCAAGCAGTCAACGGTTTGGAGGCCCTGGATCTCGTTGAGGAGGGCCACTTCGACACCATCCTGCTCGATCTGATCATGCCAGAACTGGACGGGTTCGACACCCTTCAACGCTTGAAAAGGCTCGATCTTCTCAAAACCCTCCCGGTGATCGTGGTGTCAGCCAACAAAGACATGGAAAACGTCGTCCGATGTCTTGAGCTAGGAGCCACCGACCACCTGCCCAAGCCCTTCGACCCGTCTATTCTGAAAGCTCGACTCAGGGCGACACTCAGCGAGAAGAGGCTTAAGGAACAAGAGATCGAGTATCGTCGCAACGTCGATCTTCTAACTCAGGCAGCTGCCGACCTTGAGGAAGGAGAGTTTCAAGCCTCGCCGCTAAGACCTTTAGAAGCCCGCGATGACGCTCTCGGTAACCTCGCTCGCGTCTTCTCAAGGATGGCTCTCGAAGTCAAACAAAAGCAACAGCGCCTGGAAAGTCGAGTGCAACAGCTCACAGCCCAGCTAGAAGAAGCCCGCGAGCGACAAGCGGTGACTCTCACGACTGAGGGACTCTACGGCAAGGCGACCGAGCTGGGTCATTCGGATGACAAAACTCGAACCATCGTCCTTCATTCCGTGCGAGGGGGCACAGGCAAGTCCCAAATCGCGGCCCACCTCGCCTTGGCTCTGACCTCGTCGGGACAGAGAGTGATGGTGGTCGACCTGGCCGTCCAGGCCCCTTCTCTGCACCTGATGTTCGACTACCCCAGCGACCAGTTGCGACAGGCCACGGTCAACGATGTCCTGTGCGGGAAGCGACTCCTCCCAGAGGTCGCCCTCGATCTGCAGGAGAAAGCCAGCCTCTCGAAGGGGGCCCTTTTCTTCGTGCCAGCCGCGCCCACTCCCGCTCGCATTGCCCAGACCCTCCGAGAGGGATATGAAGCCTCTCTCCTTTCTAGTCAACTAAGAGAGATGCAGGCAGAAAAGAACATCGAGGTGGTCATTCTCGACACTGCTCCCGGCCTCCATGAAGAGACTTTGTTGGCTCTTCTGCTGGCCACCGAAGCGTTGATTGTCTTGCGCCCTGATCCCGGCGATTACGAAGGCACCAGCGTCAGCGTCACGACCGTCCGGCGATTGGATGTTCCCAGTCTGGGACTGATCGTCAATCAGGTACCCCCCAAGGACGAAGGCAAAAATCTCCCCGAGCATCTCAGCGAACTTTTCGGGGCTCCCGTCAAAGCTTTGGTCCCCTATCTATCAGAGCCCGAACAGAATGTGTTCAGCCCCTCAGCCCAGGGCTTCGCCTTGGCCATCCGAAGTATCCTGATGAGTGAGGCCCCCCAACGTTGACGAGCGACCAGTCTCGTGGCAATGTCTTTCACCTGATTTTCTTAGGCCTCGCCAACTACCTCAGGCCCTACTGGCGAGAGCACGTCATCCTGGTCATAACTGTGTTTGTGGCCGTGTTTTCGAACGTAGCCATCCCCCTTTTTCTGAGGAAGTTGATCGACGAGGCTATACCTCAAAGAGATGCTCTCCTGCTCACCCAGGTCATGGGCCTCATGCTGCTTGTTTTCCTCATTTCCGTCTTGTCGGAGGTGGCTCAGGTCTACACTCGAGCTCAGTTCGGGAGTGAATTAAAGAAAGACCTGCGCATCGTGCTTTTCAGCCATCTCCAGCGCTTACCCGCCACCTTCTACGACCGGCTTCAACCTGGGGAGATTACGGCTCTCTTCGCCAAAGAACTCCTGACTCTAAGAGCGGCCTGGCGTAACCTCACCATTCTTGGCCTCTACGCGATCCTGCAGATCCTCACGACCTGTGGTGCCATCCTCTTTTTGGATCGGCGCCTCTTTGTGGCCGTCTTGTTCATCCTCCCCATTATGTTTGTCGTCCAACTCAAGGCGATCAATCGGTCCGAGATGGCCGACTATGATGATAAATACAAAGATGCTAAAGTTGCCTTCGCGGTTCAGGACGCGATGCTTCCAAGCTGAGCCGATTGAAATCCTCTGCGTAGGCCTCGACCAGGTCGGGACGAGAGGCGAGCAGGTCGGCCGCGACTTCGTAGGAATCGATTCCGTCCTGACCGGTCATCAAATCTAGGATTCTGGTCACGGCAGCGACGTGATTCCGATTGAGGTCCTCCGCTTCGATGAAGGTTTGAACCAAGCTGCTTTCGGGGTGATGAGCCAAAACCTGAACCAACAACTCGCTCACGCTAGAAGTTAAATCCCGAGCTCCCAAGGTCGCCTCCCAGGCAGCGTTTCCGTGTTTCCAACCCGGATCGGCTTCAGCCTGCTCGACGATAGCCAGGAGCACTTGCTGCTGTTCGGCCGTAACAGAACTGGTCTCGACCAAACTTGCCAGCGCCTCGGTTGTGCTGAACTCGTCGTCGGTGGCACTCCTTTCGAGCATTGTCTCGACAATCTGCAGGTGGTCCTCATTGAGTTCGCGGTTGCTCAGAATCCGGCCGACGATCTTTTCTTCTGAGCTACCCGTCGCCCGGCTTTCGAGCACAGTTTTCGCGATCGCGACCTGCGTCTCACTAGGATTGTCAGCTTCCAACAAAACGGCCGCTCTGCTCGCGCTTCGGGCATCTTGGAGCAAGCTCAAGCCTGCTTGAAGCTGGTGCTCATTCACTTCTTCGTGAGCCAGTATGGAGGTGAAGAGAGGATTCCCGTCCCACTCCGTGTCAGAGACAGCCAGGTCAGCCGTCGCCTCTAAGAGCTGCTGTTGAGCCGAGCTAACAGACGGCGCCTGGACGAGTTCGAAAAGAGCCTGGGTGGTGCTGAACTCGTCATTCAAAGCTGACTTTTCCAACAGATGGTGAGCCAGGTCGAGATGAGTGGGTGAGAAGTGCGGATTGGCCAGCACGGCCTCTTCCACTTGGCGCTGCCACTCCTCGCTGAGAGCTTCGCTTTCGGCCACAGCCACGATCAGATCGACTTGCTCGGGACTGGCCTGGTCGGCTTGGAGTATCGACTGGGCGGCTCCAGAACCGGGATTCTCAGAGAGCAGTCTCAACCCACCCTGAACCTGATGGCTGGAGAGCTCAGGGTTAGCCAGCAAGGCCTCCAGCATCTGGGTGTTAAGAGAACCCTCGCTCTCTAACAGTTGTTGGAAGGTCTCGGCTTGGACGGCTGTAAGGTCTGGCTGGCTGGTCAGCACGGTCAAAACGGCGTTGCTGCCCTCTAGCCCTGACTCCAACACCTTGACGATGGCCTCTGTTTGGGGGCCGGGCCGAATCTCTTCGGCCTCAGCCAGAGTTCGAATCTGTTGAATCCTGGGCTCTCAGAATCGAGCGAGCCGCCTCGGTCGCGTTCACGCCCGGCTGGGACGGGTCTTCCGAGGCCGACAAATCGCTCTTGGAGAAGAGCCTGAGAAGACTCTCTTGACGTTCACTGACCTGCGGGCTGTTAACCAGCGAGATAACGACGTGCAGGTCGGCGACCCCGGCCAGCAGTTCTCCTTGATGCTCGCTCATCTCCTCTTTTTGGGCCACACGGAGAGCGAGCTGATGAACAGCCTCAGAGGTCGGCGAAGAGAGCAGAGAGCGCACTGTTTGAGGGTGATGCTCCCCGAACTCAGGATTAGCCAGAGCAGCATCGAGAAGCTCGCTTCCTCCGCCTTCCCCATAGGCACTCAGGTCAGCTTCGGACACCAATTGGGCCAGTTCAAGATGATGAGCGTTGGGGGCGCGTGACCCCTGAAGAGCGAGGGAAGCCTCCGCTTCAGCAAAGACCGAGACCTCCTCGAGAGTACGGGCGCGCGCCTCTCCGGTTCTCTCCACGATTCCCACCACCGCTTGGAAGGCGTCCAGTCCTTCGGCCTCCAGAACCCCCTGAACCTGTTCCCTTTCACTCTTGGTCAGGTCGGGCTGCGTGGCCAAAACTTTCAAGACCGCATTACCGTCCTGCCAGGCGCTCCCTGAAGCGCGCTCAATCACGGCAGCCATCGCCTCGGACTGGTGGCCGTCCACAATCTCATCAGCCTCAAAGATGGTGAGCAAAGCGGTCACAGCTTCAAAACCATCATCGGTGTCGAGCCGGTCAAGAACTCGCTCGGCCAGCTCTCCCCGGGTTTCATCGACTCTCCGCTGACTGAGAAGGTAGTCGAGGGCTTTGCTGGGGTTCCAGTCATGGTCGGCCAGGCTCCGAGCGAGCTTCTCCACCACTCTTTCTTGCGGCCCCTCCAGATGAGGTGAGTCCAGCAAACTCGTCATCATAGCGGTGGCTCCCTGACTTTCGAGAGCTCCCCCCTCCAGCAGCAATCCACCCAAGCGGGCCTCCTGGTCGGAAACGTTGCTGCCCACGATGGCGTCGATGGTTTGGTTGGCTCCGGTCCAGTCTGATTGGCGAGCCGCCTGCCGGATAGTCGCCTCGAGCAGACCCTCTTGTTGTTTTGAAAGACGGCTTGAGCCGGCCACGGCGGTGAGAGCCTCAGCTTGGGAGAAGGTCGGATTCTCAACATCCATTTCCAGGAGGCGCTCCAAAACGTGGAGATGGTGTCGGTTCAAGCCGCGATTGGCGAGACCGATCTCGATCAGTTCGTTCCCGCCCGTAAACTCGGGATGGCGGGAGGCGTGGCGCGTGACCAGGGCCACCCAATCGTTGTGGCTATCGGTAATGTTAAGGGTGCCCAGAATATCTTGAGCCGCTTGGCTCTCATCCAGGTTATCGCCTTCGGAGAGATAACTGAGAACCCCCCGGGTGGCATCGACATGGATGTCTGTGACCTCGGGGTTTGTCAGCAGAGTGTCCAGGACCTCATTGGCTTCGTCCCAACCTTCGTGACGGCGAGCTCGTTCAGCAGTGTCCTCCAGAATCTCAAGTTGACTAAGGCTGCGGACTCCCTTCTCTGAGATGTCGCGGACGGCTTCGGTCTCATCCCAACTGGTGCCCTGGCGTGAATTCTCGAGAACAGTCTGGACGGCAGAATCGGTCAATTCTTGCGGGTCGGGCCCGAGCCGCCGAAGAAGATGCCTCCCAAAGCAACCGCCCCCACCCCCACCGAGGGTGCCGAACAGATTCAAGCCGAGTAACGCCAGGTCGTAGTGGACCGCCGCTCGGTCGACCGAGTCGTTACCGATCAGCTCGACGCTTCTCCCGATAACGGCTCCATAGATTTCGGCTCCGTTGTCAACTTTAATGTCTGACTCAGGGGCATAACACACGTAGTAGGCACTTGAGAGGGAATCGACTAGGGTGACGGGCGCGCCATTGGCGGCGAAGAACCGGAGCTTCTCGGGCAACCCGGTGGCGTTGAGAATCCCACCATCTTTCATCTCGAACTTGTCCTCGATGTAGACCTCGGAGGCATCGGAACTCGGCCCCCCGCTAAACACGACCCGTCCGCCGTTCTGAACGACCAGAGACTTGAACTGATAGACCGCTCCGGGATTCAGATGAAGCTCGGCCCCAGCCCCATCCACCACGATATCACCATAAGCCATATTCCCTGGCAGAGGAGTGGGTCCCGGCGGCCTGATGGTCTTGGAGCTTCCGCCGCTAGCATAAGGCAGGACGACCGGGTCGAGAGTCCTCTGCTGACCCATGACAAACTCCCCCGCGTGGCTGCCCCCACCGGCTATCGTGGTGGCTCCCCCACCCGGACCGACGAGGACCTGGCCGTTACCGTGATCGACACTGGAGTTTCCCAACAACTCAACGCTTCCGTTGGCGGTAGCGTTGGTTCCGATGTGAGCGGTGCCCGCTGTGGGGCCGGCTCCCCCGCCCCCCCCACCGGGGCTCGACTTAAAGCCGGAGTCTATTTTCTTGGGGCCGCCGGGGGGAAGCGGCGCAACGGGAGGCGGCGGTGGGGCTGAAGAGTCGAAGGTATCGGTATAAGCGTCCACC
>CAYRFU010000041.1:0-7539 GCA_964423525.1 uncultured Burkholderiales bacterium | reverse complement strand
AGCGAAGATAGCCGTGTCAAAAGAACTCGACGGTCCGGTGCGGAGCAGAAGGCCTACCCGTCGCTGGGTGGGTGAGAACTCATCCGTGGTCAGGCCCGTCGAGGCGATGTAATAGTGAGCCGCATCGGGAATGGTGATCCCATCCACCACCGCTGGTCCTTGGGTAACCGTTACTGTATAAGCGGCAGCGGTATTCTCCTTGGGCTCCTCGGTGAAGATGGTGCCGGTTGAGCCGCTGTCGGCCACCTCGGTAACCGCTCTCCAAGCGCCCGCCTCGGCCGCAAACTGAGCCGCCAGGCTATCACCTTGCTCTTCCTTTGTGGATTCGTCGGGCGGTTCACTGTGGGAGTTTCAGCTCGAACGGCGAGCTGACAGCTGGAGGATCACCAGTATCCCCCCCTTCCCCCCCAAAAAAAAGAGCCCTCCGCAGGAAGGGCCCGACCCGATGAAAGAACTTCCTAGGCTGACAATTCGCCCAAGTTAACCCCCAGCGAAATGGTCCTCTCGGCTTTGCGAGGCTTGGGCCGAGGAGCCGGAAGCGCTTTCTGGTCTAGCCTTCGAGCGGCTTGCTCGACGTGGCCGTGCCCATCAAGCGAGCGAATCCAGCGGTTCACGCGCCAATCAGCGTCCTGGAACTGAAGCCCTACCTCTGTTCCCGTCTCGGCGCTACGAACCCAAACCACGCGACCTTCGATGGTCAACTTGTGGCCGTCGGAGAGGGTGACGACCTCACGAAGATCCACCGAACGTGGAAGTCGGAGCCGCATCCCCGACTCACTGACGTTGACCGCGTGGGCTCGCACCTGATCACACCACAATGTGAGGTGACAATCCTTACGGTGTGCCCTTTTCACCAACTCGGCGGTGACCTCAGAACCTTGAACTCGATGAGAAATCCACTTGACCAAACGTTGCAGCATTCTGTTCCCTCGCTCCCTGGTAACCTCACCTGGTTACCAAGACTTTTCAGCCCAACCGGGACGAGCCTCGGACACAACAAATGTTACAATTTTGTTAACAATGCCAATCCAGGCCGACGAACTCTTTTTTGCTCAGAACTTGGAAGCCAAGGTCTCTCTCCACCTCCAACGGAAGCAAAGGATGATTGGCCAGGTAAGGGAGTTGAAGAAGCAATCTTTCCAGGAGAGTGTCGGGTCGGTAGGCCATCGGGCCCAAGGTGTCGCGGACGCCGTCGACAATCTGGAGACAAGCCCGTTGGGTCGTTTGCTTCTGGACCGAAGTTCGGTCGAGGAGTTCTGTCGAAGTCGTGAGGTCGATCGAACTAAAGCGATGGCCGAGATACCGAAGACTACTCCAAGCCGTTGTGAGAGCCAACACCAAACGGCCCATTCGCATGACCACCGCATCGAGTTCAGCCATCGGTCCATCGTGGGGACCCGAGGCTCTCAAGAGAAGGGCCCGCGATTCATCTAAGACCCGAGAAGCGGCGCCCAAATAGGCAGCCGAGACCAGGCTTTGAAACCAGGCGGTCTGATAATGAAGAAGGTTCCAGGTCTGCCGGTCGTCACCAGCCAGGGGTCGCCCGACAGGAGCCCCCTCCAAGCTCAAACAGCGCGTATCGGTCTGTTCCATAGGACCACCAATGACCCGTTCTCCGATCTGCGCGTGCTTGAACGAGACCAGAAAGAAACCGTGCCCCTCCGGTGTTCTACCGGTCAAACCGATCAGGTCCGCCTCCCCATCGAGGCTCTGACAAAGCGCCTGGCCACTAGCCAGAAAGCCTTTCTCGCCAGGCTTGAGTTCGATGCCGGCCTCCCCTCCCGTGAGTCCTTTCGCGAACGTCGAAACCGTGACCAGCAGTCGATGTTTCTTGAGGTCAGCCACAATGCGCCCTCGCTTTAAGGCAAGAGGGTGGTCGGAAGGAAAAGGAGCCTGACCCAGGCTGGTCACAACGTAAAGATGCTGACAGAAGGCCACCGTGAGCGGAAGCGAACCACGTCCTAACAGATAGACCACCTCGAGGAGTTGCAGAAAAACCTGCTTGGGGTTGGGTTCCTGACATCCGAGGTAAGGCAAAGACGTGGTCTTGAGCTGGCTAAAAAAGAGTCTGGGCTGCTGACTATAGGGGGTCTCGTCGAGCAACTCGACTAGTCGAAGAGCCTCCTGACGGTGACTCAAGCCGACACCGCAAGTTTGGGAATCACGGAAGAAAGACCTGTGATCGACTGGCCGGGCGGTAAGAACTCGATGGTGGTGGGCCAGCCTCGAACCCGACCGCGGTGCCCAAGAGCCTTCCACAAGCGGTTAGCAAGATTCGGCATAATGGGTGCGAGCAGAAAGGCGAAAGAGCGAGCAGCCGCCAGTTCCAGGGCTAGAGCCCCTTCACGCTCTTCTCGAGAGCGGGGGACATCATCCAGGAAATCCCAGGAGCAGCCGAAGTCGTAAACCGCGTGAACCCAGTGTGAGATCAGCCGGGTCACTCTCCTGAGCGAGAACCGTTCGCTCTCGTAGGAGCGCTCGATTTCATGGAAAAGGGTCTCCAGTTCTCGATAGAACTCGCTCTGAGCATCATTGAGTTGGGTGACTTCAGGCACAACCCCCCGGCATTTCTCTTCGAGGCGAGTTAACCAGGCACTCCAGACCTCTTGAAGCTCCACCTGCTTGAACGCTTGGTAAGCTTCGTGGGTGAAAGTCGTCCGGGTTTGTTCTGGTCGAGTGTGACATAGATAGAAGCGGACCACATCGACCGACTCTTGCTCGAGAGAGTCGTCAACCCAGATGGCGTGCTGGCGGCTGGTCGAGAATTTCTTCCCCTCGAACTGGTAGTGTTCGTTGGTGCAAAAAGCGTGAGGAAGCCGGAGATCGGCATGAACGGCCTTCATGACGGCCGGAAAGAGCATCGTGTAGAAAAAGGCGTTATCATTACCGAAAAACTGAACCACTTCGGCATCTGGGTCTTCCCAGAAGCTGGTAGGAAGCTTCTGATCGGCCGCGATTACCTTCGAGCTGTAAAGATAGCCGAGAACCATCTCCATCCAAACCGAGATAATCTGACCGGGGAGCTTGTTTCTGGGAACAGGGATTCCCCAATCAGAAGGGTGGCTCACAGCCACATCCGGCAGGCGCTTTCGACGAAGCAGACGCTCTGCCACAGCCCGAAGCCTAAGCGGCAAACGCATCGTCTCGAAATAAGCCTTCAAGCTCTCTCGGTGGTCTTCCAGCGGAAAAAAGGCCCGCTTGACCGTGCGCACCACCGGGGTTGTCTCAGTCTCGGAGCAGACAGGGTTGACCAGATCGACACAGTCGTTGGGTAACCCGCAAGCCTCACAATAATTCCCCATGGAATGGGCCCCGCAATGAGGGCACCCGCCCATCACCCAGACCCCATAGAGATACCGCTCAGCCTTCTCGCTGTAAAGGGTGTCGCTGTCCCGAACCACCACCTTGTCCTGCTCAAGCAACATATCGAACACCGCCTGGACAGTCTGGGAGTATTTCCTGGACTTCCGAGGATAGAGGAACATGTCAGTGGGAACGAGAGCGCTTCGCAAGGTCGCTTCCGCCTGGTGACCCAGTTCGTCGGCCAATTCCGAGGGCGTTTTTAACAGTTGATGAGCTTTGTCCTGAACGTAACTCTGGTGGTCGTCTGAACCGCACAGATGAAAGGCCTGGACCCCACGCAGCTGGGAATACCGGCGATAGACGTCGGCGGCCAGATAAGGTCCAGAGAGATGCCCGAGATGGAGCTTTCCGTTAGGAGTCGGGGGAGCCGAAATAATCAATCGGCGCTTGGCCGAAGGAGGTTGGCTCTCCTTATTCTTCATCCCCCCGTTCTGCATTCTCTCGGCTACGGCAGCTAGCTCCTCGTCCCAGAAGACGGAGAGAAAAAGTAAGCGGTCATCGACCGAGAGATTGTAGAGAACATGAGTGCTGCCCGGGGGGAGATACACCACATCGCCCTGCCGCACTTCGGCCTGGTCGCCGTCGATGTCCATCTGGCCGCGCCCCTCGACGATGAAAAAGGTTTCTGCGGCCTCGTGGCTGTGGGGCTTGGTCTGACCTCCGGGCTCCACCACGGCCCAGGTCGCTCCGAAAGGGGTGGTTCCTAACTCAGGACAGGGATACATATCCCGGCACCGGACGTTATACTCCGAGTGGAATTTTTCGAGGTCGAACTTGCGCAGAAACATAAAAGGAGATTTCTGCAGGAAGGAACGGGACCCTGCACCTGGGAACGGCACACCGATGAACGCTGAACACGTGGCCAGAACCTACTTCGACCTCTCCAACCAGCGAGACCTTGACCAGATCGAGACGATGTTCGAGGAACGGGCCACCTACAGCTCCGATAGTCAGGATCCGTCACATTGAAGTGCGGGCTCGGTAGTAGGCCACTGTTGCTGTCACCAGGGCGCTGACCCCGGCGAAAATCACAGCCAGAAAAAACCCACCGAGGAAATTTCCATACCCCCAGGAGTTGGAAACCTCTTGACTCTCGACCAAAGAACTGCTCACTAGCGTGCCCGACCAGATGGAAATCCCACCTAGGAGGCCGCCTAAGAAGAACCCAAGCCACGGTCTCTGGCCTGCCAACAGGATGGCTAGCCCTAGCCCAAGACCACCCGCCACGGCCCAAACCAGGCTTCTTGGATCGTTTCCGACCACTCCCAGGGTCACAGCCAGGTAATCGGCCAGCAGTCCCTGGTAGACACCGGGCTCCAGGTTGGTCACGACCTCAAATCCCGGGGGAGGGTCGTCTTCAACTCCAGCTCTCCAAAGGAGGCCCACTCCCGAGCCGGGGCCAGAAGGTAGACAAAATGGTAGCGGCGATAAACGGAGTTGGTGGGATGGTGTTGCCCAGGTTGGCGCCAGGGCCGGAAAGATCGATGGTGAGTTCCTCTTTGAGAACGTGGAGGTCGGAAAGCCCCGCCACGGGCTCCCCCACCCCATCGCCTTCCTGCCAGGGATCGGCCATATTGGCCAGGGCCGGAAAGCAAAGAAGAAAAAAAACAACCAGTCCCAATCGCCTGACTGGTTGTTTTTCTAGCCGACCAAAGAACCCTATTGAGCGATAGGCGCGGCCAGGACTTCGGGAGGGATCCCGAAGGCTCTGACCAGGTCGACAGACTCCTCTCGAACCTCTTGGCACAACTCCAATACCTGGGCCCGAATCGCTTTGGACTTGGCCGGCTCCAAGAAGCCGTGCTCCAGAAACCAGCCGCGGTCGCGCTCGATCTTGACTAGGCAGTAGAGTTGGCAAAGTCGCTCAAGGCTAGCCCGAAGGCGAGGCTCGGCACACCTTTCGACGGCTTTGGCAAACTGCTCAGCAATAACCCACTCACAGTAGGCGCGAGCTAGAGCAATCATATGGTCCTGGCACTCGTTGAAAGCGTGAAAGGGATCTTTGCCCCCGTCAATCCGGCTCTTCATTCGGCGCGCGGCCGACACTAGCAGCGCCTCTTTACGGAATCGGAAAGCCGAACGGAGAAAGTCGAAATCACGGAGGTGCTCTTTGTTGGTGATACGGGGAACAATCGGGTTCAGCTCGGTGAACACATGAGAGGCCTGGTCGGCAAAGTGACGCAGAACACCGAGGAAGAGATTCTCGCTAAACTGGTCAGCATAGGAGGTCAGAAGGCTCTTGGCCACCAGCTGCATCAACACCGTGTTATCGCCCTCGAAGGTGGTGAAGATATCGAGGTCAGCCTTCAGGTCGGAGAAACGATTCTCAGCCAGATATCCCTGACCGCCACAACACTCTCGGCAAGTCTGGAGCATCTCCATCGTCTCCCAGCTGGCGGTGGCTTTGAGGCCAGCCGCTAAGGCTTCCAACTCGCGACCCCCCTGGGGGTCTTGAAGAAAAAGGTCGGTCAGGTGCTGAGTGGCAAAATTGAGGGCGTAGCAACTGGCCAGAGCCGGCATCAGTCTTCTCTGATGAGCCTGGTAATCCAAGATCACCATTTCCTCTTCGCCATTGGCCCCGAACTGGCGCCTTTTGGCCGCATACTCGACCGCGATAGTCACTCCCGACTTGGCTGCGCTCACACTGGCCGAGGCTAGCGAGATCCTTCCCATCACCAAAGTTCCGATCATAGTGAAGAACCGTTTGGAGGGATTCTGGATAGGGCTGCTGTAGCGCCCTTGTCGGTCGACTTTAGCAAACCTATCAAGCAGGTTTTCACGTGGGACGCGGACCTGGTCAAACCAGATTTTGCCATTGTCGACGCCGTTCAAGCCAAGCTTCTGGCCACAATCCTCGATGCGGACGCCCGGCAAGACCTGGCCTTGGTCGTCCCGGATGGGCACTAAGAGAGCGTGGACGCCGTGGCTCTGACCCTCGACCTGCAGCTGAGCGAAGACGGTCGCCATCTGGGCGTGGCAGGCGGCGTTGCCGATCCATTCTTTGTGAGCTCCGTCGTGAGGGGTATGAATCACAAACTCATCAGCTTCTTTATCGAAAACGGCGATCGTCTCCAGGTCTCTGACATTGGACCCGTGGCCTCTCTCGGTCATGGCGAAGCAGCCAGGGAGTTCCAGAGCCATGGCTTTCTCGAGGTATTTTCGATGATGACGCTCGGTGCCCAGATTATAAATCGAACCGGTAAACAGTCCCATCTGGACTCCCAGTTTAATCAGAAGGGACCCGTCGAAGTAGGCCAGGGTCTGGAAGGTGGCCAGAAACTCCCCTAATTGACCTGCCCCCCCAAATTCAGGAGGATAAGGGAGACGAGTGACCCCCCGAGCGGCGAGCTCCTGACACCAGTCCCAGACCTGGTCCCTGGATAGCTCCTTCGACTGCTCGTAGTGGCGTCGAAACGTCGGTTCCTTTAGCCATTGGCGGACGGTGGCGCGTTGGTTATGATAAGTTCCTTCGAGAAAGCGCTGCAACGCCTCGGTGTCGAGACCGGCCTTCTTTTCGGTCTGAGCGGTTTTGGGCTCTTCTAGCCTCAGTGCCATCAAAGCACCTCCTGTATCGATTCCCCCACCGCCATTCTACCACTCTTTAGTTTAGACGTAAACCATATTGTGATTTTTTTCACAAACCATCCCGACCCAAGAAGGTCCCCAGGTCGGTCAGGGTTACGAGCCGAGGGCAGATCGGCTCGGCCAAGCAACCCCGTGGGGTGAATACGGACGACCGCCTACCGGGGTCACTTAGTCGCATCAAGAAACTCCTCGCTGTAGCCAAAAAGAAGTTGGTCGTCGGCTGCAGGGGAAGAAAGTCCAACCCCTACACAAGTTTTTCACCTTTCCTTGCCATACTAACCTACCGAAAGAACTTCGCATCGATCTCGTATCAGTAGCCAAGGAGACTTCATCATGACCTACGACCCTTTCGCGGATTTTCGAATGAACGACCAGGTCGCCGCCATCACCGGCGGCGCCCAGAACATCGGGGAAGGAATCGCTCGAGCCTTCGCCGGTGCCGGCGCCAAGGTGATGATCGCCGACCTGCAAGCAGACAAAGCCAAGGAAACGGCCAAGGGGATAGCCGAGGAGACGGGCGCCGACGTGCGAGGCGTGTCGCCACTCACACCCTTGGACCTAAATGGCGTCCCGCAAGAGCTCAGGCAGGTT
>CAYRFU010000040.1:1205-29617 GCA_964423525.1 uncultured Burkholderiales bacterium | reverse complement strand
CCCGCCACTACGGCCAATCTTGGGCCAGGCTTTGACACCCTGGGTTTGGCCCTCAAGCTCTACAACGAGGTGACCATCACCACCAACGGGGCTACCGAGCCAACCTTCGAGATCTTGGGGGAGGGCGCAAACAGTCTTCCCTGTGACCGCCATCATCTGCTCTTCAAAGCCTTCGAGTCGGCCTGTCGGCGCAGTGGGAAAAGCGCTCTCGGAGGGCTCGAAATCCGGCAGCTCAACCGCCTCCCCCTGGCCCGAGGATTAGGCTCAAGCGCCGCGACCACCGTGGCCGGCGTGGTGGCGGCTAAGAAGCTGGTGGCGCGTGGTGTCGACGTGGTGGCGGAAGCAACCTTTCTAGAGAGTCACCCTGATAACGTAGCGCCTTGCTTTTTGGGAGGCTTGGTGGCCAGCTGTCAAACCCCTCAGGGGACCCTTACTCGGCAGCTCCCTATCCATCTTTGCTGGCAGGTCGCTCTTTCTGTTCCGGCTTTCGAGCTTTCCACCGAGGCTTCTCGACGAGTTCTTCCCGAGCACTACTCCCGTAGCGACGCGGTCTTCAATCTTAGCCGAGTGCCGTTGCTGCTTCACGGATTGGCTGAGGGGGACAGCCAATTAGTGCGAGAGACTGCTCGGGACTTACTCCACCAACCTTATCGACTAGGCCTCATCCCAGGAGCTGAGGAGGTCATGAGGGCGGCGCTGGGAGCTGGTGCGGCGGCAGCTTACCTGTCCGGCTCGGGCCCCACTTTGGCGGCTCTGGTCGATACTCGCCAAAGCGATCCGGCGGCCGTGGCAGAGGCTATGTCCCTCGCCTTTGAGCGCCACGAGATCCCTGCTACCAGCCTGGCCCTTGAGGTCGACCGCGACGGGTGTCGTCAGGTCGACTAGAAAATCGTTTCCGCCAACACTTGCAAGGGTGGCTGCCGGAGCAGCCCTGGCTGGTGGCTCTCTCCGGTGGAGGCGACTCTGTAGCTTTGCTCCAACTGCTGGTGCGGACGGGTCATCAGGTCCAAGCGGCTCACCTCGACCACCAGATTCGAGCCGATTCCGGTCGCGACGTCGAGTTTTGCCAGGCGCTTTGTGGCCAGCTCAACGTTCCCTTTCACCATCACAAAGTGGACGTGGTCGCTCAGTCTCGCCGCTCTGGTCTTTCAGTGGAAGCGGCTGGCCGAGCCGCTCGGTATCGGTTTTTGGCTGGCTTCAATCTTCCCACTTTGACCGCTCACACGAAAGACGATCAGGCCGAGACGGTGTTAATGCGGAGCCTGGAGGGGTGTGGTCTTAGCGGTCTTGGCGGGATTTCACCGGTCTGGAAAGGCTGGGTTTTTCGTCCTCTTTTACCTTTCGAGCGGGCAGAGTTGAGAGATTACCTGGAGTGGTTGGGAGTGTCCTGGATAGAAGACCCGACCAACCGGTCTCTCCTGCCTCGGGCTCGCCTTCGACATCAGTTGCTTCCCACCCTGAAAGAATGGAACCCCAGAATCCTGGACGCTTTAAGCGGCCTAGCTCAAGAAGCCCGAGAGTCCACCGCCTACCTGGTTGAACAAGCCTCGGGTTTGTTAGACCAAGGAGAGTCTGATCGCTTGCCGGTAGCCGCCCTAAAAAGCCTGCCGAAGCCGATTTGTCATCACGTTTTTCGACTCTTTTTGCCTCTTCGACTCAGTCGTGGCCATATCGAAGCTTTGATGGACCTGCTTGAGGCTCCCAACGGAAAGAGAGTGGTCTTGCCAGGCAAGATTCAAGTGCGCCGGCATCGCGACTATCTGTTCCGGGAGCCCCTCGACGAGAGGGCTTCATCTCTGCCCTGGAGCCACTCGTTGCCGACTCGCCCCGGTCAGTATCGCTGTGGAGAATGGATTCTCGAGCTTCGCTCGGCGGCTTCTGTCGAGCCTCCCGAGAAGTATCGCGTGGTAGTGGACCGGAGCCGACTCGAACCAAACCTTCTTCTTCGTCAAAGGCGGCCTGGTGACCGTCTTCGTCCGGCCGGACGGGGCGGAAGCCGAACGGTCAAGAAGCTCCTTCAAGAAGCGCGCCTGGCACCTCAGGAGCGCGATCGGATTCCCCTTCTTTGCAGCGGAGAACGACCGTTCTGGCTGGTGGGTTACTGGCTCGATGAATGGGCTTGTCCGGGCCCTGGCTGTCTCGACCTTCTCGAGATTCGGGCCGAAACTTTCCCGCAGGAGTGAGGTCAGAACCCTCGAAGGCCGGTCCGCCCGGGGTGTCGAATGGTCACGAGGCGGGGTGTTTCGAATAGGAGAGTTTCCCAACATGTCGAGGATGTTCCGACATCTTGTGCTTTTTGCACTGCTAAGCATTGTGGCTTTAGCGGTGATCTATAATGTCCAGCAAGATTCCGCGCCCAAGCCGATCAAGTATACTGAGTTTCTCCACGAGCTGAAGAACGACAATGTCGCCGAGGTGACCATCGAAGGGTCAGGGAATCGTCTGACCGGAACTTACAAGTCAGTCAAAGAAGGTTCTCCCAAACGGTTTTACGCCTACTTTCGAGAAGAGATGCGTCCTTCGCCCGAAGAGAAGATCGTCGACCGCGGCGTCCCTCTCACCATTAAGGAGGATAACGCTAATCAGTGGTGGAGCTACCTGCTCCAAATTGTTCCCTATCTGTTGCTTTTCGGGTTCTTCATCTTGATCATGCGCCACGCCCAGTCTTCGGGAGGGCAAGCCTTTTCTTTCGGTCGGAGCAAGCATAAGCTGGTGTCGGAGAATCGAGTCAAGGTGACTTTTGATGATGTCGCCGGGGTGGGCGAGGCCAAAGAAGAGTTGAACGAAGTGGTCGACTACCTGAAGTACCCCAAGAAGTATCAGAAGGTCGGCGCCCGTATTCCCAAGGGGGTTCTGCTGGTGGGAGCTCCCGGGACCGGAAAAACTTTGCTCGGGCGAGCCGTGGCTGGAGAAGCCGGGGTTCCCTTTTACTACATCAGCGGCTCCGACTTTGTGGAGATGTTCGTGGGCGTGGGCGCCAGTCGTGTCCGAGACTTGTTTGAGCAAGCCAAAAAGACGTCACCGTGTATCGTCTTCGTCGACGAGATCGACGCGGTAGGCCGCCAGCGAGGAGCCGGGCTGGGCGGAGGGCACGACGAGCGGGAGCAAACCCTCAACCAACTCCTGGTCGAGATGGACGGCTTTGAAGCCAACCAAAACGTGATTGTCCTAGCCGCTACGAACCGCCCCGACGTTCTCGACCCCGCTTTGCTGAGGCCGGGTCGTTTCGACCGCCGCATCGTGGTCGATAAACCTGATATCGCCGGTCGGCTTTCGATTTTGAAGGTTCATAGCCGAGGCAAGCCTCTGGCCGGAGAGGTCGACATTCAAGTGCTGGCCCGCCGCACTCCCGGGTTTTCCGGGGCCGACCTCGAGAATCTCCTCAACGAGGCGGCTTTGCAAGCGGCTCGAGCCGGCCGAGACAAGATCAATATGGCCGACTGTGAAGAGGCCATCGACCGGGTTATCATGGGACCTGAGCGCAAGAGTCGAGTCATCCCTGAAAAGGAGAGAGAGGTCACGGCTTACCACGAGGCTGGCCACGCCATGGTGGCTCGGGCTCTGCCCAACGCTGACCCGGTCCGTAAGGTGACCATTCTCCCCCGCGGAATGACGATGGGCGTTACGTCTATGATCCCCGAAGAAGATCGATACAATTACACCCGCGAGGACATGATCGCTCGCATCTGTGTCTTTATGGGCGGTCGAGCGGCCGAGGATATCGTGTTTGGCGAGATCACCACCGGGGCCTCCAACGACATCGAACGAGCCACTGACCTGGCTCGTGACATGGTTTGTCGCTACGGGATGAGTAAGATTCTCGGGCCAGTCAATTTCGCCGGTCGGAACTCCCAGGTCTTCCTGGGGCGTGACCTTCACGACACCCGCAACTTTTCTGAAGATATCGCCCGTCAAATCGACGAGGAAGTGCGGGCCATCATTCAGGGAGAATACGACCACGCCCTCGATATCCTGGGTAAACAGCGAGACCACCTGGACCAGTTGGCCGGAGAGCTGATCGCTCATGAGGTGCTCGAAGAGGAGGACCTTGATCGTATCCTGGGCCCGTCCGGGCGAAGCCAGAAAAAGGCGGCGGCCTTGAAGGCGGCGCAGAGCGATGAGTCCGTGAACGACCACCCTCAGGAAGAGCCGAAGAAAGGCCGCAGCCCTCTCCTCGGCGGTCCCTCCCCCAACCCGAATCCTGTTTGAACCGTTGAGGGCCCTCGAGCGTAGGATGGATACGATGTTCGAAAGGAACTGGAGATCGATCCTCGTCATCGGCGCCTGGGTGTTGATGACCGAAAGCGCCCTCTATACAGGGTGGGGAGCGCTGGAGTATGCCCTGGGTCCCGTGGAACGCTGACCGCCTGTAAGAGCAATCTTAAGAATATCGGGACCGCTCTGGAGATGTACTCTACCGACTGGTTTGGTCGTTATCCGATCAATTTTCCGGCGGGCGTGACTCCCAACTATCTCAAGACGATCCCTACCTGCCCCTCGGCGGGGGCTCAGACCTGTATCGGTAGCTATACCTCTGCCTCGGAGCCCGATGCTTACACGATCTTTTGCAGTGGACTCAACCATGCCGGCGCCTCTATTACGGTGGCCAACTATCCTCAGTATACTGCGGTCGAAGGGCTGATCGAACGGCCTTAGCCGGCTGTTAGCCAACTTTCAAAGTCGAATTCCGCTTCGGGCGGGACGATCAGAGTTGGCTTGCGAGCGTGACGGAGGACTTTCTCGGCCACGCTTCCAAACAGAAAGCGGGACAGTCCGGTCCGTCCCCTCGTGGTCAGGGCGACGGCATCAGGTTCGGGTTTCTCGAGTTCTTTCAGGATGGCTTCAGCCGGGTGTAAGCTGGAAGAGACGAGACTGGTTGCAACCCCTCGTTGCGAGAGTTTCTCAGCCAGGGACTCGAGATAGCGATCGAGCTCGGGGTCACCCTCCAGGCCGGAGCGGAGAAGAGTCAAATGGCCCTTTTTCTCGAGCAGAGTCGCAGCCGCGACCAGGGCCTGTTCGGCCACAGCCCCCCCATCGAGCGGCACGACGATGTGTCCCATTTGGGTAGCCGTTCCTCGAGTCACCAGGGTCACGCATTGACCATGACGACACACTTTCTCGGTCACGCTGCCCAGGAGCCAGCGAGCCAAACCGCTGTGGCCGTGGGAGTTCATGACTACCAGGTCGGTTTCGGCCTGTTCTATCCAGTTGATGATCACTTCGGCGGGCTCGCTTTCTGAAAGCAGGACCACCGCTTTGGCCGACTCAGAAAAGGCCGAGCGGATATCGTGCTCGGCTTGCCTTTGGACTCGCTCAAAATCGGCGGGCTCGAGGCCTTGCGGAGAGAGGACTCGCAGAACAGTCAGCTGGGAGGAGAATCTCTCGACTAGACGGGAAGTGAGGGGAGCCGCCATGGCAGAGTACTCGGAGCCGTCGACAGGGAGAAGAATCCGTTCCATTTTCATCCCTATGGCTACGCCTGGCAATGTCGTTCAACCTGCTAACTTCTGTCACGGAACGCCAGGTTGGTCTCTCTAAGACCACGCCGCCCGGCCCAGCCGGGATAGTTCTCTTCCAGCTGGCGAGCCAGGAATTTTCGCCCTTCCGGGGTGCTCACTACGGTAGCCATGACCGCCCGAGTATCCGCTTTGGACGGAAGCTCAGCCAGGCCGCGAGCCAGCTCAGGATGCCGCTTTTCGAGGCTGGCCAGAGTTTTTGGTTGGCGAAAGGCCAGGGCCAACCCATCAAGACAGTCACCGAGGAGGTCGCCGTGAAGTTCGTTAAAGGAGCGGGCCTTCTCCAAACCCTTGACTTGCTCGGCCAAGCGCATACCGGACATCGATCGACCGTCCTTCGTCGGGACTGGTTGGGCGAAGAGAACCCCGGGCTGGTCGAATCTCTGTGGATCCTCCTCGGCCATCTGTTGAAGAATCGGGAGGGCCCGGTCGACGCCCTTTTCTCCGAGATAGAGGACAATACGGTCCTTCTGGTTCATCGTTCGGGCTTTGGTCGCAGGCTCTGCGTTTTCCATATCGGGCATCTTGGCTTGAAAGCCCAGCCGTTGGAGTTCGGGATCTTGGGAGAAGCGCTCTATCATCGAGCGGAAGGTGGAAACGACGTTCTCTTCTTTGACGGATAGGTAAACCCGATAAGCGTTTTCCTCTCGATCCGGCTGGGTCATCGTGCCGGTGGTCGTATCGCAGTAGTTGGATTCATGACAGAACCAGTCGTTCTCACGGATAGAGGGTGCTGTGTGGCGCTCCTTCTCGACCAGGCGGCCGTCCACCATCATTCCGACTCGCTTCGCTCCATAGCTGATTTGGTGGCGATTTTCGGCCACCAGGGTCTCGAAGTCAGCCTGCCAGGTTCGGAAACCTGGAGTCGCTTCCCAACTGCCCAGCTGCTGATCTCGAGCGGCTTGATAGCTGGCAAGATCGATCTCTCCTTTCGGTCCGACACTGTAGTCGTGGCCGGGTTGAAGGCGGGGCGTCTTACCGGTCAACTCGTTATAGAGGCTTCCTCCGTAACGAGTCCAGTCGGCCACCAGGTCTACTAGTCTCTCGCTTTCCAGAGGGTTTGGTTGGCTCTTCAAGCTAGCTAAACTGAGCGCGACGGTGGGGGTCGTCGGTTGTTGGGCTTTAGGACTCGAAATCGAGAGGTCGAGAGTGTCGCCGGGTTGGGTCGAGGTCGGAGTTTGCCCTAGGCCTGTCCGCGTCTGTTGCAGGCGGGGTCGGCCAACAGGAGCTGTGAGGCCAAGATGAGTCAAGAAGTGAATAGGCGCGGTCATGGCTCCTATCTTACACTTTCTGGCCAGAGTGCGCAAAGAGGTTAGTCGGTGATGCGATTGTTCCAGTTCCAGGTGGTGTTATTCCAAAGAGTGCGCCCGGTGACAGCCGTCGTGTCCTGGAATTCTCCTAACTTGAGCACATGAACGAAGACCCAGCCGAGCCAGGCTGGGACCCCTTTTAGGGTCAACCCCCAGGGCAGTTCGGCGATAGCCTTGCCCCGACCGATGATGGCCATGGTGCCGGGGCTTTGGTGCTCGAACGCCTGGGTGGCGCCCCCGTCGAGTTGACTCATCAGGTTCTTGGCGGCGTGATTTCCCGCGTCCGCAGCCACAGCCGCGAGCCCGGGTAGGGGTTTCCCGTCGGCCTGAGCGACGTGGGCCATATCTCCGAGGCAGTAAACGTTCTCTCTTCCAGGCAGGCGTAGGTCCGATTCGACTTTGAGGCGCCCCCCGCGGTCAGTGGGGGCTCCCGTTTGATTGGCCAAAGGGTGGCCAACCACACCCGCCGCCCACAGAACATTCTCGCCCTCATAGGTGGCTTGACTGGTGGTGACCTTGCCTTGCTCCACCGACTGGACAAACTCGTTGAAGCGAAGCTCTACACCCATGTCTTCGAGTTTTTGGGTGGCGTAGTCGCTCAGGTCGGGCCGGAAGGCTCCCAGCGCTCGGTCGGCTCCGTCGACGACGATGATACGTGCTTTGGAGGGATCGATATGACGGTACTCGTTCGTCAGCACGTGATTCTTAAGTTCAGCCACAGCCCCGGCCAACTCCACCCCGGTGGGACCTGCTCCTACGATAACGGTGGTCAGAAGCCGTTGACGCTCAGCTGGGTCGGTGCATTTTTCTGCCTTCTCAAAGGAGGCCACTAATTTTTTACGGATGGTGACGGCGTCGTCTAAGGTCTTGAGCCCTGGGGCGTGAGTTTCCCATTCGTCGTGACCGAAGTAGTTTGTCTTGCCGCCCATCGCCAGAGCGAGGAAATCGTAACTCAACTGGGATTCACCGTCGTCGAGGCTGACAGTTTGTTGGTCCAGATCGATATCGCTGACAGTCGCCATCAGAGGGGTCAGGTTGTCCTGCTTTTCGACCATCGATCGCACCGGAGTCGAGATCTCCGACGGAGCAAGGGCGCCCGTGGCGACTTGATAAAGAAGGGGCTGGAAAAGGTGATGGTTGGTCTGGTCCACCAACACGACGTCGAGATCCTGACGACGACCCAGACGCTTGGCCATCTGGATACCGGCGAAACCAGCTCCCAGAATCACCACCCGCTTCTTGCCCGGGGCTGTGGGCGGCACCGGCTCCGGACGGTTCGTGCCGAGGTTGACCTCATCGACCTGGGGGGCGGGGTCACTTGGCTCTAAGGGGGGCGCGGCCGGGGCTGTGGCCAAGGCTCGGCCGGTCGTTCCGGTTCCTTTGTTTTGAAAGACCTGCATCAGGATTACTCAGCTCTAGCTTTGAGTCTTCTCGGTTTCGGCGTGGCCGCGAATATCTTTGTAGACCTCAATACCCTTTTTGATGCCGGCTTTGGTGGCGGCTCCGCCCGTGGTAGCGGCTCCGATGGCGGGGGGAAAGATGGCTGCGGTGGCGGCGTCAAAAGTAGCGTTGAGGGCAGCTTTACCGTCTTTAAATTTGGCTCCCAAGACGTTGAGGTCCAGCTCGACGATTCGATTGAAAGCGTCGTCGGCGAAGTGGCAGACGCCATCGATACCGCCCAGAACGCCTCTGGCAGGCACCACTACGAGTGAGGCAGCCCGTCCCCCCCAAGTCTTGGCCGTCTCCAGGGCGGAGGCATTCTCTGGAAGTTTCTTCCCGAAACCCTCCATCATTTCGACTCCTCGCTGAACCCCTTCTTTGGCGCCGACTCCAGCTTTGGCCACCGCTCCGAGAGCGCCGGGGGCACCGCTGGCCCCGACTACCAAGACCAGGGCGGGCAGCCCACCGCCAGCTGCCGCAGCGCCGGTGCCGACAATGGCGGCTGCGTAGGGGGCGCATTTTAAGGCCGTTCGGCCCAGCTTTTCGGCGCTCGAATCGCCGTCGAGCTTGAGGGCTACGATGGCGATGTCGGAGGCGGTCTCGAAACTCTCTTTCACTCCGGCTACGGCAGCTTGAGCTACGGCCGGTAGCTTCATCCTCTTGATCTCTTGTAGGTGGGGGTATTGGCGATTCGCATGGCGAGTACAGCTCCAGGTCTAGAATTTGTCTATCGCCAGTGTCCCCTACCAACGTCAAATGGGCGTTAAATTGTAAAATCCTGGTCAGAACTTCTTGAAAGGACGGTCGGCCGCTTCCACCAGGTCGGGATTGTCCTTTCGGAACCGCTCCAGAGCAGTCTTGGCCTCGGGCAGAGGACAGGTCGAAAGGTAGCGGATCACAGGGATTCGAACCCACGGGGCCTCTTGGGAGGAGTTGTAAAGGGCGACCACGTCATCCAGAGCCTTCCAGTCCTTCCAGAGGGCCAAATCCCGCAGCACCAGGCCAGCCAGGGCAGGCTGTTGGAGCTGACGCCGGAAAACGGCGGCAACTTGGGCCGACTCGATCGGATCCCCCAGGTTGCCATGAAATCGAAGAGCCTCCAAGGCCGCGCGGTGGGCAGCTGGCGAGAGGTCGGGGTCCAAAAAGTTTCGTTCGATCCGGGCCAGTCCACCCGAACCCTTCAAGCTGAGGTAGCAGGCGATCAAAGAAGCCTGGTCGGTTCCACTCTGGTTGGTCTCGGCCTGGCTCAGAAGCTTCTCCACTAAAGGCAGGTCAGCACTGTTGCGAAAGCTCCCCAGCATAATGAGGTAGAGAGCTCGATGAGCGTCAGGAGTGGTCGCCGACTCGAGCCAGGCCAACAGCTTGGGCCGACCAACAGAGGGGGCCAATCGGATCACCTCCTCATAGTCAGCGGCGGCGAATTCCCCATAGGCCGAATCGGCCAGGTCGGAATTAGCGTGTCCCAGGTAGGGGAGGAAGTATTTTAAGCGCTGGCGTTGGACGGTGGGGTTGGAGCCCCTTGGGAGCTTCATCAAGCCGGTCAGAAACTTCACCAGGGTGGGATCGGTTGCAAGAGGTGGTCCAGTCCAGAAGGGGCTGGTCGGCGGGGTGACCGTGAACAGAATCACTTGTTTCATAGAGGCTGGAGCGGGAGCTCCCGTGACCAATCGTCCGGGGGCCAAACCTTTGCCTTTGAGGACCTTCTCAATCTTGTATTTGCCCGAACCTGAAGGCGTGGCCACGACCACCGCCTCAGCTTGCTCGAGTTCCTCGGCCAGGGTGAGGGGGACGGCGCTGCACATCGGACAGGACCAGGCCACCGAGACAAGGGACCAGAGCAGGATTCCAACGAATGAAAGCTTTCCCAACATAGACCGCTCCTTAGCGTTTGGGAGGTTGAATTCATCCCCGCTGAGGAAGTTTCGGCTCCGTATTGGGGAAAAGGAAAACCTTCGTGGCACGAGAATCTGTCCCAAATACCCCTGCGGAGAGGAGCCCAGATTTGCCCCCCGTTTTACCTGAGGGGAGCCAGCTTCGGGGTCGCTATCGGATCTCCCAGCTCCTCGACTCCTCTCAGCTCCGGAACATTTACGTCGCCGAAGATACGCACCTTAAGGGGCATACCTGGGTGGTCAAGCAGGTGCTGCCCGTTGGAGTCGACATCTCCTTCGCGGGCTCGCTCGATCAGCGTTTCGAAACCGAGGCCCGCCTGGTTTCCACTTTGGAGCACGCCAACATTCCCAAGTTGCTGGATTTCTTTGTCCACGATTCCTGCCTCTATATCGTTCGGGAGTTCGTGCCAGGGCGAGACTTGACGGCTATCCTCAGGGAGAGAGGGGGGACGCTGAGCGAGAAGGAGTCGATTAAGATCGGGATTCAGCTGGCTGGTCTTTTGAGTTATCTGCTCAAGAAGCGACTCTCTCCTGTGATTTTTCGGGAACTGTGCCTGACCAACTTGATCCTCACGCCCGAAGGGAAGATCAATCTGGTCGATTACGGGTTCTCGAGACTGTTTCAACATGAGACGCGTTTGGGGCCTCCCGATTATTCCGCCCCTGAGCAGTTCTCTGGCGAGGAAGAGATCGATGGGCGCACACTAGTCTACAATATCGGCGCCCTGGTCTTTCATCTCGTGACCGGTTTCAATCCAGGTCAGTCTCCCTTCAATCTCCCTGCTTTGAGCGAACTCAATCCGGGCCTCTCCAAAGCGGCCGTCAAAGTGATCGAGAAAGCCACAGCCAACGAGAAGCGAGAGCGTTACTCCAACCTGGCTGAGCTCAAGCGCCAACTGCAAGCCTGCCTGGACCATCCTGGCAAAGCGAGTAGCTCCTCCTCGAGTCGACCCAAGAAGTCTCAGCCGCGCCGCCAGCCGGAAGGAGATGCCACCCAGAAAGTCCTGCTGCCTCACGTTCAGAAAGCTGCTCCCCAGGCCACAGCCTGGCTGGTAGGTGTTCTCTTGACGCTGTTGATGGGAGGAACCCTGATCGCCGTTTACCAATACTTTCTAAGACCCTTGGAAGGCCTGTAGAGCGTGTTCGCACCCCAAACCGTCATTGCTAATCGTTACGAGGTGATCCGACTGATCGGACAGGGCGGTATGAGCAATCTCTATCTCTGTCGCGACCGGAAGTACAATAACGCTGTGGTGGTGATCAAGGAGATGACGGCGGCCTACTCCGACCCTAAAGAGCAGCAGATGGCGGTCGATCTTTTTCATCGCGAGGCTAAGCTTCTGTCAAGCCTCAATCACCGCCACATCCCCAAAGTGTTCGACTACTTTCAGTATCAGGGCAAATACTATCTGTCGATGGAATACGTCGATGGCGAGGACCTGGGAAAAATTTTAGCTCGCGACCCGAACCCCTTGGAGGAGGCAAGCTGCGTCGAGTGGGGTGGAGAGATGGCCACCGTGCTCTACTACTTGCACGTGCACAAGCCCCCCATCGTCTTTCGGGACGTCAAACCGAGCAACATCATGATGACCAAGAACGGGGTCAAGCTGATTGACTTTGGCATAGCTCGCCACTTCGATGTGTCAAAGAAAGGCGACACGATGAGGATCGGCTCCCCCGGCTACGCTCCTCCAGAACAGTATAGCGGCCAGACAGATCCTCGCTCTGACATCTACGCCCTCGGTGTCACTCTTCACCACGCTTTAACCGGGCGCGATCCGACCACCACCCAGACCCCGTTCATCCTTCCGCCCGCTCGTGATCTGAACCCAAAGGTCAGTCAAGGCATGGCCGACATTCTGGCTAAGGCGACTCAACTCGACCCCAACGACCGCTACGACACGATGCTTGAGATGAAACGGGACCTCAAAGCGTTGACGGGGGGCGCCGCTCACAAAGACTCAACCCGGGTCGTGAGTGGACCCCCGACCAACCCGTCGGCGACAGTGCCCCATTCTGGGCCGCCCCCGGCGCCCACTTCGGCTCCGCCCGCTTCGCCCGCGCCCGCACCAGCCAGTCAGCCCGCGCCGGCCCCTGCCGCGTCGACTTCGTCGGGTCAGCCTCAACAACCATCCACTCCCTCTCCTCCGGCCCAGCCCAAGAAAGGTTTTCCGTTCCTCCTTTTGGCTGCTATGCTTTTGCTGACTCTGGGCATCGGGATGGCCATCAAGTTCCCTCACCTTTTTGAAGGAGGGCGGGTTAACGCCCTGGACCTTTGGAATCGACTTTTTGAGGGCCAACTGCCCGATGACCCGAGCCTGGCTGCTGAGCGGCTCTACCGAAACGGAGGCCCTTTGGGAGTGGCCCTCGACAAGCTGACCTTGGAGTCGCCTCGAGAGGAGATCCTTCGAAACAATATCCTGGTAGCTTTGGCCGAGAAGCCAGCCTTGCGGGTGGGCGCTGTCTTGGCTCAAGACCAGGAGAGCTTCTTGTTGGGCTTACTGCGAGCCCAGACTGATCTCAACAGCCGAGGAGGCCTCCAGGGTCGCCTCTTGGTGCTGGAGATCGAGATGGCCCAGGAGGGCTCGGCTGATTCCGCTTTGCGCACTGTGAGCCGAGGAAGAGCGGGTAGAACCGAGTCGGGTAGTGAGCCGACCCCTCCCGACCTGCTCCTCACTTTTTTGAGAACGGAGGGGGATAGCTCCCTCCCTGTTTACGGACTGGCCGAGCTCAACCTGGGCGAGGCCGTTGAAGCCTTAGCCGAGGTTGACGGTCTCGAGCAAGCTGTGAGCCAGCTAGTCTCTGGCCCGGTTTGGTGGCTCTTGAGCGAACCGCCTAGCAAACTCGAGGCTACCGTGGAGAAGGCTCCCTCGAATCCCGAGGAAGCTCTGGCTTTGCTGGGTCGGTCCGGTCAGGCAACGGTGGTCGTGAAGGCCGAACAAAGCCAGGCTTTGCTTAAAGCCCGCGACGGCTTTCCCGGTGCCAAGTTGCTGCTGGTGGGGTTCTCGCGCTCCCAACTTCCCGAGCCGAAAACCGGCCTGACGGCCGTGGTGAGAAGCTCGGTTTTCGAGGCGAAGGAGTTTGTAAACAACGAGACTGCCAGAGCCTACGATTTGTTAACGTGGAGTTCTCTTGTTTTCTCGGGAGAGTCTTCGTATCGTGGAATCACGGTGAGCGTTAGAGGCAGCGATACGCGTCCTTCGGCTTACGCCTATCTGAAATCGGAGCAGGACCGAGGTTGGACGTTTCAGGAGGTGGTAAAGCCATGATCCTTAAGCGATCGGCTCTTCACCTGACGGCTTTTCTGCTGGGTGGAGCGATGGGACCCTTGCTGGTCGATTTCGCCGGTCAGAACTTTCGGATTCCGGCCCTGGCTGCTATCCTGATTTGCATCATCTTCATGGCTCTCTCAACTCTGTTGTCCGTCTTGATCGCGCCCAATGTCTTTCCCCTCGAGACGGCCGAAGTGATACGACCTCAACCGACCCCTCAGAATTGGGCTTGGCTTCGACCCTGCGGAGATTCCGTCCGCTCTGGATTCCCTCTCAACCGCGATCACCTCTCCATCGGGCGAGATGTCCGCTGCCAGGTGATGCTCAACGACGCTAGTGTTTCCCGTCAGCACTGCGCCATCGTAAGGATGGCCGATGGTTTCCTCTTGCGCGACCTGAATAGTCGTAACGGAACGTTTGTCAACGGCCAACGCATTCAGGAATACCTGCTCCAGAACGGGGATGTCATCGCCATTGGCGACTTGGCCTTCTCCTTCGAAGGTACGAGCACTGGTCGCATCGCGGTGACGACACCGGCCACTTCGGGGCTGTCTCTCGACCCTTCGGCGCCCACGGCCATCTGCAACCGGTCGGCCGACCTCGATGACGACGAGATCCCCACTGACGTTTGGCGCCCTCGTAGCGTGACCGGCGAGTTCTAGCCGACTACTGCGCCAGGCCCGGCTCCTCGTTATCCCACCACCCTTTGCTCTCGTGGGTGAGATACTCATTGACGAGACATCCCCAGTCGCCTTCGAGGCGCTCGATAACTCGCCGGATCTCCTCCATTTCGACGTGGGCGGCAGCAGGCGTTTGTCCACGGGCCAGGTGCACCATCTTGACGTTGCAGGAGGGGCAGCGAGTGGTGCGCGAGCGAAGGTAGTCCAGAAACCGGCGTTTGATCTGAAACTGGCAGTTGGCGCACTGAAGGCGGATCATAATCTCCACGGAGAACATCTGCCTTTCAGTATATCACAAACGGCTTACATCAGGGAATTCAACCTATTAAGCAAGACTCACAAAGATTCGTAGAAGGCGTCGAGGCGTTGGAATGAGCGTTCTAGCTGCCGAGTAGCGAAGGTGGTTGGCATGACCCCCAGTCGGTCGTAGGCCTGGCGTAACCTCTGATAGCTCGCTCGTGTCTGTTCGACGTGCTCAAAACGGAGCGTTTCGCGTTCGAAGTGATAAGCCGATTGAGTTAGGCGACGAAGGTCCTGGGGCCAGACATTGTTCGGTTGACCGAAGCCGGCCTGAAACCGGAAGAAGCCTCGGTTACCCACCCGGCGGGCCAGGTCCCACACGTTTCGGGCCTCCCGCCACAACTCTCGTGGGTCGTTGAACTCCACGGGTTCGAGAGAGCCTTCCATAGGAGTCGCTGCCAGTTCTTGGCCGGCCAAAGGTGCTCGTCCGTCGAAACGGTAGGCGCAAGCCTTCACTCGTTCTTCGATGGCAGTGGCCAGGGAAACCACCTCTGTCAAGGACTGTCCGGCCACCACCTGGCTGGTCGTGAGTCGGCGGCGGGCCGAGGCCAGACTCTCCACCAGGGGCAATAGAGAGAGAGCGTCGCTCTCGGCGAGCTGTTGGGAAAGCTCTCGGGCTGAGCTTTCCAGGTAGGTCAGATCCTCAAGAGCCAGACCCTGGCCCCAGCTTGTCTCACCAGTTTCTAAAGCTGCTTTCAGTTGGGACGCTTCTGCGGCCAACCGGGAACTGGCTTGGGCAAGTGTCTCGGCCTGAACGAAAGACGTACAGAGAACAAAAAGGAGTAACAGCGAAAGTCTCATCGACACATTGTACCATGTTCGAGCAGCCGTGACCTGAAGCGAGGATGATTTTTCTGGCCAGCTCAGAATGAAGGAAATATGAAGATCCAGCATTCCCCAGGCAGCGGCCGCCCCGGTCCCGTCCCCCCAGACTTTCAGAAGATCTTCGACCAGACCCAGACCATCGCGGTCGTAGGTATCAGCGATACCCCTTCGAAAGCCGCACGCTTTGTGCCTGAGTATCTCCAGGACCACGGCTATCGAATTCTTGGGGTGCATCCTCGCGGCTCGAGCGAGGTGGCCGAAAAGACAGCTACCACCCTTCAAGAGCTTGATGAGGCGATCGATATGGTCGTGCTTTTCCGCCGTAGCGACAAAGTGCCTGAGCACCTTGACGATATTCTTTCTCTAGAACCCAAGCCCAAGACTGTCTGGATGCAACTCGGGATCCGCAACGAAGAGTTTGCCAGGGAGTTGCGCCAGAACGGTATTGAGGTGGTAAGCGATCGCTGCACCAAAGTGGAGCACCAGCGCCTGGCAGGATGAGACGACCTCGACAGTTCTACTTCGAGCTGGATCTGCGAAAGATGCCGCGGCTCACCAAAAAGTCGAAGCTCGCCTCTCAAGAATCGGCCGCCGATTACGATCATACCGACCTGTCGCAAGCTTTGGAAGGTTACGACACCTCCCTCTGGGCCGAGCAGCAACGCCAGCTAGAACACCTTCCCGAAGCCGAGCATTGGGGCACCGGCTTTCAGGATGCGCTGACGGCCGAAGAACTCTTGAACGCTTATAACGCCTCTCTTCGTCGGGCTAAAAAGAAACCTACGGGAATCTATCAGCAGAACTCGATCGACTTCAATGTGTTCTTCGATGAATGGGGCAACAAACACGTGGTGAGCCGACCGACCCAAGAACCTACCGAGAGGATTTCCGAACTTGTGGTCAGCCCCGAGGGGGCCTGTATTCGGCTCGCCTATGAGCGGGTTTCTGGTCCCGGCCAGTTACTGGGTGACCTTTTTGAGGAAGGTCTTTGCCTACTCGACAATTCGTCCGGCCGTTTCGCTCGTTGGCCTGGCTATGAACTTCGTCAGACCAGCTTCCAGGTGATCGAAGGCGTCTTGGACGAGGTGGTCGACGCCGTCATGAGCTACAACCCTGCGGAGGGGGACGTGGTCGTCGAAATCTCTAGTCGCTAGTCGGTCGAGTACGATCCCAGCTGATGGTACGATGGGGACGGATACGAATATAGCAGAATCCACTCTTGACCTCCGTGGGAGGAGCTTGGCCTTTCTCACGAGCTAGAAACTGCTTGATCCGCAGAAGTTCAGTTCGTTCTCGAACGACCGTTGCCTCGCCCACAAACATGACTCCCACCAGCTCTCGGCCCTGGCGACCACTCTCAAGAAGGGCTGATACTTTCGGGTTTCTCTCGATGTTCTTGACCTTTTGGGTGTGAGGCCGGCAACCCATCAAGAGGTCTCCCTCCATGGTGAAGTAGCCCATCGGAACAGTATGAGGGTAGCCGTCAGAGCCTATGGTTGTCAGGATCATCCAGTGCTCTTTCTTAGCCAGGAAGGCTTCGATTTCGGCTTCGGTTAGAGTACGCATCGATATTCGCTCATCATAACTTGGCAATCTTTTGGAAATCTACCGGACACTTGGCGGAAAACTCCTGTTTACCCTGGCTGCTTAGACTCCGCTTGTGGAGCCCGCCTCTCGGAGGCACGAAAGGACAAGAAGATGATCGCACCCTTTAACGCAGCCAACCTGGCCGCCCGTATGCAGATGATGCAGTCGGATTTTCAGCAAGCCCAGACCATTCAGACCCAAATGGCCTCGGACGCGCGCAAGTCCCAAGCCAAACGATGGAAGATTATGACCGACACGCAAACCAAGATTTTCGAGATCATAAATGACACCACCGTTCACAAGGCCAAGACTGCCGACAAGATGTTTGATCAGTGGGACAAGTACATTCGAGGCTAGGGCCTCGATGTAGCCATCCGCGATGGTCGCGGGTGGCTATCGGGCGGCGGCCTCAACCTTTTTTTTCAGGCTGGACGGCACCCCTAGCAACACGGTCACCTTCGAGCCTTTGAGGGTGAAGCCGGAATAGCGACCGTCCCGGGTTCTCTGCTTGCCTCCCGGTAGATCTTGCATCAATCCCGCGAACTGTTTGGCGTCGGTGGTGCTATCCCAGACCGTCAACCAGATGACGAAATCATTCTTCCCGTTGGAGTAGCTCCGGTAGGCGTCGCCCCCCCATCCGGCGGCCGCTTCGAGGGTGGAGTCAGCAGGTCTCAGTTGTTGGTTGAGAATCCGAACGGAGAATTCTCCTGCTTGGTCGTCGGCGAGTTTCTTGTAGGAGCCGAAAGCTGAGGGGAGACGAGAGATAGGGACTCGTTTGGGTAAGTCCCGGGCGGCCAGGTATTTCTCGGGGTGATAGATATGCTCTGAGGACGGGGGTAGAGTCTGGAGCGCTTGGTTGATTCCTTTCCAGCCTCGTTTGGCTCGAAGGACCTGAGCAAAAACCAGTCCCTGAGTATAGGGTGCCGTCAACCACTCGCGAAAGTAGGCCGGAGCGGCGGCCAGATTAGGATCGCTGGCACCGATCAGGCCAGGGTCAAGACCACCGCCCCCAAGACCCCCCAGTCCGCCCGCTTGAGACGGGTCAAGCCCCACCTTGGCGAAAGCGTAGTCCATCATCAACAGGCTGGCATCTCCTTCAATGATCGACTGGGCCGCGAAAGCCTCGTCAAAGTTCGTAGCCACCTTCTTGGAGATTCGGCTGAGATTAAAGTGTTGGTCCTGGATGGCGTGGCCGAGTTCGTGGACGGTGAAGAGATCCTGAACGTCAAAGCCTAGTAGAGCTCCGGCGCCGGGCAAGGCTTCCTGAGCATCTTTGACCACGATATATTGCTTTTTGGAGGGATCGTAGAGACCCCGGACCTGGCTCGCGTAGAGCTTCCGGAGAATGGCCCGCACGGTGGTGTCCCGGGGCATCAGGCCAAGTTCTTTCAGAAAGGCTTCGCGAGCTCGCGTCCTCTTCGGTTCGAGCTCCTTGTCGAGCAGCCGAAGAACGTAAGCTGCCGCCTGCTTTTGAGTGACTGCCGAGCTGCGGATGGTTCGGTAGGGAAGTTGACGGATTTTGCCGGCTTCTCGACCGAGGGCCGCGAGATCGGTTTGAGCCCAAGCGGTTCCGCTCAACAGGATGAGGAGAAAAATAAAGAGGGGGCGCATCACTCGTAGGTTCTGCGCCCCTCGTAATTATCCCCTGACCGTTACAGCGGAAGAGCTGGGGAGGGCCCACCGCCGTCGGAGGTCTGCGTATCTCTACGCGCCCACTCCTCCGCAAGTGGGTGTTATACTACTGTCTGGAATCACACCCACCTCCCTTCCTGCCGCGTTCTTCGTCGGCATGCGGACCCCGGGTCGGTCACCCTGGCCCACTTTGCGGTCCTGACCGATAGGACCGCAAGAACCTTTTAAATCAATCAAAGTGTAACAAAGGTGTGAACATTAGTCAATATGTTTTCAGGGCCCGTCTAAGAATAAATGTGGCAGCGTCGAAGGCTGAATACCGGCAGTCGGTTTACTTGCGCGAAGTGGGAGTCGGGATGCGTCGGAGCTAGAAATGCGCGATGGGCTTTTTTGGCGGGTCCTCAGGAAGCGGCGGCCATCTCTTCGCTTTTTTCAGGGATCGTGAATTGGAAGATGCTGCCTTCGCCAAGCGTGCTGTCGACCCACATCTGACCCCCGTGTTGGTCCACAATGGTCTTACAGATCGGGAGGCCGAGTCCGGTCCCGCCTTTTTCGCGGGAGTCGGAGGCGTCGACCTGGCCAAACCGCTCGAAGATTTTTTCTCTTTTGTCCTCAGGGATGCCCCGGCCATGGTCTTGCACCTGAACGAGCACATGGTCATCCTTCTCCAGGGCGCGCAGGTGAATAACCCCGTCTTCGGGACTAAACTTGATGGCGTTACTCAGCAGGTTGGTCAACACCTGGGTGATGCGGTCAGAGTCGGCCCACACTTTGCGTTGGAGCGGTTCCACTTCGAGTTTCACCTTGTTATCATCAGCCATGGCCTTCATGGTATCGGCTGCTTGATTCATCAGGTGTTCGAGATCGCAATCCCCTCGCTCGATGGTAACCTTGCCCGATTCGAGCCGTTCGATGTCGAGAATGTCGTTGATAAGCCGCACCAAACGGTCGGTGTTCTCGACGGCGATCTTGAGCATGTGCTCGGCTCGGTCTGGAAATTTCTTGAGCATTCCGCTGGCTAGAAGTCCTAATGAGCCGCGGATGGACGTCAACGGGGTTCGAAGTTCGTGGCTCACGATCGAGATGAATTCGTTCTTCATACGGTCGACTTCTTTGCGGGCCGTGACATCCTGGAAAGTGATGACGGCCCCCAAGATTCGCTCCTCTTCCTCGATTGGGGTAACCACGTAGTCCACTGGAAAAGAACTCCCGTCCGTGCGCCACATCAACTCATCGGCGACCCGACGAATCTCCCCGTCCTGGAGGGTCTGATAAGCCGGCGAATCCTCGAAGGGGTAGGCAGAGCCATCCGGCTTTTTGGGCTGGAGCAATTCGTGGATCGGAACATCGGCTTTCAGCAATTCCTCTTGAGAGTGGCCGGTGTAAAGGAGAGCGGCTGGGTTCACGAAGCTACACTCGCCGGCTAAATTGATTCCGAAGATCCCTTCTCCGACAGACTCGAGAATCAACTGGTTCTTGCGGTTGAGGCGGGCTAATTCTCGTTCCGCCTGTTGGCTTTCTGTGACATCCAAAGCGTGACACCGGATATAGGTAGAATCCTCGTCATCGTAGCGAGAGTTGTGATAGAGCCAGATGCGGGTGGCTCCGTTTTTGGTGTAGAGCTTGAGCAGACCCTTGGAGGAGTCGGAGGTGCCCACTCTGTCGAGGTAGTCACTAAATTTGTGGCGCTCGGTCGGGATCACGAAGGTCTTCAGCGACTCTCCCACCATCTCGGCTGGAGTGTAGCCTAAAGAGACAGCGGCGGCCGGATTGATGGTGCGGATGATGCCGCTTTCATCGTGGGTCCAGATGAGAGCTTTGCTGGTCTCGAAAAGGTCTCGGTATCGCTCTTCACTCCGTCTCAAGAGCTTCAGGGCTTCTTGGCGCTCTGTAGCCTTTTCGGCCAACTCAGCCGTCCGTTGCTCGACCAGGCTCTCAACCTCTGAGGTTCGGCCCATCAAAGAGACCAGGAAGGCGCACAGCAAGACAGTCAGAAGGACGCCGACAAACAGGGTCGTCCAGGCTGCCCCCATCGTGTCGGGAGCACCCGGGGCTCGGGTTGCGATAACCTGCCACTCTCGACCGGCCAGGGCCACCTGCTCGATCAGTTTCAGGGCTGGCTGGTCCAGCTCGCCTTGGCGAGAATCGCTGTAGAGTCTCTGTTCTTCAGGGTTGGTCACTAACAGATCGAGCAGCGTGATCTTGACGGCCCGAGCCTCATCGTCAAGATACTTCATCGATTCGCTCACCAAAGCATCGATGTCAAAGACGCCCTTCACGAAGCCGCGCAAAATCCGCGAGCGCAGCTGGGCCTCTTCAAAAATCGGAATGTAGACGATGAACCCGTAGCCTTTGTCACTGAGGGTTACCCGGGAGGTGGCCACCACCTCTGAGTCTTGGGCTTGAAGAAGAAGCTGCAAAATCTCGGGGTCTGATGATAGGTCTAAGCCAAGCTGAGGATCCGCTTCCAGTGAGGCTGAATAAAGGATCGGAAAGAAGACATCTTTTCCTTCCAGCGGAATACCGTCAGCATCTCGAATATCGTAGCCCGTGTATCCCTCAGCCCGAACCGTTTCCACGAAACCATCACGGTCGGGGGCGTCGACTCGAGGCACCCAGGAAAGGCGGGCGATGGTGGGATCTTCCAAGGTTCGCTCGGTGAATTCCAAGAACTCCTCGCGGCTCACAACTTGAAAGGCCTGGTAGAGGTCCGCTAGAGCCTGGAGGGTGGCCAGGTCGGCGTCGAGTTCTCGTTGAATGGCCAAAACCCGGTTCGATGTAGCCTTCTGAAAGGCGAAGCGGCCTTCTTCAAGTCCCGAGTCTCGAACAGTTCGAAAGGTGATCACCGAAGCCGCGATTCCTAGAATGGCCACCAGGCCGATCACAAGCTTGCTAGGTATAAAGCGTTCGGGGCCCAAGACACGGACTATTTCGTAGCTTGGAATTTTAGGCCCTCCTCAAAGAGAAATCTTACTGCTTTCGTGGTCCTTTTGTGCTATAATTACGAGGTGGTGATTGACTATTAATCGTTCCGTTTTTTGCCTGATTTTTATCCTGCTGTCAGCCTTACCGGCGCTCTCTGTCCCATCTGACGAAGATTTGGGCTGGGCTCGGTCTGTTTTGGATGAGTTCGCTTCCAAAGGCTTGATGAGGGCCGAAGCCAGCCTGCCTGGACTGTCGCCAACTCGTTGGGAGGTGGCTCTTCAGGTGGCCGAACTCGTGGAGCAGGTGCAAGCGCAAAACGCCTTCTTCGTGACCCGAGGCGATCTCGACAACATCAGGATTTTGGTCGACCGATTCGAGACGGAACTGTCCCAGTTTGGAGTCGGACTCAGGGTCCCAGTTCAACCCTCCCTCGACCTCTCCACCCAGCCCCTCGACTTTGATCAGGTTCGCCTCGACTTTGACTCTCGCTTGAACGTTTCAATCCAGGGATTAGACAGCGGCTGGGGCAACAGTTTTCAGCGCTTCTCCGTCGACTGGAGGATCGACCCCGCTTTGACCCTTCAGGGCGGACTCGATAGGGAGCAGTTCTACCAGGGCTTGGCTAGCACGGAACTCACGGAACCCTATCTAGCCGTCGATCGACAGTTAACCGATGATACTTCGGTCAACCTGGACATTCGCTACCAGTCGGCCCTCGACCAGTTCGGCCAGAATCGCATCGAGTCCGACGGCTGGCAGGTCAATACCCGCTTCGTGGTCCGGTTCTAGAAAGCGCGCGACAGCCTCCGCTCAGTGCTCAGTCTCGTCGATCTCAAGCCGGAGCCTAATACTCCTTGAGGCTGCTTCACCAATATCAACGAGCGACTCTTTCCTGTGAAGAAATATTCGCGCTCTCTTAGCCGTCTGAAAAAGCTCCGAGTCCGTCTATGAAAGCTCTGCTCCCTCAACGTGGTCACCACGAAAGATAGGCGCAGCCTGGTATCACCCTAAGACGAAGCTAACTCCCAGCCGCCCGTCTCTTCCTCGGGCAGAGCGCCGTGGGCTCCCATGAGAGCGCCGAGACAGACGAAGACCACAACGGTGGCCAAGACTGCTCCTGCCATGGCCCCGACCAGCAGGCCGACAAGGAAGCCGAAGACGAGACCCTGAAGAGTTCGAAGGCCTCGGGGAAAGGAGCAGAGATAGCCGAGGAGGGCCCCCAGGCCCCCCCCTAATAATAGCCCCATTTCGAAAGTGAAAATCGGTGGAATCGGAAGTTCGTAGTGGATACAGGCGGCCATTCCCGAAGCGAAGCCCGTCACCCCCAGGACGACTGCTCCGATGTTAGCCCCTCGAATTGCAAACTGCAGGGAGCGTTTTTTGGAGTTCATCTTCCCCATAATAGCACAAGTTTCGCTCCCCGACACCACCGAGATTCCCCAGGAGTGGAAGTGGGACCGGACGAAGGCGGCTGAATGAGTGAGGGCTCGGCTCTAGAAAGAGAGTTGGAGGCCCGGGAGCGTCTGGCTCAAGGGGAGTTCGAGGCGGCCCTCCAGCTCTTTGATGACCTCCGTCAGGAAGCTTACCAACCAGCGCTGGCGCCCTGGGTCGAGCTGAGCTGCTTACTAGGCTATCACCATGACTGGAGCGACCACCGTTATCCAGTCTTGACGGCTCAACTGGCTGCCCGACACGGTCGAATCGAGCAAGCCGAAGCGCTACTCAGCCGCGACTTGGTTCGCCGTCATCGAGACTCCGACTGGGAAAGATGGCAGTTGGCTCCCAGCTTGTTAGGCTTAGCCTGGTGTCAGACTGTTAGCGGTCGGCCCTGGCGAGGGGAGCACTTCTGTCGCCGAGCCACAGCCCGACTGCTCGAGGCTCATCCCGACTCGAGTCCCCTCAATCTTCAAGCGACTCTGGCCAATCTTGAAATCGATCTGAGCTTCGGCGATTGGTCGACTGCTCGGGCACGTTTAGAATCGGCCCGAGAGCGCTTCGGAGGGTTTCTGAGAGCCGCGGCCCGTCTGGCCGATTACGAAGCGTTATTGCTGGAAGGTCTGGGACAGACTCAGGCGGCGGCGAGAGCAGCTTTGCAAGCCGCCCAACTCGATGGCCAGGTCTTCGGTCAAGACAGTCCGGAAAAGCTTGGTTCAAGAGCGCTGGCGGCGGTCTTGGCGGGAGAGGACTGGCAGACGGACCAGCCCGGTCTGGCCCTCGAGATTGCTGAGGGCCTTCTCCGAGAAGGTCGCCTGGAGGCAGCTGAATCTCATCTAGAGAGGTTTCTTGAAGAGGGACGAGCAGCTTATTTGATGAGTCTTCTCCGCCTGGCTCAGGGGCACGCCGAGGAAGCTTTAAGCTGGGCTCAGAAAGGATGGGAGCATCTCGGCTCTCAGCCAGCACCCTGGACTATCAGCCAAGGTTGGGGTCTCAATCAGAGTGTTGGATTGCTCCATTGGCCGCTGATGCGTCTTCGTCGCCGATTGGGGGAGGAGGCTCTCGACGCGGTCGCCCTGGCTGCCCAGAGGGCCAAAGTCGAGCGAGCTTTAGGCCGCCAAGACTCGGCGGCTGAATGGGTGAACACCCGATTTGGGGGGACGGATTTTGGCCGCAGTCGCACCGTTCGCTTGGAGCTTGAGTTGAGGGCACAAGCTCGTCGCCTCATCGAGCTCAGGCTCCACACGGCCAGGGGACTGGTTAGCTCAAGCGAGCCCGAGGAGGGAGAGGGCATCCTTCTGGTTCTCCACCAGGGAGGAGCCGTCAATCAGTCTGGGCTTCTCGACCTGGAGCTGGGTCCTCAAGAATCGTTTACCCTGTTTGCCGGGGACGAGCAGTTGGTCAGCCGAGGACGGGCGGCTTACCTGGTTCAGGCTCTTTTCTCGGAGGGGCCAGAGCTTCGGATTTGGACGTCTCACTAAGACGTTTGTTCCCTTCCGAAAAGGGAAGGATACTCCAGAGAGAACCACTTGGAGGAACCTACTTTGAGCGCCACCCTGGAGAAACTAGTCACCCACATTGAGCGGCGAGTGCCCGATGAGGAGTCCAACTTTCTCAAGGAGTTTTCTAGCCTCCTATTTGAGAAGGCCAGCCCCGCTTTCTTTCGTGAGTTCGATTCCGAAAGTTTGATGGCTATGACCCTGGGGGCTCTGAAAGTGGTCGAGGATCCTTCCTGGGAGGGCATTTGGGCAAGAGCTTTCAACCCCAGCTACGAGGCTGATGGCTGGGACTGCCCCTGGACTGTTCTTGAGGTGAGTCTCAACGACCGACCTTTCATCGTCGACTCGGTTTCCAACGAACTCAAGCGCCAGAACCTCGATATCCATCATCTCCTCCACCCTATCTACCATATCCGGCGTCAAGCCGACGGCACCCTGGTCAAAGACCTGGCTCGGGAGGAGGACTCGGTCCGTGAGGTCTATGAGCTCTACCTAATCGAGCGATTGGAAGATGAACAGGCCCTTCGCCAATTGGAAAAGCGGATCAAGGCGGTCCTTCAGGACGTGGTGCTGGCCACCGGTGACTACGGCGCCATGAAGGAGAAGGTCAAAGAACTGAGAGCCTATCTCAAAGGCTTAGGCCAAAACTGTCCCGACGATCCTCAGGTCAGCCATTTAGATGAGTGCGAGGCTTTCCTCAGCTGGCTCACCAACCACAACTTTGTCTTCCTTGGTTTTCGGGAATACGACATTCTAGAACAAGAGGACGGTCGCTTCCTTCAGGTGGATAAATCCACCCCGCTCGGGATTTTGAAAAACCTCGAGACCAGCAACTATCTCGAGCCGGTCCCTCTCAGTCGGCTCCCGGACAATCTCCGCCAGCGGGTGACCAGCGGACCTTTGATGATCGTCACCAAAGCCAACGCCGAATCGACTGTGCATCGAGACGTCCGCATGGATTACATCGGTCTGAAAAAGCTCGACTCTGACTTCACCATCGTGGGCGAGATGCGCTTTTTAGGTCTTTTCACCTCCAACGCTCTGACGACGCCGGTCAAAGAGATTCCGATCCTTCGTCATCGTCTGCGCCAGGTGTTAGAACTCGATCAGGCCATCGAGGGCTCCCACGACTTCAAGCAGATCGTCACCATCTTCAATTCCATGCCTCGAGAGGAACTGTTCTGGTCTGATGCGGCTGAGCTTCATCGCGACATCCGCACCATTATGACTATGCAACAGGAGCACGAGGTTCGGCTCACCTTGAGGCCTGACCCGCTCTCCCGCGGCATTTTGGCCATGGTCATCATGCCTCGCAATCGCTTCAATTCCGGGGTGCGGCACGATGTTCAGTCCCTCATTACCGACACCTTCGAAGCCACTCAGGTCGACTACCAGCTCTCCATGGGCGAGGATGAGGACCAGGTTCGCTTCCATTTCTACCTGACCACCGATCTCGATCTCCAGGGGCTCGACCTGCCCGAACTGGAGCGCAAAGTGGTCGATCTCACCAAGACCTGGAGCGATCGGTTAGCCGAGAAGCTGATCGCGGCTCACGGGGACTCCAAAGGTCATCGCCTGGCTGAAGACTTTGGAAAGGCTTTTTCGGAGGGCTATACCTCGGCTACTCCTCTCGGGATGGCCGTCCGCGATGTCTCCAACATAAACAAGCTGCTGTTGGGTGAGGAAGAGTATCTGGTCGACCTGTTCAACCCGATGGAAGAGCGCTACGGCGAATCGGCCAGCCACGTGCGTATCTATCACCGCCGCGACAGCCTGGTGCTTTCTCAAGTGTTGCCGATCCTCGAAAACCTCGGCTTGCGGGTGCTCCAACAGAGCGCTCACGATATTCGTCCAGGAGGGCGTCTGGGTGGCCAAACGGTCTCGCTCGACGTTTTTCGGGTCCAAAACAAGCGCACCAACAAGCCCCTCGACATCCGCCGCGATAAGGCCCGAATGGTCGAGGCCATGAAGGTGTTGCTCAGCAAAAAAGCTGAGAACGACCGTCTCAACGGATTGATCATCAGCGGTGGCTTGAGCTGGCGGGAAGTGGCCCTTCTCAAGACCTATCAGATGTACCTCAGTCAAGTTTCGGTGGGGACCAGTCGCCACTTCATTAACGATACCTTGCTGGCCCATCCTGAATGTGCGGCCGAACTCTATCGCTACTTCGAGGCCCGTTTCAAGCCCGAGGTCAGCGAGCGACAAGAGCTGATGGCTGAGCACCGGCGCCGCTTTTTTGAGCTTCTTGACGGTGTCTCATCGTTGGCCTGCGACCGCACCCTACGAAATTTTTTTAGCCTGGTCGAAGCCACGGTGCGCAGCAATTTCTTTTTGGACAAGACCTATATCAGCCACAAGGTGTCTTCGCGCCAGGTCAAAGAGATGCCTGAGCCGCGGCCCCTCTATGAGATTGTGGTCAGTGGCCCTGGAGTCGAAGGTATTCACCTCAGGGGGGGCTTGGTGGCTCGCGGTGGGCTGCGCTGGAGCGACCGACCCGACGATTTTCGCACCGAGGTTTTAGGTCTGATGAAGACCCAGATGACCAAGAACGCGGTGATCGTTCCGGTAGGGTCCAAAGGAGGCTTCGTGCTCAAAAACGCTCCCTCGGAGCGGGAGGCCCTCCAGGGCTACGTCAAAGAACAGTACAAGACGTTTATCCGAGGCCTTTTGGACCTGACCGACAACAATAAGGGCGGCAAGATCGTCCATCCAGCCGGTCTGGTGATTCACGACGGTGAGGACCCCTATCTGGTGGTGGCTGCCGACAAAGGCACGGCAACCTTCAGCGATATCGCCAATTCCGTCTCCCAAGAGTATGACTTCTGGTTGGGAGATGCCTTCGCTTCGGGGGGCTCCCAAGGCTACGACCATAAGAAGGAAGGGATCACGGCCCGGGGCGCTTGGGAAAGTGTCAAGCGCCATTTTCTCGAAATTGGTGTCGATGTCTGGGAGGAAGAGTTCACCTGTGTGGGCATCGGCGATATGTCGGGAGATGTGTTCGGAAACGGCCTTCTTTACACCGACAAGATTCGCTTGTTGGGAGCCTTCAATCACCTTCATATCTTCCTCGACCCCGATCCGGATGCGGCTCGCTCATTCCAGGAGCGTCAACGCCTCTTTGAATTGCCCCGCTCCACCTGGGAGGACTACGATAAGAGCCTGATTTCGGAGGGGGGTGGAATCTTCCCGAGGTCGGCCAAAGCGATCGCCCTGAGCCCTCAGATTCAAGAGATGCTGCAAGTCGAGGAGAGTGAGCTCTCGGGCCAAGATCTGATCAAAGCCATGCTCAAGATGCCCGCTGACCTCCTTTGGAACGGTGGCATCGGGACTTACGTCCGGGCCAGCGAAGAGACCGATCGCGAGGTGGGCGATTCCAGTAACGACGCCGTCCGTGTTAGCGCCCCGGAACTCAAGGTGAAGGTGATCGGAGAGGGCGGCAACCAGGGCTTTACGCAGTTGGCTCGCATCGAATACGCCCGCCTCGGTGGCCGTATCAACACCGACGCCATCGATAACTCGGCCGGCGTCGATATGTCCGACCACGAGGTTAACATCAAGATTTTGCTAGGCCCTCTGGTGCAACACGGAGACATCTCTTTCCAGCAGCGAAATCAGATTCTCGAGGAGATGACCGACGATGTCAGTAGCCTCGTTCTCTACGACAATTATTGGCAAACGTTGTGCCTGTCCCTGGCCCAACGTCGGAGCAGTGAGGACCTTCCTCTGTTCATCTCCTTGATGGAGTATCTGGCTGAACGGGGTGGTCTTGACACGACGGTCGAGTTTCTACCCAATCGCAAAGTGTTGGCCGAGAGGATGCGAAATGGGGAAGGGTTCACCCGACCGGAACTTGCTATTTTGTTGGCCTACACCAAGATGGGCCTCTATCGTCGCATCCTTGAGACCAACTTTCCCGACGAGCCTCTCTTGGGGCACTACATTTTCGAATATTTCCCCCCCCTTCTCAGCGAGCGTTTCAAAGAGAGGATCCCAAAGCACCCGCTCTCGCGGGAGATCATCGCTACCCAGGTCACCAATCGGGTGGTCGACCTGCTGGGAGTGACCTTCGAAGGACATCCCGACATGACCCGGATCCTGAT
>CAYRFU010000040.1:0-1195 GCA_964423525.1 uncultured Burkholderiales bacterium | reverse complement strand
AGTGACCTTCGTTCACCGGACCATCCGCGATACCGGGGCGACCTCCGTTCAGGTGCTGAGAGCCGCTTTGGCGGCCATGGAGATGGTCGATGTGGCTCCTTTCTTGGACCGTTTGAGAAAGTTTGATGGGAAGGTGTCGGCTGAGGGGAGTTACTACATTCTCGGTGGCTTGGTCCGAGCTCTCGAGAACGTCATCAATTGGATTTTGCTAACCGACGCCGATCTTTCCAGCTTGTCAGGATTCATCGCTCTCTACCGCGAGAAATTGGCCGAACTTCGGCATCGACTGGACGAACTTCTGCCTGCTTCTGAGCAGGCTCGCTTCCAGTCTCTTCAGCAGAAGTGCATCGACCTCGGATTTCCGGCCGAGTTTGCTAAAGAGGCGGCTAGCCTCGATTACGTTCCCAGCGGCATCGGAGTGGTCGACAATAGTCGCCTGGCTGGAATCTCGCTGGGTGAGGCGGCTCAGCGCTTCTACCGAGTAGGAGAGCGTCTTCGATTGGGTTGGTTGCGGGACCGACTGCGAGCGGTTCAGACCACCGACAAGTGGGAGACCATCGCCATGGTCGGCTTGATTATGGACCTGCGTCAGATTCAGCTTCGCCTTTCTTTGATGGACGGTGATTTCGACCAGCTGCCCGGCAATCCGGTGGCCCGCTGCGACCAGCTTCTCCAGGAGCTGGAGCTAGAGGGACAGTTCAGCCTCGCCAGTGGGGACGTGCTGGCTAGAATGCTGGGTCAGCTGGCCGAGCGTTGTCGTCGGTCCTCAGAGAGCAGTGAGGGGGAGGCTCTGGTTACCCGATAGCCATCCCTTTCCAGGCTTGCTCGTCGGGTGGTGTCTCAAATCCCGGCGGCGGCCCAGGGAACTGGCCGGGTGGCTGACCTTCTCCCTGGAACCCTCCAGGAGGGGGTCCCTTCCCCTGAGGACCCTGGAAGCCTCCGGGCCCCTGCCCGGGGGGTTGGCCCTGAACCCCCCCTGCGGCGGCTGGAACTGACCGGGCTGCCCGCCCTGTTGCCCTCGTGGTGGACGAGGGCCTCGGGCTCCTCCTCTTCCACCCCCTCCCCCCCCGACATTGGGCCACAATTCTAGCCCCATACACCGAAAATCCTAGAGCGCAGGCTTCGTTGCCGCGGTGGTCTCTGGAGTCGGCTTGAAACCAGCGGTCGAGCTGGTCGTGCTTGCCTACTCCCAACA